>CANRHL010000001.1 GCA_947630405.1 uncultured Clostridia bacterium
CTAGTAGTGTGTTTAGTTTTGCAACTGCGCGGGCAACGGCAACATCAAATTTTTCGCGATTCAACTTGCAAAAATCTTCTGCGCGAGCGTGTGCGGTTTTAACATTTTTTAGTTGCAATTTTTCAACAATCAAATTTAAAAAATTCACGCGTTTATTAAGGCTATCAACAAGTGTTAAATCAACATCCGGCCTTAAAATTTTTATTGGTAATCCGGGAAAACCCGCGCCCGTGCCAACATCAACAACTGTTGCACCGTTCTTTATTTCGTCAATTGGCAAAACGCTATCTAAAAAATGCTTTAAATACACTTCGTTTTTTTCGGTAATCGCAGTTAAATTAACCTTATTATTATATTCAATAAGTTCCTTATAATAAATTTGAAATTCGTTTGAATTTTCAATTTGTTGTTGTAAATTTTTTATATTCATAAAATTATTATAATAAAAATAAATAAAAAGTCAAAATATAAAAACAAAAAATAAAAAACTAAAATAAAAAATTAAAAATGTGATTTAATTAAAAATAAAACGCAAAAAAAGAGCAACACAAAAATGAGCAAATATGTCACTGAAAAATATAAAAAATAAAAAATAAAGATAAATAAGCAAAAATAAAAAAGGAATTAAATTATTCCTTTTAATTTTAAATAAACTAGCAGCACACTAATGTCGCTTGGGCTAACGCCGTCTATGCGTTTGGCTTGGCCAAGAGTGCCTGGTTTAAATTTATTAAGTTTTTGTTGTGCTTCAATTCTAAGGCCCGAAATTTCATCGTAATCTATGTCTGGCAATTTTAAATTTTCCGCCTGCCTATTTTTTTCAATCTGTTCATTTTCTTGTTTAATGTATCCTTCATATTTAATTTCGGTGTTCACATATTCAAGCACATTGTTCGGTATATTTTTAAATAAATTAAATTCGTCTTTAATATCAAAAATTGTAATGTTGTTGCGCTTAATTGCATCCCTTAATGTTATGCCGGATTTTAGTTGGCTTTCATTTTTCCTTTCAAAAAGCGGTTTTAAACTTAATGGATTTTTCATTTCATTAAGTGCGTTATTAACTTTGCTAATTTGCTTTAATTTCTTTTTAAAAATGCGGTAACGCTTTTCATCAACCAACCCAATATCGCGCCCGAGTTGTGTGAGCCTTATATCGCAATTATCTTGCCTCAAAATTAAGCGATATTCGGCGCGCGAAGTCATCATCCTATACGGCTCGGTAATTTCTTTTGTGGTTAAATCGTCAATTAAAACGCCGATATATGCTTGGTCGCGTCCCAAAACAATTGGCGGCAAATTATCCAAAAATCTGCTTGCGTTTATGCCCGCCATGATGCCTTGCGCAGCGGCCTCTTCATAACCGCTTGTGCCGTTAATTTGCCCGGCAAAAAACAGGCCGTTTATCTTTTTACTTTCCAAATTGTTTTTAAGTTCAAGCGCATCAATACAATCGTATTCAATGGCGTATGCGTAGCGCATAATTTTCACATGTTCAAAGCCGGGAATTAGGCGATACATTTTGCGCTGCACATCAGTTGGCATGCTGCTTGAAATCCCTTGCACATAAACTTCGTCGGTCAGCGCGCTTTCCGGCTCTAAGAAAAGTTGATGCCTATCTTTATCAGCAAATCGCATAACCTTATCTTCAATGCTGGGGCAGTATCTTGGCCCTATGCCATGAATTTTGCCAGAATAAAGCGGCGCACGCGAAATGCTTGCCCGGATTAAATCGTGCATTGCGGTGCTGGTGTAACCCAAATAGCAAGGCAGCGCATTTTTAACCCTTTTGTTTAGGGCAGAAAAACTCGTGTTGAGTTCATCGCCCGGCTGAATTTCAAACTTGGAGTAGTCAATTGATTTTCCGTCCACACGCGCCGGCGTTCCCGTTTTAAAGCGGCGCACAGTTATGCCCAAATCAATAAGCGATTTTGTGAGTTCGGTGCTTGGCTCATAGCCGTTTGGACCAGTTTTTTTTGTGAAATCGCCAATAATAATTTTGCTATTTAAATAAACTCCCGTTGCCACCACCACAGCCGAACAAGAATACACTTCGCCCATTGTGGTTCTAACGCCAACAACTTTATTGTTTTCAACCAAAATTTCAGCAATTTCGCACTGCAAAATGTCCAAATTTTTTTGGCGTTCAAGTGTATGCTTCATTTCATTATGATAACTAATTTTATCAACCTGCGCGCGCAGCGATTGCACCGCCGGCCCTTTGCCCGAATTTAGCATTCTTAGTTGCAACATGGATTTATCTGCATTAACACCCATTTCGCCACCAAGGGCATCAACTTCGCCCGCCAACTGCCCCTTGGCCGTGCCGCCAATGGAAGGGTTGCAAGCAAGAAAGGCAATGCTATCCAAATTCAACGTGGTTAAAAGAGTTTTTTTGTTAAGGCGCGAAAGAGCCAAGCAGGCTTCACTGCCGGCATGCCCGCTGCCAATTACAATTGCATCAAAATTTTCAACCACGTTTTTCAACATGAAAGTATTATATCACAATTTGAAATAATTTCAATAAAATTTTTAAATTTTTTAATATTTTTTTGTTTTTCGATGTTAAATAAATTTAATTTGTAATTAAACATGAAAAATTGATTTTAATTTAAACAAATTTATAAAAAATATTTTTGTTTTAAAATTGCAATAAACCTTTGTTTGCCAAATAGGGCAAATGAATAAAAACCACTTGCGATAAAATATTATTTTTTAAAATATAATCTAACGCAAAAAAATAAATATTATTACAATAAGAATTTCCACAATTTTTGGATAAATAAAAATTAATTTTGTTTTTAATTAAATATGATTTAAAATTTTCTAAATTAAAATTTGTAAATAAAATTTTGTTGTCTTGTTTTGCTTGTGTTTCTACACTTATTTTTCCTTTAATTTTGGGCTTTTGACCTAACAAAATTATTTTTTCGTAAAATCCGGTGTTCAATTTTTCAGCAATCTGGTCAACTGATTTTTGTTTGTTGTTTTTTAAATATAAAAATTCAATATTTTTTATATTTTTATTTTTTAATTTGTTTAAAACAATGTTGCTTGAATTATTTTTCCCTTCAAATCCTGCAATTAATATTATAGTTATTTACCTAGGCAAAACTTACTAAAAATTTTATCCACAATTTCTTCATTGCTTGTCGTTCCTGAAATTTCGCCAAGTGAGAGCCATGCCAATTTAATTTCGCTTGAAATAATATCCATAGTTGAATTATTAAATATTTTAATTGCATTTTCAATGTGTAAAATTGCCGTTTTAACGCAATCAATGTGGCGCGCATTTGTCAAATAAAATTTGTTAGCATCAATTTTGTTGCCAACTGTTAATTTAAAAATTAATTCTTTTAATTCGTCAATGTTTTGCCCTTTGAGTGCGCTAATTTGAATCGTCGCCCCACTTTGAAATTCCCCATTAAAAAGCGAGTTTTTAACGGGGGCCCCGATTTGTTCTGAATTATCTATTAAGTCCGTCTTATTTAAAACGTCAATAAAAGGTTTGTTGGTTTCAACGGTGCAAGGCTTATTGGGTTCGCTCAATTTTAAAACAATATCGCACTCGTCAATTGTTTTAATTGCGCGGTCAATTCCTATTTTTTCAACCTCGTCAGTTGCTATGTGAATGCCAGCGGTGTCAAATAATCTAAAAATAATTCCGTTATACACATATTCCGCTTCAATCACGTCACGCGTGGTGCCGGCAATGTTGGTTACAATCGCTTTATTGGATTTTGTCATTGCATTAAGTAGACTAGATTTCCCCACATTTGGTGCACCAACAATTGCCACCCTAATTCCGTTTTTAATAACCTGCCCAGTGCTATCGCTAACAAGGGCGGAAAGGGCGGTTTTAACGCTCTTTAATTTGTCTAAAATATTGCTTGTTTCGCTTGCGCTAAATTCATATTCGGGGTAGTCGAGTTTGGCTTCAATTTCTGCCAAAATTTCGGTTAAAATATTTTGATATTTTATAATTCCGTTTTTCAGTTCGCCCTGAAGTAAATTGCTGCCCATGCTGGCTTGCATATCTGTTTCCGCATTAATTAAATCCATAATGCCTTCGGCTTGGTCGAGGCTCATTTTCCCGTTTAAAAATGCACGGCGCGAAAACTCGCCCGGGCTTGCCGGCTTGCAACCCAAACTTATGGCTTCATCCACAATGCTTTGTGCTAAAAAATAGCCGCCGTGCGCCTGAATTTCGGCAACATCTTCGCCCGTGTAACTAAATGGGGCAGCAAAGAAAACCACCAAACAACGGTCGGTGTAATTTTTTATATGCACATTTTTTAAATACATTTTTCTTGGCTCAAAATCCAAATTTTCGCGTATCAATTTTTGTAAAATTTCTTTAGATTTTTCCCCGCTAATTCGTATAACTGCCACCCCGCTATTTCCCGGCGGAGTTGCAAGTGCCACAATTGTTTCAAACTTCATAAATTCCCTTTTAAACATCAATTTAAATTAGTTGATTATTCAATAGAATTATACCACCAAAAAGGGCGGCTTGTCAATATTATTTTGTTTTTCTATTGACAAATGTTAGTTCTTATGTTAAACTTGCATCACAAATTAAGGAGAAAAAATGAAAAATTATTCAGCAATTTTTAAAGAAAGAAAACTAGATTTATTGGATAAATTTAAACATGTTTATGATAAAAACTTGCAAACCGAAATAACAAATCAACTTGAAAAACGCAACAAAAAAGGTTTAGAGTTTGCTGCGCACGCTTACAATAAATATCAGTCAATAAAAAGCAAAATAAGTGCTGCAAAAGAGCCCGCAACGCAAGAAGAATTTGACCTTGCTATGAAGGCACTTGATAAACTTGAGGCAGAATTTAACGCTTGGTTGCAAGAGTATTATTATAAACTTTACCCAGTGTACAAGCCAAAAAAATATGGGGTTTAAAATGGCAACTAAAAAAGATTATTTTATGTTTATTATGGACCAACTGCACGAGTTCAACAACCTCGATGTTAAACACATGTTTGGCGAGTATATAATTCAGTATAGGAAAAACACATTAATCCTAACTATCGATAACATGTGCTATGTTAAAATTAACGACATAACAAGCAAATATCTAACCGAAAAGAAAGTGCCATATCCCGGCTTTAAAGAGTGGTTCTTTTTAGATATTGAGGATCCAAACCTTGTGCACGATGTTATTGGCGACTTAATTAAAAGTTTCGATTAAATTCAAAGTTGAGAGTTTCGGCTACACTCAACATGACAAATTAAAACACGGGCAACCCGTGTTTTATTTTTTGAACTAACAACTTGTGTTTTTGAATAAGTTTTGTTGCACAATTTTTAAGAGTTGCACCTTTATTTTTTTGTGGTTGTTTTCAAATTTTTTTCTAGCGTATTTTGCATGTCGGTGTGCATTTTAAGTGTTTGCTTAACCTCTTTTGCGGGGGCAGGAGTGGTTGGGTAAAAACCTTTTTCGTTCATAATTTTAAAGAGTTTAAGGTCGTGTTGCATGGCAACTTTTTCATTTTCGCTAAATAAGGCGCGCAAATTTTCATTGCTGCACTCAATCCCGTATTGGCAATACATGTGAATAAGAAATTTGTGCGCAATAAGTGCATCTTGCAAGGTGTTTTGTGTGTTAAATTCCATTATTTGTTACCTCCTTCGCTTGAATTTGCATTTAAATATGCGAGCAATTTGCTATGGTTTTCAAGATGTTTTGTTGCCATCTCTTTAAACATGGCTTTTAGCGGCTTTTCAGTTACTGCCTGCTCACAAAATTTCATTTTTGTGGCCATCCAATTTTCAAAGGTCATTAACTCGTTAAGCGCCATTAAATCTTTTGTTGTAATCATTTTTTTCATAAAACCTCCAAACAAATGTTGCCCAACCAAAACATATTTAAACACACTCCGCCACCAAAATAAAAAAACTTTCACAAGTTAAAGCCATACCATCCTAATTGAATTGAAAGTTAAATAAAAGTACAAACTCAACAGGCCTTTTAAAAGGAAAAGTAATGAAAGGGGAAAAGTGTCCCTTTCATAGAAGTGGCAGATTGCTAAATAAAAAACTTTTAACGAGTTAACAACGTGCTCGTTAAAAGTAGAGGAGCAAACAAACTTGGGCTTATGTTCGCAACACTTTGCGGACTAGCAAAAGTGCCGTTTGCGACGATGTGGTGCGTCCAGAGGGATTCGAACCCCCGACCTTTGGTTCCGTAGTTTTCACAAAAAACGCCTATTTTATAGTGTTTTTTACCACTTCATATCGGTTAATCCCAACTGATATGGATGCACGAAATATCTATGAATAAGAACAACTATTGATTTATTTGTTCTACTATTAAACTAAAAAATATTATACATTAAAAAATGATAATTTACAAGCAAAAAACGGCACTTTTGCAAAAATTTTGCATTTTTGCTGCATTTTTTCGTAACAAAATTATAAACACCTATTTTTCGTATTTGCTAAAATAGGAAAGCATCAAATTTGAAATCTACCGCTTTTTCATTTTTGGCGTTGGCAGGTCATCATACATTGCTTCAAATAAACCTGTCAAAAAATCCTTATCATCTACATTGTCCACAAGCAACATTTCCTTTGCACCCTCATATGGCAATGCATACTCTGCTTGGGGCAAATAGGATAAAGCGGATTTCACAGGTTTTACGAGCAATCTATCATCGTAGATACCACCGACAAGTTTACCACGATAGTAAATTAGAAATTCACCCATCATTGGTTTGTATGTTATTTCCTTTAAGCCCGAAAGCTGCTCTAAAATGAAATTAAGATATTCCTTGTTTGATGGCATAATCCCTCCGCTAAATTGTATTTTAGTTTTAATTTTTAATCTTTTTAAGACAAAAATCATTATACAACAAAATAAAGAAGTTTCAAAGAAAAAACAACATTATTGCAAAAATTTTGCAGTTTTGTTGCTTTTTAAAATACAAATTCTATTTTTTATCTTCCAACAAAAATTTATTGCTAGTTTGACTTATTACTCGAAGTTGGGATTTTGCCATATTGTTTAATTGCACAATTCTTTCACTTTGTGGGACTTTTTGCTCAATTAAAATTGCGTTATAACTCTCCATATTGGCAATAACAAGCAATTGTTCAATGTTAGCATAATCTCTTATATTGCCTTTTAAGGTTGGGTTTTCACTCTTCCACTCACTTGCAGTTTTGCCAAACAGGGCAACATTTAAAACATCTGCTTCGTTGGCATAAACAAAGTTTATTTGCGTTTTTGTAAGGGTTGGCACTATCAAATTTTCTTTAATGGCGTCAGTATGTATATGATAATTTAATTTTGCAAGCTCTCTCTTGGCGTTCCACTCCAATTCCTTTTGCTCGGCCGCCTTTAAGCGTTGGAATTCCATATTTAAGTACAATTCAAATTCAACTGAAATCCAACTAGCAAATTTTAGTGCAATATCTCTATGGGCGTAAGTTCCGCCATACCTACCACTTTTAGAAATTAAACCTATTGCGTTGGTTTTTTCAGCCCATTCTTGTGCAGTTAAAACAAAAGCATTTTCACCTGCTTGATTTTTAATGTTACCGAATTCGGTAACTTTAAAATTTGGATTATGTAAAGTTTCCCACAAGCCCAAATATTGAATTGTAGAAAAATTCCTTAACCAATGGATTATAACTAAACCAGAATGCTCTGGGTTTTTTGCTTTTGCCATATCTGTTAAACAAATATAATCATCATTATTGATGTTGGTATATCTAACATTTATTCCCTTAACAACAATTTCGTTTTTTGTCATTTGAAACACTCCTAATCTTTAAATTATTTTTCATTTTTTAACAATTTTGACAACTTCTTAACAGTTGTTTCTATGTCCTTAAAATTCTTTTTCGTTCTTAAATTTGCTTTTGCATAATCCGTAAAAGCACCAATATTGTCCATCCAACTACTAGAAATTTCTTTCATCCACGAGTGCTTTGGTATTATTGAAATGTGAAAATGTATGTTTTTTCTTTCTTCCATTTCAACCGAGAAATACTCGCTAATTCCAATTTGTTTCAAATATTTGGTTGTTAGCCCAACAAACTTAAATACAATATTTCGTTCTTCATCTGTCAATTCGTCAAACTTTTCTATATGGCGTTTAGGACAAATAACAATCCAACCATTTATGGGCAACTCCCAATCTTGCGAAATTGTTAAATACTCGTTTTCATACACCATACCGCACGGAATAGAGAATTTATGTTTTGCATAAGCACAGCCGTAACAACCATTTATCTTTATTTCATTGTTAGCGTAATCTTTCATTTTTACTCCAATAATATTTTTATATGTTTTTGTTAACTTCTTGTTTTTCGCCTATAATTTCGTGCAATTGTTCATTTAAAATCTTATCCATACCCTGTGGAGAGTGAGCAACTCCTTTAATTAAATAAGTATGAGTATTTTTAAGTTTTAAACTTTTAATTACATCGGCCATTTTTGTCCAACGCTTTTGTATGTTTTCATCAAGAATATCACAAATAATTTGTCTTTCTTCATTTGTGAAGCAATCATCATATTTAACAGGGTCATTGTCATCCAAATCTCCCATAAATAGATATTGCTTAATTTTCTTATAGGCATTTGCATTGAAAGATTTGCCAATAAGTTTTTCATAATCGTTAACCCCAAGTGGATAGTTTAACTTATGTCCTTTTAATTCCTTAACATGCAAACAAGGAACTGCACTCATACCAGCCGCTATAACACAACTAACCGTTTCTGGATAAAGCAGCGCAAATCTTTGTGCAAACTTGCTACTAGCAGAAAACCCCGTCATTATAATTTTATCGCTTACTTGATAGCCAAGATTAGTTAAAACCTTTTTAGCATTGACTATCATATTGGCAAATTGTTTATCCACCCTTTTAATATCTTTTTTTGATGTTTTAATTGCTTGCGAAGTTAACATATGGGTGTAAATGTTGTTTTCCCCTTGCATTGGGCGCGTAAAGCAAGGCATAATAATGGCAGAGGCCGCAAGTTTTGATTGCTACCTTCTGCAAACTAAACCGTTAAATTCAATTTCCCATAAGGTTAATTTATAGGCATCTTCTGCCGAATTTACAATACCACAGTTATTGCATTCACCAATCAGTTGAAGGTTTTTGCTATCCGAGTTTTGCAAAATTTTGATAAAATAACCAAAATTAAATCCTTCATTTTTGTTGGGTTCAATATAAATTAATTGACTTATTGTTTGCATACAATCCTCTCGTGATAATTATACCACATTTTATTAAAAAGACAATTGTTTTTTCATACACAAACAAAGGACTTTATTAAATTTATTTTAATCTTTTCGCCAATTCAACAATAGTTTTCTTGCTGTCAGCAGAAAGAGAGTTAAAAATATCAAGCATATTCTTGTCATCTTTGTTATATTGTTTGCCAAGATAAAAGAAATCTTGTGGTGTTATTTCCACCAAATCCAAAATTTCTAGCAAAGTGCTGACTTTTAATTCAACACTTTTATTTAATATTCTTTTCATAAATTGCTCGGAATATCCTAGCTTTAAACTCGCCGACCTAGCACTTAAATTGTACCTGTTCAAAAAATATCCTATGCGGTTAATCACTTCATCATAGTCAATTTTATCCATACACACCACCTTTGATTTGATATAATTATTTTAATAGATATATGAGGGGTTGCCACTTGCACGGAATGACCCCATTTTTGCAAAAATGTGTGATTAACCGACACTGTGTGTTTGACTTATGGTTAATTTTATCATATAATGGTTGAAAATTGAACATTGTATGGGGGAATTATGACAAAATCAAACACCTGCTGCTTTACAGGACATAGGCCACAAAAGTTGCCTTGGAAGTTTAATGAAAATGACTTGCGCTGCCAACAAATGAAAGAAAAAGCAAAGCGAGAAATATTGCTTGCCATAGAAAGTGGCAAAACGCACTTTATCTCTGGTATGGCAATAGGTTTTGATATGATATGTGCTGAAATTGTATTGGAGTATAAAAAACAATACCCTTCTATCACTTTGGAGTGTGCAATCCCCTGCAAAGGGCAAGAAAAATTGTGGACTAGCGAATTGCAAGAACGCTACCACAAAATAGTTAAGCAAGCGGATAAGATAAGGTGTATTTATAACCACTATGTTGATGGGTGTATGCAAGAGAGAAATAGATATATGATAAACAACTCATCACTTGTCATTGCCCTATTTAATGGACAAGCAGGCGGCACGAAAATCACAATTGATTATGCAAAACAACAGGGTTTGCAGATAAAAATAATCAATCCCATATAAAAATTTGCGTTTAAACAACAATGAATTTTGAAAATTTCTTTATGTTTTTATTTATTATATTAAATATATTTAATAATAATTATTAGGTTTTTATTAAAAAATGTGTTATTATAACATAAATGGGGTTAAATTTATGAAATTGAAAAATTTTCAAAGTTTTTTAAAAAAGGGTATTGATTTTTTGATTTCACTATGCTATAATGCGTTTTGTAAAGGAGAAACAAATGACCTGTTTAATGCCTATCGCACAATTAAATTATGTGAAATCTACCGGTTTTGATAGATTATATTTTTGCGTTGGTGTTAAATATACTTTTACAAATAGGTAAAGACCAAGTTAAAAAGGCACTTGGGAAACTATAAAAGGAATAAAGGCACCAACCAAATGGGTGCCTTTATTTTGTTTTTAGGAGTGAATTATGAAAATGAAACTAATTAAACCAAATTTTAAACGCAATATAGTCAACATATCTGCAACACTTGCGGAATTTTTGGGCTGCCCAAATCATAAACCCACTCTACCTATTTTGAAAAAGGAATTGGATAAAGATTATAAAAATGTTGTGTTCTTAATTTTAGATGGTATGGGAATAAATCCTATAAATATAAACCTTAAAGAAGATACAATTATAAGAAAACATATAAAGCAAGTTTTAACTTCTACCTTCCCTTCCACCACAACGAACGCAACAACATCAATTTTAACAAACGAATACCCTATGGAACACGGTTGGTTTGGTTGGTGTATGTACTTTAACGAACTAGATAAGGTGGTTGATATTTACTTAAATAGGGATACTTACACGCAAGAGCCAATAGACAATACATTTGTAAAGAGTGTTTTGCCTATGAAACCTTATTACAAGCAAGCAAGAACTGACCGCGAGATTAGTGTTGTAGTGCCAGAGTTTTGGAAAGATGATATGCAAAACCGCTACACTTGGGCAACGCCAGATGAAATGTTTGGTTGCATAGAAAAGTTGTGCAAAAGGAAAAATAAACAATTCATTTATGCTTATTGTGATGACCCCGACCACACAATGCACATTTATGGCGTTTCTTCAAAAGAGGCAAACAATATTATAAACAAATTAAATGCGGGCGTTGAAAAAATAAGTAAACTTAATGACACTTTGCTTGTGGTTACTGCTGACCACGGACAAGTGGGCATTGATGGTTATATAGAAATTTATAAAGACAAAGAAATTATATCAATGTTAGAACACCCATTTGTTTTCGAGCCACGAGCAACAGGTTTTTATGTAAAAGACGGATATGAGAACGCATTTAAAAAGTTGTTCAATCAAAGATATGGCGAAGATTTCAAATTGCTAAAAACCGAGAATTTAATAAAACAAAATTATTTTGGCGGAGATTGTGTTGGGCGAAATGCAAGATTTCTTCCTAAATACATTGCGGTTGGAATAACAAATAAATTATTGTTGTTTGGAGAAGAATTTACTAGATTTAAAGGCCATCACACATCTCTTACAAAAGAAATGGAAGTGCCATTGATTTTAATCGGCAATAAGGGGGAAACTTTATGAAAAACATAGGAACAAAGAGAATTGAAACCGAAAGGTTAATTTTAAGGAAAATTGCGTTAAAAGACGCGCAATCCCTTTGTGAACTTCTTAATGACAAAGATGTGCAATATTATTTGGCGGGCATACCATCAAACTACACCTATGAAATGGCGGTGGATTATATTGGGAAAGTTTTAGCAAAGAAATATAAGGATAGGCATTTCTATGATTGGGGAATAATTGAAAAAGCAAGTAATACTTTGGTGGGAAGAATTTGCGTATATAGGCAAGATGAAGATAGACGAATGGCGGATTTAGTTTGGTATATGTCCCCTTCCGTTCGAGGCAAAGGATATACCACCGAAGCAGCACTTGCGGTTGTTAAATTACTACAAAGTTTAGGATATGAACGAATTGAGGCGTTTGCAAATGTGGATAATGTGGCAAGCCATAGGGTTATGGAAAAAATTGGTATGAAATATGAAGGCACTTTGAAAAAGTATGACCAACGCCGAGATGGAACTTTATATGACGCTAAAATGTACGCAATAACCGAAAGATTAAGGAGATAATAATATGAAACATATAGGTACAAAAAAGATAGAAACCGAAAGGTTAATTTTAAAGAAATTTCAGCTTAATTATGCAAAACAAATGTTTGAAAATTATTGTAGCAGAGAAAAAGTAACCGAGTTTTTAACTTGGTATCCACACAAATCTGTTAATGATACAATAGATTATTTGAACTATATATTGCCCGCATACAAAGATAAATCAACCTATCGTTGGGCTATCATCTGGAAGGAGAACAACGAAGTTATTGGTTGTATTGATGTAATTAATCACAATGACCACAATTTACGAGCTGAACTTGGTTGGGTATTAAGTGATGATTATTGGGGAAAAGGCATAATGCCAGAAGCGGCAAAAGAAGTAATAAAATACTTATTTGATGTGGGATATGTGAGAATTGAAGCTATCCACGATGTAAAAAACCCTAAAAGCGGTAGAGTTATGGAAAAAGTTGGTATGAAACACGAAGGAGTGTTAAGAAAATACAATACCGATAAAACGGGCGAATTACAAGATTGCGATATGTGGGCAATTATAAATCCACATAAAGAATTTTAAAAGGAGAAAATAAAAATGAAAAAAATTATTTTAGACACAAAAATTTTAGAAACAAAGTTGGAGGACTTGGGTTTAAGCGTGCGCGCTTACAATTGCTTGAAAAGAACAGGATATAACACAATTGAAGATTTGGTGGCAGAACTTGATGCAAAAAATATTACAAATGTAAGAAATTTGGGGGAACAAGGTGTAGATGAAGTTTTGGCAAAATTAAAAGCACTTGGAGTGGACTTAAATGATGAAATTTTAACGGTTAAAATGTTAAAATTGCACTTAAAAAATATAAATGGACATAAGTTCTTACAATCTTTGCCTGCAAAATATTTTGTAAAAGGTAGCCCAGAGATGGCAGTTATAGCGGAAGCAATAGCACAATGTTTGCAAGATGACATAGAGTTATTGTCCAAAGCACTTGTTTTCACGGAGGGCGTAACTGAAAAAGATTACGAAAAAGCAAGAAAAGACATTATGGAAGATATAGACACTTACAAAAAAATTATTGATGAAAGGCGCGCAAGATATGAAAAAGAAGCAGCTGCCGAGAATTTTGCGGGCGGAATGCTAGCAAAAGTTGATGAAATTCGCCGCTACCGCCATAAGACACAACAAAAACAACACGAAGGCCACGACCACAACCCTTTCATTAAGGGAAATGATTTATAATCATTAAAATAACATTAATCATAGACACAATCTACGAGGAAAAATTATGAGAAAGAATATAAACAAAAAGGCAATTTGCGATTGGTATTCTACCCGAGATGAAGATACCAGATTAACTAGAAGCAGACACGGACAACTTGAATATCTTACAACTATGCACTATATTCAAAAATATTTAAAAAATGGTATGAAAATTTTGGAAGTTGGTGCAGGAACAGGGAGATATTCTATTTCGCTTGCAAAAATGGGTTATGATGTTACATCTATTGAACTTGTGCAAGAAAATTTGCAAGTTTTAAAACAAAATGCAGAAGGAATTAAGAATATAACCGCTTTTCAGGGTGATGCGCTTGATTTATCCAAGTTAAAAGACAATTCTTTTGATATGGTTTTGGTTTTAGGCCCACTTTATCACTTGTACAACAAAGATGACCAGATAACCGCAATTAAAGAAGCATTAAGAGTTTGCAAAAAGGGTGGAATTTTAATGTTTGCCTTTATTCCTGCTCATAACTTTGTTATCGGTTGTGGGTTTGATAAAGATTGTTCGCTAATAGAAACAATCCGCGAAAACTTTGATGAACATTTTAAACCTAAACAATTCCCAGAACAAATGTTTACAGGGTTTGAAATTGCAGATTTCAAAAAGTTGTTTAAAGGTTTGCCTTTCAAAGCATTGCATTTAGTTTCTGCCGATAGCATTTTGGATTTAGAAGAAAGCAGAGAGTGTTTTGCGATGACTGATGAAGAATTTGATGTTTTTGCAAAATATCATTTGGCAACTTGTGAAAATCCAACTTTGCAGGGTTTGGCATATCACTTGCTATATATTGGCAAAAAGCAATAGTATTGGAGGCAAAATGTTGAAAATCAAATCAAAACACTATGAAATTGGTTATGATGAAAAAGTTAAAGATTGTGTTGTCAATGCGATAGAAATTGCCGAACAAGGTAGAACTACGCTAAATAAACTTTTTAATTGTGATGACACTTCAATAGTTTTAAAAGCATCTTATTTTTCAAATAGAGATGATTTTGTAAATTACATTAAATCTATTTCTGGCGGACAGGAACCGCCGACTTGGGCAAGTGGTTGCTTTTACAACAAAGAAATACAAGTACTTGTCAATGTGGAAAATGAAAAAGATGTGAAATATAAAGAACATACACTCCTACACGAAACTGTCCACTTGTATTTTGATAATTGCTTATATCACAAATTTAATCTTGAACGAGTGCGCTGGCTTGATGAAAGCTTTGCGACATATTTGGACGGAACAACAAGCGAAATACAAATGCAAGATATAGACAATATGTGTAAAAATGTAGATATTGAAAATTTTGATATGAATATCTTGGACGATATAAAAAAGGTAAAAACAGAAAAATATAATGGCTATATTATGTTTAAAGTTATAGGATATTATATTTTCAATCAACATATTGAACAAGAACTACTTAACACTCTCAAAACAAATTATAAAGAAATAAGAGTGATTGGTAAAAGCATTTTAAAAAAATCTATTGACTTTATTATAGCAAGAAAAAGACAAATTGGTGGAGAAAACAATGAAATACATTGAAACTGAAAGGTTAATTTTAAGAGAGTGGACACTTGATGATGTCCCAGACCAAGTGGAAGGTTTAAGCAACTTTGAAACAGCAAAAAACCTTACAGTGCCATTCCCCTACACCACCGAAAACTCTATTAATTATATTTCTAAACATTTGAAAAACACTTATGAATATTTTGCTTTTGCGGTTGAATTGAAAGAAACACACAAAGTTATTGGTGGAACAAGTTTAGAGTTAAGAAATGGGCAACACGGAAATGGGGGAATTTGGTTAAACGAGGCATACACCGGCAAAGGTTATGGAACGGAAGTGTGGATAGCACGAGCAAAGTTCGCTTTTGAAGTTTTGAATTTGGACAAATTGGAAAATGGATATTTCGAATTCAACAATCGTTCAAAACATATGCAAGAAAAACTAGGATTTAAACCATTTGGGAAATTTTCTAATTATTGCCCTGCTTTAAAGCAAGAAGTTGTGGAAATAAGAGGCAGATTAACAAAAGAAAGTTTTTACGAAACTTTAAAAACCACAAAATATAAAGAAATTTATGATAAAATTAAAATATTGAAAAAGGAGATTTAATTATGACAAGAGAAGAAGCACAACAAAAACCTAATTTAGTTATGTCAAAATTATTGTTAGGAATGACAGACAATTTGACAAATGAGGTTTTAACCGCGTTAAAAGATGACGCATCTAACGAATTTTGTGAGGAAATGCTAAATCAATTGTATTTAGATAGTGATTATTCACAAGAAAATAAAGAAAGCATTGCAATTTTTAAAGATAAAGTATTTGAAGCTTTAAAACAATGCTTTTCTACAAAAGAGTTAAAAATACTTTTAAAATCAAACGAGGACTCCGCAAATTATCATCTTATGTATAAAACTTTAAGCGGACATTTTAACTCACTATTGGAGAGTTTAGGAAAAACAAAACCTAGTTTATTCCCACAATTAAATGATGTGGAAACTTATGCAATCATTTTCAATGAAATGAAAAATAACACCATAGGTTTTGCACCTACAAACCCTAACGCAAAAAAATTTAGAGATGCAGGGGACAGAAAAACAACAGATTACGAAACAATCCAAGAAAAATATATAAAATAAGGATTGAAATAAAAAGGAGAAAATTATGGAAAATTTAAAGTTGGTTGAAGCTTTAAAAGCTCACAAAGAAATTAAAATCAACTACATTACAGACACTCAAACAAAAGTATTAACGCATTTAGAAAAAGGTGAACGCGCTTATTTGGAACGCACTAAACAAGAAGCAACAACCAATTCTTTAAATGCTAATAAAGAAAAAGAGCAATTGTCCAACATTGCAGAAGTTGTTTCTTCCATTTTGGGCAAAGAGCAAATTATAAAGGAAGATTTGGAGTATTTATACTCTATTATAATTCAAAAATTAGAGAGATGTGTTGAAGTTGGCTACCAATTAGTTGGCACTGAATTCATAGAGTGTTTGGTTGCTTATAGAAAACATCTAGGGCGAGATGGTGTTGTAAAACTAGATGAAACAATCAAATCTTATATTTTAAAAACAATCAATGGCTATGCAAAAAGAGCAATAACCGATGGCAATTCTTATAGAATACGCGTTTGCGAAATAATTAAAATGTGCAAAGATGGTAGGTTTGGGAAGAAAATGCAAAAAGTTCCTTTAAGAGAACTAACCGAAGCATACAATAGTTACACTATGACCTTCTATGAAACAAAAGGCAATTACAACACATTAAAATTAGTTCCAAGAGATACCGTTACACGAAAAATTCTTGATGCTTATTTAGCAAAAACCGCAGGCGCAACAGCAAACTAAAATTTTGGAGAACTTATGAAAGTTATAGAAGTTAATAATTTAAGCAAAGAATTCATAACAAAAAAGAGAATAACCAAGCCAAATGGCAAAAAAGCATTATTTAAAAAGGAAAAAATTATCAAAAAGGCAGTTGATGATATATCTTTTTCAGTTGAAGAAGGCGAAGCACTTGCTTTTATAGGCCCTAATGGTGCAGGTAAATCTACAACAATAAAAATGCTTACAGGTATTTTATACCCAACTTCTGGCAGCATTAAAGTTTTAGGATTAAACCCTAGCAAAGAAAGGGTTAAACTTTCTTATCAAATAGGCACTGTGTTTGGGCAAAAAGAACAACTATGGGTGCATTTATCCGCTTATGACAACTTTAAATTCTTTGGTTCTATTTACGATATTAAAAAGGAAGAACTAAAAAAACGAATTGACAATTTGGCGCACATCTTTGAAATTGAAAGTTTTATGTACCAACCTGTTAAAAGTTTGTCATTAGGACAAAGAATGAAGTGCGAAATGGTTGCAAGCTTATTGCACAACCCTAAAATGCTATTCTTTGACGAGCCAACGATTGGACTTGACCCTATTGCAAAAGAAACTTTACGAAAACTTATTAAAAAGATAAATAAAGAACTAGGCACAACAATATTGTTTACATCCCACGATGTTGGTGATATTGAAGAGGTTTGCAAACGCGTTATTATCATAAACAATGGCAAGATTGTTTTAGACGACTCTATGCGCAACCTAAAATATCATCACTTAAACAAAAAGATTGTGGAAGTTAACCTTAAAAAGAGTGTTAAATTAGAAGAAAAGGAAGGCATAACAATTTTAAAAGCAAAAGACACGCTTTACAAGATAGAAGTTGATATGAACAAGACATCAATGGAAGAACTTATGAGCTTGTTTAATGCTGATGACTTGCAAGATATAACCATTTCTAGCACCCCACTTGAAGATATTATTAAAAATATATACAGAGGAAAAGATGAATAAATACTTTGGTGTTTTTAAAACAAGTTTTAAACAAGAAAAGGACACTTTATTCGACACGGTAATGCGTGCCATAACATTTTTCATAATTATGTATATATTCTTGCAATTGTGGGGTTATATTTATGGAGAGAATGGCACAAGCCAAGTTATAAACGGATATTCACTTCCGCAAATGATTTGGTATTTAACAATAGGCGAACTTATAACCTTTACAGCAAAACATAGTCAAATAACGAGAGCAATATCCAAAGAAATAATATCTGGTAGCATTGCTTACAAACTAAATAAGCCATATAACTATTATTTATATAACATAACAACCTTTATGGCAAAAAGTTGCTTTGCGCTAATATTTATGTTACCTGTTGCTGTCCTTATTGGCGGCGTGTTTGTGGGTTTCCCTAGCACATTTGTGGTTGCACAAATATTGCCTTGCATAATATCAATTTTGCTTTCACACTTACTAAATTGGTGTTTGTTTGCAATTGTTGGATTGTTAGGATTTTGGTGCCAAGATGCTAGCCCATTTGATTGGATTGTTAGTAAATTCTTAATGTTGTTGGGAATGTTCTTCCCTATTGAATTCTTCCCTAGTTGGTTGCAACCTGCAATAAGGTATAGCCCAATTTACTCAATTATGTCAGGCCCTGCTTCATTGGTTGCAAATTTTTCTTGGGAGTTGTTTGGACAAGTTATTCTATCTCAAATTGTATGGATAGTTATTTTAATTTTAATTGGATTAGGACTTTACAATATAGGAAAGAGAAAGGTGGTGTCAAATGGCGGTTAGAAGCAATATAGCATTTATATTTAAAAATTTAAAACTTAATTTGCAAAAGCAAGCACAATACAAAACTGCATTCGTAATGCAAATTGTTATGATGATTTTAAACAATCTTACATTTATCATTCAATGGATAATAGTTTTTTCAATAACCAAATCAATTGGCGGTTATGGGTTTAGAGAAGTTATCCTTTTGTGGGCAATAAGTGCGGGCGCTTATGGTGTTGCACACTTATTCTTTGAAGGTGCTTTTCATATTGATGAAGTTATCTATGAGGGCAAACTTGATGTATATTTAACACAACCAAAAAATGTTTTAATATCTTTGTGTAGCTCGGAAAGCCGAGCATCTGCAATTGGAGATATTTTGTATGTGTTCATTGCCCTTTTAATAATTAAAGCAACTTGGTGGTGGTTTTTAGCAATAATCCCAGTTTGCTTGGTTGGTGGAATTCTATACACCGCTATTGTAGTATGTTTTCAAAACATTGCCTTTTATGTAAAGCGTGGTGGCGCGGTTGCTAATGTGGTTGATAGTGCCATAACAATGTTTTCGAACTATCCACCTGTTATATTCAATTTTGTTGCAAAACTTATCTTATTTACGGTTATCCCTGCTGGATTTATAGTGTTTGTGCCTGCTCAATATTTGTTCTTGGGATTTAACATTTGGTGGTTGCTAGGGACAATAGGCGTTACAATACTTATAACAATATTAGCATTCCTATTGTTCAAACTTGGTTTAAGGCGCTACAACTCTGGCAATTTGATGGGCGGAAGATTATAAGGAAGAAAAATGAAATATTCTATTGACGATGTTAAGCGAATTGTTGCGAACAAATTAAAAGTTAAAAGTGTTCAATTTCTAGGTGCAGGCAATCACAGTGAAGCGTTTTGTATAAACAACAATTTGGTTATTAAAATGCCAAAACATAAGAAAGCAAGTGATTGTTTGCAAGTGGAAATGAAAGTTATAAAAGGGCTTGAAAATAAACTTAATTTAGATATTCCAAATGTTGAATATGCAGGAAAATTTAAAAATGAAAATGAAGAATTTGTTTATTCTATTTTTAAAAAACTTGAAGGCAAAAAATTAAGTCGAAAGGAATTTTTAAAATTAAACAAAAGCGTTAAAGAAAAATGTGCTACAAGCATTGCACAATTTTTGTTTAAATTGCACAACCAAAAGGAAATTTTGCCAATTAAAAGAAAAGATTTTGCACTTTTGCACGGAGATTTTAGTTTAGGGCATATTTTGTTTGATGAAAACAATTTGCCTTGCGGCGTTTTAGATTTTGGAGATGCAAGAGTTGGAAAACCTATAAGCGATTTTGTTTATTTGCTTGACGATGAAGACGATGAAGAATTTGGGAAAGAGTTTGGCTTGCAGGTTTTGGAGAAATACAATAAACTTGCAAAGCAGAAAACAGATATAATAAATCAAAAAGTACAATAACCAAGATAAGGAGTAAGAAATGAAAAATATTGAAATTAGAAAAGCAGAAGTTAATGATGCTGAAAAGGTTGTTGATGTGAATTTTAACTCTTGGGAAACAACTTATGGTGGAATTTTCAAACAAGATGTTTTCGAAAGAAGAAAATTAAACAAAGACAAAAACATTGCTTGGTGGAAACAACATTTGGCAGGCGAACACGATGTTTATGTTGCGCTTGTTGATGGCAAACTTGTTGGATATATGGATTTTTATAGAGAAAGCAGAACTCACGAGGGTTATGCCGAAATTGCAAGCATTTATATTTTGAAAGATTATCAAAAAATGGGCATAGGAAGAAGATTTTTTGAAATAGCAATTGAACTAACAAAACAAGCAAACAAAACAAAATTTATGCTTAATGTCCTTGATAGAAATTCATCACTTGGATTTTACAAAAAGATGGGTGGAAAGATTTTTGAAACTCTCGAAATTGAAAAATCTGGGGACAAATTTATTGAAGATGTTATGTCTTTTGAAGTTTAAATATTAATACTTTAAAACAAATTTCAAAAAACCGTTGATTTTTTTAAAAATTGTGCTATAATAGTTATAACTTAAATAAAAGGAGTATATATGTTTAATTCATTTATTTGGTGGCGCTGGTAATTTTACACTTGCAAAATCGTGTGTTTTGTGAGTGTTTTTACGCATCACAAAACATATAAATGGATTTAAATATTTTCAAAATAAATCTTAAGCCCGTTGGTATGTTTTGTAGAAAACTTAATCAACGGGTATTTTTTATCAAAAAGGAGATTTATTATGAAAAAAGTTATACTTACTGGTGTTAGACCAAGCGGAAATCTAACACTTGGAAATTATTTGGGTGCAATTAAAAACTTTGTGGACAGGCAAGAGCAATACGATAGTTATATATTTATTGCCGATTTGCACGCAATAACAAGCCCGAAAGACCCACAAAAATTAAAAGAAGCAGTGTATAACTGCGTTGCTATGTATCTTGCGTGTGGTGTTGATCCAAAGAAAACGATTGTTTTTAAGCAAAGCGATGTGCTTGAACATGGAACACTTGGCTTTATTATGACCTTTCAAACAAAAATGGGAGAACTCAGCCGCATGACACAATTCAAGCTGAAATCTCAACAACAAACAAAAGAAGGCGTTGACACAGGATTATTTGTCTATCCTACTCTTATGGTTGCGGACATACTGCTTTACAACACAAGCATTGTGCCTGTCGGAAAAGACCAACAGCAGCATGTTGAACTTACACGAGATTTGGCAGAAAGATTTAATAAAAGATATGGGCAAACTTTCACTATGCCAGATGTTTATGTTGCGCCTGTGGGCAACAAAATTTTGAATTTGCAAAATCCACTTGAAAAGATGAACAAATCGGACAGTGGCGATAACAAAGGCACAATATTCTTAATGGACGACATTGAAGTTGCCAAAAAGAAAATTATGTCGGCAAAGACAGACAACCTTGCTCATGTCCATTTTGACGAGGAAAATCAGCCCGGAATTTCAAATTTAATGAGCATTTTGTCAAAAATAACTGACGAGGACTTTGAAAGCATTGAAAAACGATACGAAGGCAAAGGCTATGGCGAATTTAAGAAAGAGGTTGCCGAAGTGGTTGCAAAGACTTTGGCAGAAATTCAAGCCAAATTCAAACAATTCAACAACAAAGATATGCTTGACAAAATCCTTTCAAATGGTGCAATAGACGCACAAAAAGTGGCAAGCCAAACATTAAAACGTGCCGCCAACGCATTAGGATTAAACTAAAATGGAGAGCAGTTGCTCTCTTCGGGCGAATAGTTTAATGGTAGAACAATAGTCTCCAAAACTATTGGCGTCAGTTCGATTCTGGCTTCGCCTGCCAATTTTTTTGCAAAAAAGTATTGACTTTAAAAAAAAATATGCTAAAATGTAAGTGTTAAGGAGCAAAACTATGAAAAACGCATTGGTTTTACAACTTAATATAACCACCACCACCGTATCAAAATAGATATGGTGTTTTGTGTGTGCAAAAAATAAAATAATATAAGGCAGCAACAAAACACAAAGTTGCTGCTTTTTAAATATTTAGACATTGGGCAGCAACTATAAAGGTTGCTGCCTTTTTGTTTAGGAGGGATTATGATTAAATTTGTAAAACTTAAAATTATCACCCGAAAGGGTTATACTAAAAAATAAAACTAAAAAAAAACAAAAAATAAAAACAAAATAAAAAGGAGATTATTATGGAAAACAAATTATTAAATAGAGAAGATATAGTTAAAGATATAAAAAAGGACTATTTCTTACTTTTGCCAAATGGCGAAGAAATTGCGTTAGATTTATCTAACAAAGAAGAAGTTTTAAATAAACTAAATAAATATGGGTATGAAGAACTTATAGATTATGTAAAAGCGGAAGAATTGCCTGCCGAAGTTAAACCTGAAGCACCTTCCATTAAAGAGATGAAAAGGTTGGAACTTGCCGACAATGAAAGTGCAAGTGATAGCGGCAATCATAGAATGTACCCTAATGGGCAACTTATGTTCAGTTTAATTAAAGATTGGCAAGAACGCATTGCTAAATATGATTTAGGTGCAATGGAAATTGGCTCGCCACTTTTCTACAACAAAGCAGATGAGCAAATTTTAGCACAATGTGGCTCTTTTCACGAAAGGCATTATTCGGTAAAAGTGCCAGATGACCCCAACAAAGAATTTATTTTGCGTTTTGCTGCCGACTTTGGCTTGTTTAAAATGGTGCAGCAAGCAAAATTTAGTTATAAGCAACTGCCATTAAGATTTTTTGAATATAGCGAAAATTTTAGATATGAAAAATCTGGCGAACTCTCTGGCTTAAAACGAGATAGATTTTTCCATATGGCGGACATACACTGCTTTTGCAAAGATGAAGAACAAGCAATAGTGGAATATAAGGACATATTTAAAAAATATGAAAATTTAAACTCCGGTATGGGCATTAAATATGCAAATGTTTTGCGAATTGTTGATGTATTTTACAATAAATATAAACAAGACATTTTGGAATTAGTTAAGTACGCCAACCGCCCATTGTTCATTGAAAGAATGGATAAAATGAAACATTATTGGGCAATGAAATCTGAGTGGCAATCAATAGATAGTGTACACGGCAACCAACAACTCTCTACTGTCCAATTTGATGTGAAAGAGGGCAAAGTTTATAACATTGTTTATGCTGACGAGAACGATGAAAAGAAAAATTGTGTAATTGTTCACTCGTCTGTTGGTGCGGTGGAAAGGTGTATGTATGCAATATTGGAAGAAGCACTTAAACTAGAACGCCCTGTACTTCCGCTATGGCTTTCACCCGTACAATTAAGAATTTTGCCCGTAAGCAACGAAGCGCACTTGAATTTTTGCGAACAACTAGATTTTGAAGGCATAAGGTTTGACATAGATGATAGAAACGAAAAACTAGGCAAAAAACTTGTCCGCGCAAGACAAGAGTGGATACCTTATGTTGTGGTTGTTGGGGATAATGAACTAAATGGTGCTAAATTTAAGGTTAATGATAGATTAAACAACCAAGTTTTAGAGATGAGCAAGGAAGAACTAGAAAACTTTATCTGCGAGCAAATTAAGAAATATCCATATAGGCCATTAGCATTGTCTAAATATTTAAGTAAACGCCCTTCATTCTATGGTGCGCTATAAAAAACCCTTTTCTACCCTATTTTTTACGAAAATTGCCAAAAATTAGAAAAATGTTCGATAAATCACTTGACTTTTTCGAACAAATGTTCGATAATATGAGTGATGATAGATATAAATATTCTTTAAGTTAGCCCCAGATAATGTAAAAGAAAAGAAAGTATTAAATGTCATCAAACGCAAAAAGGAGGCGAAAAATGCGTAAAGAATTTCGTTGCCCTTATTGTAATAAATTGGTGGGCATAACAAAAGAAGACGGAAAATCTATTGTAAAAGTGCTGCGGCGCGCACCAAGGAACAAATCTAACAATGAAACTATTTTCGAGAACAAATGTCCAAAGTGCAATAACCTAGTATATTTGCAATTTAGATTTTTACAAAACACAGGAACTTAAAAAAGTTCATTTAGTTTAGGGGTCAAAGAATCCCATAGAGGCCATAATTAGAGCCCAACTGCTGTCATAGAACGGCAAATTAAAACTTGTTTGGGAATTATGGTCTTTTTCTTTTTTATAAGACATAATTTGGCAAGATAAGTGGAATTTCTTAACTACAACACCTAGTAAAGGTGTTGTAAAATTTTGGTGTAAGTTGTGGTAATTTACTCTCATTGAAAGAAAAAGGGGGAATTGCTATTAGACACCAACAAGAAATCATTATCTACCAATACTTTAATCTATTTGAAAAGACCTAATTTCAAATGGGGTTTACCCCGCCTTTTGAGATTAGGTTTTTTAATTGCCATATCCTAAAAAGTTTTTAAAAAAATTTTTTAATTGTAACAGGCATTGTTACAATTAGCCCACTAAAATGTGGACTAGAAACTGATAAAAGGAGGTGATTGTAGTGCGAAGCAGATTTATACAAGACGCTATTCTTTCAATTCTGCAAGATGGCAAATTGCATAAAATGAAAGATTTGTGCGATGAACTTAATATCTGTCGAATGACGTGCGTAAGGCATATCAACGATTTGTCTTTGTACTACAATATCCAAACTTTTGTCGGTGGCAGCAAAGCAGGTGTAAGGTTGCTAGATAAGAAAATAGATATTACATATTTACAAGACAATGATCTGCAACTCATTGTCGAGCAACTTGGGCGGTTGCAGAGCCCAAATCCAAATATCTCTAAATTTATTAGAAACCTTAACCGCTTTCTAAAAGGAGAGAAAAATGGATTATGAGAATTTAAACAATGAAACTCTAAACGATGATGACGAAATTGTGCTTATTGACTATTACGATAGAATACATCAGCAAATGATACACGGATTGCCCGTTACGAAAAAAGTTGCCAGATTTATGGAAAACAATAAAAAGAAAACTAGAAGAAAACAAAACGATTATGACTACTACACTAGGCCGCTAGAAAAATTTGATGAAGAAGACCCAGACAAAATGCAATACTTTATTGATGAAAATTCGGACATTGAAAAGAATTTAGAATTGGCGGAACGAGAAAAATTGGAAGAATTGGATAAAGAACACAAAACAACCATAATTGAAAACGCAATGATTGCCCTAACCCCAGAGCAGCAAGAAGTTGTGATTATGGCATACTACAAAAAAATGAGTTATAGCGAAATTGCAAAAGAGTTGGGCATTAAAAAACCCTCCGTTTATGAACGAATGCACAACGCGGTGAAAAACATACGAAAATTTGTCGAAAATGGTCAAAATTAAAAAATTTTCAACTTTTTTTCAAAAATTTTCTTAAAAATACCCTAACGATTTGCAATTTTATGTCCTCATAGATATAGAGGGGTCAAACAATTTTTGAAATTCTGGTTGGTGCGCACAACCAAAACTTTCAATAAAAATTTAAGGAGAAATAATGAAAGAACATTACACAGTTAGAATTTATGACAAGCAACTGTCGGACAAAGTTGAAGGCCTATATAATAAATGTAAAGATTTATATTCTAGTCAAAATCCATTTTTAGTGGATTGCATTAGCAGGGGTGCGGAACTTATAGAACACGATTTAGTTGGCGAGAATAAGAAAAACACAATTGCTTCCTTATATGATGAAATTCATTTAACTGTTAGGAAATTGGACAATCTTTTAAAACTTTGTGAAAAGAGTGCAAAAGAAACGATTGCCAACTTGTCAATCAATCAAAAACTTTTGTCTTGCAATTACAATATGCTTTTAGGATTGTCGGAAAACAACCCAAAACCTAAAAACTTTATTGAAAATGGTATGTTTGATGATTTGCCAGAAAGATTAGGCGAATTATTGGAAGATATACTTAAACAAATTTTAGG
The DNA here is from genome assembly GCA_947630405.1 of uncultured Clostridia bacterium. Lineage (GTDB taxonomy): Bacteria > Bacillota > Clostridia > Christensenellales > UBA1242 > Onthoplasma. The sequence continues at coordinate 26,212 of CANRHL010000001.1, forward strand.
GAAATGAGTGTTCCTAATGTAAACTTTTTCATTGGATATGTGGATAGTTTAAAAGGGAAAAGCAGCGCAGATGAATATGTAAAGAATAATTTTGAAGCAAGACGATTTTACAGCTCTGGTAAAGATTATGATTATGTTAAGTATGTAGCCACAGGTAGCAAAGAAAAACTTGATTATATTGCCTATTCTGGGAACAATGAGAAAAGCCACGGAATATTTAACCCTAATGGGTTAATGTCGGCACAAGATATAAAAGAATTACGCAATAAATTAAGGAAAACTGCTAGTCCTATATGGCACGGTGTTATTTCGTTTACGGAAGATTTTGGAAATCAATTTTGCGACAATTATGAGAAAGCTTATGAGCTTATGAGAACTGAATTCCCTAAATTTTTTAAGGCGGCAGGACTAAACCCAGACAATATTGAGTGGTTTGCAGGTTTACACGAGAACACGGACAACAAGCATATACATTTTTCTTTCTTTGAAAAGACCCCTTTAAGAAAGAAACAAAATAGTAAAAAATTATGCTATTCAAATGGATTTATAGTGCAAAAAGCAATAAATGATTTTAAAGTTAAGGTAGAATTGCGCCTTAAAAACTACACAAACGATATTTCAATAGCAAGAAAAAGTATAACACGGACAACTGAAAAATTATTAAACACAGGAGATTATATGGAGAAATTAAAATCTCTAATCATTATTCTACCCCGCAAAGGTAGAATGAGTTATGATAGCAAAAATATGCAAGAATATAGACCATATATAGATAGTATTATAAACACTATAATTAAAGCAAATAAGAACTTAAAATACAAGTTTGACAATTTCTATGACCTATTGGGCAAAAGGGACAATCAAATTATTCAGGCATACACAAAATTAAAAATAGATTACACGGACAAACTTATGCGAGATAAATGTATTAAAGACATTTATAGGCGTTTGGGCAACCTAGTTTTGTTTATGGCAAAAGAAATTCGAGCCGAGCAAGCAAAACTTGATACCAACACAAGAAACCGCCTTTTACAAAAACGCATAGACAAGTTAAAGAGAAAAGCACTAATTAAAAAATGTATGCAATTAAATGACCTTGTTGACCAAGAAATTATGAACGCATTTAAGGAATATTTGGACAAACTTGATGAAGCCAACTATAACCGATTAAAGGAAGAAGGGTTAATAGATTGAAATTAGGTAAAAGGATTATCTTAATTCTTATAACCTTATTTGCTTGTTATATATGTGGTTATTTATTAAATTTATTTGTTTCTAACAATTTTGTTTTTGAATTTAAAATATCTGTGGACTTAATGTTGGCAGGCAAAACCCTACTCTACACCTTTGAATTGTTTGCGGTATTTGCGGTTATTTACTTATTCATTTGGTTTAAAGGAATTGGCAAAAACCCTAAAAAGATTTTGCAAGCAAATGAAAAGGATAAAGACATTTTCACAGGATTAGAACAAGCACATTTTCAAACAGATAAAGAAATTCAAAACAATTTTAGAACGATAGATTACGAAAATCTACCCAACGCAAAAATTGAAGGTATTGCAATTAAGACGGAAGAAACCAACAAAGGATACAAAGTTACATTTGCTAACCCTGCCCACACTTTGATAATAGGAACAACGGGCTCTGGTAAAACAACCACCTTTATAAACCCAACCATACAAATATTGGCAAATACCTTTAATCAACCTTCTATGATTATTTCAGACCCAAAAGGGGAATTGTATGCGCTACACTCTAAAAGTTTGATAAAACGCGGATACGATGTAAGAATATTGGATTTAAGAAACCCTTATTGCTCATTAAGGTGGAATCCGTTAGAACACCCTTATGACCTATACCAAGAAATGCTAACTTTAAATGATAAAGTTATTTTGAACGAAGAAGAAGGTTATTTCATATTTGAAGGCAAGATTTATTACAGCGAAGAAGAAAAGAACGCTGCGGTGCAGGTGCGACAACAAGAAATCTTTGATGAAGTGTACGAAGATTTAAACGATATTTGTTCGGTGCTTTGCCCTATTAAAAATAAATCCGAGCCAATATGGGAAAGTGGTAGTAAAAACTTTATTTTGGCAATAGCACTTGCTATGTTGGAAGATAGCGAAAACCCTAGTTTGGGTATGACAAGAGAAAAATTCAATTTCTACAACATAATGAAAATTGCCACTAACACGCAAAACGATTGTGAAGATTTAATGGCGTACTTTAAAAATAGAAGCCCAATTTCTAAAAGTGTTAGTTTGTCTAAACAAGTTTTAGACGCTAGTGATAAAACGCGCGGCTCATATCTATCTACAATCTTTGATAAATTGTCAATGTTTAGTGATATGAGTATTTGTTCGCTAACAAGTGCAAACGAAATAGATTTTAGCGAATTGCCAAATAAACCAACTGCCCTATTTTTGCAAATACCAGATGAAAAAGAAACACGCCATACACTTGCTGCTATGGTTATATTGCAAGCATATAAGGCACTTGTAGCAAAGGCAAACACCTATGCCGATTTAACTTTGCCGCGTAGTGTTTACTTTTTGTTAGACGAATTTGGTAACCTACCTAAAATTCACAAACTAGAACAAATGATTACGGTTGGCAGAAGCAGAAAAATATGGTTGGCGTTAGTTGTTCAATCTTATGCACAACTTGCAAAAGTTTATGATGACAAAACTGCCGACATTATAAAATCCAACTGCAATATTCAAGTATTTATTGGTACAACTGACCTTAAAACAATAGAAGAATTTTCTAAAAAGTGTGGAAATTACTCTATTATGCAACGAAATGTAAGCTTTTCTTCTTCTAACGATAATGTTGGAAGTTCGGTAAGCATTAAGGAAAGACCACTAATCTACCCAACCGAATTGCAACAACTAAATAGCCCAGACAATATGGGCAATGCAATAGTTAATGTATTTGGTTATCCACCAATTAAAAGCAAATATACACCAAGTTTTAAATGCAAACACTTCAACTTGGAAAAGACCAATCAATTACTTTCGGAGGGCAAATATTTTAACGAAAAGAAAGTTTTATACAATATGCTAGACCGAAATGAGATTATCCTTTCAAATAAAGCAGGTGTGCCAATGCCAGATTTAGCACCATTTATTGAAAGTTTAATAATTCAAATTGAAAAACTAGATTTTGAAAGTTTAGGTTGCTTTGAATTAAAAATGGAAATGCTTAATGCGGTGGAAAAGAAAGATTTTAATAGATTAAGTAATATAGCAATTAAACTAGAAACCATTGCAAAAAACAGAAATAGCGAGGACTTTGCATTTGTTAAAAACTTATGCGTAAAAGTTCAGCAGCTAAAAAGGTTGGCACGACAATGAAAAAAACAAAATCTAAAAATATTTTAACAATTTTAATATTTTCTGTTTGCTTATTCATTTCAATAGCACTTGCTTGTAGTGGATTGGTTAGCAGTGGCGGAAAATCTAATATGGGAGTTATAAGCCCATTTGTCGATGGCACTGTAATTATCCCAGATAATTCACTTGTGCATTGGGAATCCCCAGATTATAGCAATGCGAATTTAGAGCCAGACACCCCATATTCAAATGGTGTTTTAAGGCGGTATTTGTTTCTAGGAATTTACAATCAAGTAAGAAATGAAACCGTAAGCGGATTTCACTTCCCGCAATTTGTAAGATATTTCGAAGTGGCAAGAGTTGATGGTAGATACATTTACGATGATGATGGTATTTTAGACACCAATTCTAGTGAAGAAGTTGTAAACTACCCTTCAATGCTTTATTCAACTGAAAGCACTTTGCCCGTTAAGAAAGACGCAGGCCCATTTTGGACAGACCATCAACCAAGTTTTAAAAACGGAGATTTGGAAGTAAACTTTTACTCCAACTCGACATCTTCGACATTCTATTATGGCGTGCCGCGCGACCCTTCAAACAATTTTCACTCAATTTGCTACATAATAGATAAAGATTGTAAACCTTATATATCCAATCCAACAAAATTCAATGTATATCTAAACGCCACAGGGCAATACACCAACACTTTTTGGGGGAACACAAGTGGCAGTTATGGTATGAATTTTAATATGACCTATGACATTTCTATGGCAGCAAGAGATTGGAACAACTCGTTAAAGGCAAGTACGCCAAGCGGAACATATAAAGGCAAAACAATCTATTACTCACCGAAAGAATTTACTGCTATTGCAACAAACTTGAACAATTTATTGAAAATTAACGATGTTCAAATTGACCCGCTTTATGGAACTACTGTTGTGCCATTTAAAGATGGACACCACATAACCATAACCGATGTTGGCATTACAAAGGTTGATTTGGAAAATGGCAGCGAGAACAACTACACTACCTATTATTGTATGATAGACAATAAATTGCCAGATGTTTCTTACAACTATTCAAACACAAATGCCCTAGATTTAAGGAAAATAAGTTCAATCACAACTGAAAGCAGTGGTGCTAAAACACAAACAATCTATGAAGGCATTTTTAAAGACCAAGTACAAGTAAATTTTGGTGCGAACGAAGATGAAAGCCCAGAAACCGCCACCTACACTTTAAATGGCGAAACACACAACTTAACAAGCGGCACTTGGTTAAAACAGGAAGGCAGTTATGTTGTTACAATTAAAGATAGCGCAGGCAACACAACCATAAGCAAGTTTGATATAGATTGCACTAACCCATTTGCAAACCTAAACCGAGTTAAAAATGATAATAACTATAAGGTTGCTAAATGGTATTTAACAACTATACCTAACGGATATAGCGGATATGGCACTTATTCGTTTTTAGAACGAGCAGACGCTTTAAATTACGCTTGCGAAATTGAAAAGCAAAATTTAGTTACAGAATATAATTTGGAACGAGTGGAAGATTTCGCCAACACGCACTTACTTGCAAAAGGAAATAGTGTTAAAGTTGGCAAGTATTGGTATTATAAATCAATAGACAATGACCAATTTTATGTTTATTACTTTGATGAGAACTCACTTAACCAAGCAATTCAACATTATGCTGAAAAGTTTGTTTCGGTGGAACATAAATATAATATCAATTCTTCATTAACACCAAATAACTATGGCAATATACTAGATAAAAGTATATATGACAATGTTGTTTCAAAAAATGGCATAAATGCTTATATGGGCAATAACTTTGTGTTTAGAACGGATAGCAATATGGAAAGTTATAAAATATATTGCGACTATGCCGAAGATAGCACCGAAGATTATAAGGAACTACAATACAACAAAGTTTTTTCAACCCAAGTTAATGGGTATGGACTTTACAAAATAAAGGAAATAGATTTTGTTGGACACGAAAGTTATTACTATCTATTTTTAGATAATCAGGCACCAATGCTAGACATTGAAGCAAAAATTTATGGCAAAGATAAGCTTATAAACCAATCTATATCCGTAAATGATATACCTAACAATGGCGAGCTTATCTATTATTATGAGAGTTTTAAAATAGCACAAGTTATAGAAGATGATAAATGGTGGATTATGGAGATTAAAACACCAAAAGACACCGTTTTAAGATACACCTATTTAGATGAGTTGCCAAACTTTGGCAATCTCGGTGCAGGCGAATATTCAATTACAATAGCGGATAGAAATTCAAACAAATTTAATTTCAAAATATCCCTATTAGGAAAAGCACCAGAGGCAGTATTTCAAAACATAAATGCCAACACTCAATTAAGGATAGATATTAAATGCAGCGAAGATTACAATTCTATAACCGAAATTAAGATTTATAGAAATGGAATTTGCTTAAATGCTGAAAATGGATATGATGAATACCCTAATTTAGAAAATGATTTAATATTTATCAACCCATCTATCAAAACCTACACTTTTAACAAAGGCGGCACATACAAAGTTGAATTGACCGACATATTTGGAAGAAGCATAACTTATGAATATAAGTTTGAAAAGGATTTGCCTGTTGGGGATTTAATTGGTGTTAAGCACAATGGCAAAACGAATAGCGAAGTTAGATTTACTTATAACTCATCAAAATATTATGTTGTTATAGAAAAGAATAGCGGTGTTTATACACCAGAAGAAAGCGAAAGTAACTTTATCAAAACACTTATCTTTACGCCGAACGAAAATTTACAAGATTTTTATTCAATTAAGCTTATAGATAACACCGACCCAGAGAACTACAATATTTACAACTTTACAATCAAAACCATTAAACCTATCATCAATCTATTTGGAGTTGACCCTAATGGTACAACAGGCGGAAGTGTGTACGCACTATGGGATAGTGGCGAAGAAATTTATTCTGCCACCTATTCACTAAATGGCAACACACAAGAATATAGAAAAGGACAAACTTTAACAATTGAAGGCAATTACACAATTACTTTAACTGATGAATTAGGAAATTCCACAACAATACAATTTGAAATAGACAAAAGCATTAACTTTGTTATTGCAGACCTTGATGGTAAAACTTATGAAATAGAAGATTTGGACTATATCAATTTTGATATTAAAATAGTAAATAACGAGCCACTAAATGTAACCATTACAAAAAATGGCAATCCTTATGATTATGAATTTGGTTTAATGATTAGCGAAGAAGGATATTATGAAATTGTCCTTACTGACGAGTTTAACAACTCAATTTACTTTTACTTTACAATTGACAAAACACCACCATCCGCCACACTTTATGGCGTAGAAGAATTTGGCAAAACGAATAAATCCGCTTGGGTTGTTTCAAATGACACCAATTTAACTTGTTGGTATGTTGTCAATGAAGCTTATAGAGATAGTTATAAGCTTGGCGAAGAACTCACTAAAAGTGGTAAATATGTTGTCTATGTTGCAGATAGAGCAAACAATTTTGTTAGCTTTGAATTTCAAATAGACAAAGAAATTGCGTTTGATATAAACACTTATCGAGGCGGAATTTCAAATGGCGGCGTGCGAATTATTGCTTATGAGAATTTAAAAATTTATATGGCAAAAGATGAGCAAATGATAGATTATCAATTCGAACAAATTTTAAATGATGAGGGTGAATATTCATTTACAATAACAGACGAACTAGGAAATATGTATTCTAGTTATTTCACAATAATAAACAAAGCAAAACAAAATTTACAACACTTGTTACAGGAAGACATTTCTATTAAATCAATTTCAAAAGACAATGAAACTTATGAGTATGAACTTTTAGAAAATTCACTTTATCTTTATGATGAAGGCAAATACCTTATTTCAATTATAGACAACAAAACCAATAACGAATATTCATTTGAAATCACACTTGATACTACCCCACCAACACTAGAAATTTTTGGTGTTGAAAATGGCGGCAAAACAAAAAATGTTGTTGTTTTGAAAAATGTATCGGAAACACCTTACGAACTTATAATCTATGTTGATGGAGTTAGATTTGACTACAAACTTGGAGATAAAATTGAAAAATCTGGCAAGTTTGAAATTACACTAAAAGACGAAGCAGGCAACACAACCACTTACTCTTTTGAACGAGAATACTCATTCAATGCAGCAAGCATAGCAGTGTTTGTTGGACTTGGTGTTTTAGTTATTTTATTGATTATCTTGCTAATAAAATCTAGGCATCATTACTACAAAGAAAAGATTACGGAAGAAGAAATCAAAGAAACTTTGATTGATGATGATATAGACAGCAATGATAGCGAAAATACTGAAAATCAATAGGAATTCTATTGATATTTTTAGTAAGCAGGATAAGAGTTAGACACAAAATCAAAATTTGTGCCCTCAAAACGCCCTATTTTATAGGGGTTTTGCGGTGCGCCACCACCCTATGGGCAGTGGCTCAATTTTGTGTCAGCACTCTCAACCTTAAAGCAAGTGGGAAACCCACTTCTTTTTTCTTACAAATAAATTAAATTATGGAGGATTTATGAACACATTTTTAGCAATTGATTTTAACCCAATTTTAGCACCTGTATTAGAAGTGCTTAACGCAATACTTTGGCCAGCAATTGGTTTGGTTGGCTCTATTGGAACTATTTATTGTATTATTCTAGGCGTGAAGTTGGCAAAGAGTGATGAAGCGGGCTCACGAGAAAAAGCAAAGAAAGATTTGATTGGTGCAATTATTGGCTTTGTGGTTATCTTTGTTTTAATCGTAGGTTTGAAGATTGCTATGCCAATTTTACAAGATTGGGTTAGTACACAAATTGTTGCGTAGGTAAAATTTATGAATAAAAAAGTTTTAATTATAGGCGGTGTTATAATCGCAGTTTTGGTGGTTGTTCTAATTGTTATCTTTGGCGGCGCAAGTACAACAAGCAATATGGTAACCGAAGAAGAATTGGAACATACCATTTCTAGCATAACTTGTGAAATTGATAACGAACAAGACATTGAATATAAAACTTCAATTTTTGTAAATGATATTCAATTTGACAACGAAATACAAAATAAAGTTTATAAAAAAATTAAATTAAATCATTCAAAAGAAATAAATTCATTGGGCGTGGCATTTATTGTTAAACCCGAACAAGATACAACCTTTACTATTGAACTTGTAAAAAATGAACAAGTGCTAACAACAAAAACTTTGACCTTAAAAAGTGGGCAAGTTGGAAATGTTGGTTTGGTATTAAAGGAAGCGGTTAACATTTTGCCAACTGATGAATATGCAATTAAATTTAGTCAAAGTGAAAATACAAGTTTTGTCTTTGACACCACACTATTCTTTTTTGACGAGGTATAAAAATGAATTGGCTAACAGATTGGATTTTTGAACTTTTGTATGGTTTTCAAAAGACAATTTGTTATATCATTGATTTCATTAGAGAAATCTTTTACACTCTTGCAGGAATTAAGACAGTTAATATTGAAGGGGAACAAACTGATTTACTTTCACACTTTGTTCTGTCCGACACGGTTAAAACAACTTTCTTTTACATTTTCTTAATAGCTATTGTTTTGCTAGTTGTATTTGTTTTGGTGGCAATTATACGAAGCGAATATGCAAATGGCGAGAATAAAAAATCCAAGACATTGATTTTGGGTAAGGCATTTCAAAGTTTTTTGATATTCTTGCTTGTGCCTTTTATTTTAATTGCCGGCATAACACTTACAAATGTTATAATGTCCGCCATAAATGCTAGTATGAATCCTTACACTCTACAAGCAGGCGGACAAGCAACAATAGGTGGACAAATATTGGTTACTTGCGGACAATATGCCTTTATTGGAGATGCTGGCAGCAGGGCTGAAATTGAACGAATGTTCTTAACCGGCGAATTAAGTTATTTTGATATAAATGTTGTTAGTCAATACTATAACTTGCGAAGCTTGGACTTTTTAATTGGTATTGTTGGCTCGGTTGTGATAATGGTTATGTTTGTTATGAGTGCAATAACATTTATACAAAGAATATTTGATATTGTGCTTTTGTATATCATATCCCCTATTAGCGTAAGTACAATTCCCGTAGATGATGGTAACAGATTTAGAATTTGGCGTGATATGACAATATCAAAAGTTTTGGGTGCTTATGGCATTATTTTGTCTATGAATTTATTTTTCATCATTATGCCACAAATACAAGCAATAACTTTCTTTGATAACGCGTTTAAAAATGGAATTGTGCAAATTTTGTTCTTAATTGGTGGTGCGTTTGCGGTTACAAAAGCAAACTTGGTTATTGCACAACTAACAGGCAATCAAGCAGGCAACAACGAAACACAACAACTTATTCGCAATATTCAAACGGGCGGCAACATTGTCAAATCCACTGTGGGTGCAGGGGTTATGGCAGGTGGCGCGCTATTAGGTGGCAAAAGGTTTGTGGACACTAAAAAGACCACTCGTTCGTTTGCAAGTGGGTTTAAAAACTCATTTACTACTCCACCTAGCAAAAGTTATCTAAACAAAGAACACCCAAGTAAGATAGCACAAATTGGTGGGCTTCCTACAAGAATAGCAACAATGCCAATAGGTATGATAAAAGATTTTGCATCTGGCGGTATTGTTGGTGTTGGTAAGAACTTTATACCACGTGCTAGAAATGTATTAAGTGGAGATAGCATTATCAACCACGCACAAGGTAAACCAACTTCAAAGGAGCATATTGATGAGAATAATTCCTAAAAATACAAAAGTTAAAATAAAATTTTATAAAGATATAGGAATATATGACATAGTTTTAGCAGGCATAGCATTGGCATTTATTGCCCTATTTGTTTCTAGCAATTTGCCTAACAAATATATGTTTGCAATTGGTGTTTTGGCTATTGTTGCACCTATGTATATTCCTTTGGGTGATATAAAACTTTATCAAGCAGTTGGTTATGGGATTAAGTTTGGCATTGCACAAAAAACCTTTTTAAAAAAGAAAAAGGGAAACAATCATATTAGTGTTATTGTGCCTTACTCCACAATTAAAGAAAATTTAATTGTTCAAAAAGACCATACGCTTACAGGCGTGATAGAAGTTAAACCCATTGAATTTAACTTATTAAGCGAAAATAAGCAAAATCATTTGATTGATGGTGTTATTTCTTCGACACTCAAAAATGTTGGCGTGTTGCAAGAATATGACTTAATAAAGTTGGATAAACCTATCATTTTTGATAGTTATTTGAAAAATGAACTAACGCGCATACAAAAACTTATTGCAGAAAATGAAAATAACAATTTAAAGGAAGATGAGTTTAGAAAGCGAGTTGAAATTATAGAAGATAGAATAAACTTAATAGATAGTTTAAATTCAAATGAAAAGATTTATGCTAGTGCTTATTACATAGCAATACACGATATTGATAAAAGAAGTTTAAATAATACACTAGATATTATAGAGCAAACATTAAAGAACAATAATTTAGAGGCAAAAAGGTTAAACAACAAAGAACTAGCAATATTTTTGAAATATTCTTATGATAAAGATTTTGACGAACGAGAGTTTGATAAAATTGAAGAAAAAGATTATATAAGGCATATATACCCTAACTCTGTTCAGTTTAAAACCCTATCCACAAAACAAAATGACAAAACTTTAACGCATTTTATAATAACTGACTATCCACTAAAAGTGGATAATGCTTGGGGACAAGATTTATTCAATATTCCTAACACAAAAGTTGTTATGAAAGCAAAACCTGTGGATAAATACAAGGCCATTAAAAGAATAGATAACGCAATAAACGAGTTAATGTCGCAAAACACATTAGGCAAAGCAAGCTCTCAAATTGACAAGCAAACACATTTGGAAAGTTTGCAAATGTTGTTAGAGGGATTGCAAAATGATAATGAGGTATTTTTTGACATTACAATGATAATAACAGCTTATGACAAAGGAAAGGAAACCACAAATAAAAAATTTGTTAGAAGAAAGTTAAGAGAAATGGGTTTTAAATTTAGCGAAATGTTTGGCAGACAAATTGAAAGTTATTTTTCTTCAAATATCAACACTTACAACAAAACAAAAATATCACGAGGGATAAATTCTTCTTCAATTGCGGCGGCGTTCCCATTTGTTAGCAATGCAATATTAGATGACAATGGTTTGTTAATAGGCGAAAACCAACTACCTACTTTTGTGGACTTTTTTAGGCGAGATGATGAACGAGTAAATTCAAACACGGTTATTATTGGCAAATCTGGTAGTGGAAAATCTTATGCAACAAAAATGTTGTTAGCAAACTTGGCAAGTGATAACGCAAAAGTGTTTATCCTAGACCCAGAAAACGAATATGGAACTTTGGCAAGCAATTTGTGTGGAAAAGTTTTAGATGTTTCATCTTCAAAATATGGAAGAATAAACCCATTTCATATAATAATGAGTTTAGACGATGAAAACCAAGATGGCAGCAACAACTCTTTCTACTCTCACTTGCAGTTTTTGGAAGAATTTTTTAGGTTAATCCTAGAAGGCATAAATGCGGATAGTTTGGAACTTTTAAATAAAGTTATTGTAGATGTATATAACAAAAAAGGAATTACACCTAAAACAGATTTAACCACATTAAAGGCAAAGGACTACCCTATATTCCAAGATATTGCCGAAGAAATAGACAATAGGATTACAAGAGAAAAAGATGAGTACAATTTGTCCTGCTATAAAGTTTTAGCAAACTATATGAGCAAATTTAGGCGTGGTGGTAGAAATTCTGCCCTATGGAACGGATTTACTACTTTTAACCCAACTGAAAATTTTGTTTGTTTCAACTTTCAAAAACTATTAGCAAATAAGAACAACCTTATTGCCAACGCACAAATGCTTTTAGTTTTAAAATGGTTAGACAACGAAGTTATTAAAAATAGAGATTACAATTTGCTTAATGGAACTGAAAGAAAAATTGTTATAGCAATAGATGAAGCGCACGTGTTCATTGATGAAAAATTCCCTATTGCGTTAGATTTTATGTATCAACTTGCAAAACGCATAAGGAAATACAATGGTATGCAAATTGTTATTACTCAAAACATTAAAGATTTTGTTGGTAGCCCAGAGATAGCACGCAAATCTTCCGCAATTATAAATGTAAGCCAATATTCATTTATCTTTTCGCTTTCGCCAAATGATATAACTGACCTTTGCGCTTTGTATGAAAAGGCAGGACAAATAAACGAAAACGAAACGGACAATATTGTAAACTTGCCGCGCGGAAGTGCTTTTTTAATTACAGGCCCAGCAAATAGGACAAATATTAGAATTGTGGCAACCCCACAAATTAAACAATTATTTGAAAATTAGGAGATTTTATGGAAGAAAATAAGTTTACAACGCTTGATGATTTAATTGAATTATCTCACAAGAATTATTTACAAATGTTAAAGGACAATAAATTGCCAGAACTTTTAAGGGCAATTGGATTGTTCCCAGACCAAACGATTACAAATGATGTTTTGATTTTATCTCAAAACCCTAACGCAACTTGCGTTAAGCGTATGAAAGAGTGGAATTTTTATAAAAGAGTTGTAAAGAAAAGTGAAAAAGCAATAAAAGTGGTTGCACACCACATTGAAAACTTAAACCAAGATTACACCGATGAACGAGGCAACACCTATTCACAGGATTTGCCTAAACTTGTGTACGAAGTTGGTTTTGTTTTTGATATAGACCAAACCGAAGGCAAAGAATATAACTATTTGAACTCTAACAAAGAAAATGTTGCAGCACATTTTGAAGCAGTCAAAAAAGCATTGGAAATGACAGCAAAAGATTTTACATTTGAATACACCAACCAAGATGAAAATTCAAAAATAGATTGGGAAAATAAGGTTGTATATATTAAAGATGGACTATCTGTTAGCGATGTTATAGATGAGCTTATTAAAGATGTTTCTAAAATTCTTTTAACAACTAGAAAAAACGAAGGATTGGAAAATATTGGGGATTTAGAACAAAATTGCGTTATTTATGCAATCAATTCAAAGTTAGGACTAGATTTGCCTAATTATGACTTTACAATTAACAACCTAACCGAAGCAGGTATGAAAAACTTTAATTATAACTTGCAAAAAATTAGGTCAGTTACAAAGCAAATGTTATCTAATGTAGAAAGCGCTATTGAATATGCGGTTAGAAAATTGGATAGAGAAATGGAACTTGCGGAAAAGACACAACAAAACTACGAAACGGAAAAACCTAGAACAAAACGCACTAGAACAAGACAAAGTGAAAGCGAGGTGGAAAATGCTTAATATTGGTGGCGAACTTGCATTTACTTTGCAAGACATAGATTATTCATCTAAAAAAGATTTACTAGATAGATTGCGTGCACTCCGTGAGAGTATGCACGATTACTCAAAAGAAGAACGAAAAATATTAAAACCAATTTTGGCAGTTGCTATCCAACAAGCATTTTATATCAACGAGTGGGAACTTATGAGATATAAAAATTTTTGCAAATATAGAAGCGAACACGGATATGACAAAGTGGTTGTTCAACAAAAATTATTAGTTTAAAGGAGTTTTAATGGAAGAAAATAAAAAATCAAAAGCGGCAGGCATATCAATTGGTATTATTGTTCTTGTTGTGTTTTTAGGATTTGGATTTTTAATTGGATTTGCACAAACAAGAAGCGCACAAAACTTGGCACAAACAAATGATGAAGGCCCTTATGCCGATTTTTACTTTAATAAAAATGGCGAACTTATTTATTATGCAGGTGATGAGAGTGAAGTTGTTGTGCCAGAAACCTACTCTATCAATACAATTGCTCAAACAAAAGAAATTGTTAGTCAAAATGTAAACGAATTGACAAATATTGCTGCTAAATTAGGGTTGGAAGATTACACAATACTTGCAACGCAAGTGCCATCTCCAACTTCTTATGGCAAAACGGTTACTGAATACACACTAAAATTTAGATTTTTTGGTGCGGTTGCAGGTAGTGATTACACCGTAACAAGAATTGCCGAAAGGGCGTTCACTGACAACACAAAAATAACAAGAGTTGAATTGCCGCAAACGGTTACATATTTGGGCGAAACTGCGTTTGCAGGTTGCACTAAATTAAAAGAAGTGGTTTTGCCGCCTTCGTTAGATTATATGGGACAATATCAATTTCAGAATTGTTCTAGTTTAACATCAATAACAATTCCTAAAAACCTTACGGATATAAATTATGGCAGCTTTATGAGTTGTTCTAACTTGCAAAGTGTAGAAATGTCAGACGATATTACTTGTATTGGCTCGCAAGTATTTTATTATTGCAAAAATTTGAAATCAATTAAATTGCCTGCCAATTTGCAACGCATAGAATCAAATGCTTTTTACTATACAGGGTTGGAAGAAATTGATATTCCTGCTAGCGTGAACTACATTTCAAACAGAGCATTTTGGGGTTGCAATAACCTAACGAAAGTTGTTTTGCGTTCATCTATGGTTGTGAGTGCGGACTCTTCAATTTTTAGCACCAATAGAAAATTGAAAATTTATGTAAATGATGACTTGTATGATAGTTATAAACAAAGTTATCCTTGGAGTGAATATTCTTCAAATATTTATAAAATAAGCGAGATGGAATAAATATGAAAAAAGTACAAGTTATGTCGTGGGGAGTATTGTTTATTGTAGCAATTGCCCTATGTCTTTTTTTAATTGGATTTACACAAAGTGTAGATTTACATAAAGATAAAATTCTACCCCTAGATGGGTACATTTTAAGTGCAGGCACGATTGTTGGTTACGAGGGCGATGACAAAGTTTTGGAAATTCCCGCAAGTTATTCTTATGGTGGCACAAAGCAAAAAGTTGGGCAAATAACCTTTAATTATGAGTGGGAAGCTTTTGAATTTTTTGAAGAAAACTATGCCATAGGTGCGGAAGGTTATTACGATTTTTATGAAGAAATTTACACGCACGAATATCCTTGGGATTACACCTACAACATAACTCAATATATTTATGTTCAGGGTGATGATTTTAAAATAACCAATATTGCAGAAAGTGCTTTTAGAAATAACCGAAAAATTGAAAAGGTTATTTTGCCACGAGCAATAGAGAAAATAGGCAACTTTGCTTTTGAAAATTGCTCTAACCTAAAAGAAGTGGAATTTAAAGAGGGATTAAAAGTGCTTGGGGATAGTGTGTTTAGGTGGTCAGGCGTAGAAAAAATAAACTTCCCACAAAGTTTAGAAACCATTTATCCATATTGCTTTAATGGTTGCTCTTCTTTAACGGAAGTAACCGTTGGCGAAAATGTTAAAGAAATAATGATGGGTTGTTTTAATGGCTGCGACAACTTGGAATATGTTTATCTAAATTCGCAATACGCAATAGACACCTTTTACACGGATTATTACCAAGTATTTTCACGCTGCCCTAAACTAAAAGCAATTTATGTGCCAGAAAAACATTTGAACTACTACCAGACAACTATGCCTTGGAGTATGTGGAGTGAATTATATATAGCAATTTAGTATGGAGTAAATTATGACAGAACAAGCAGTTGCAAATGATTTAATTGAAAACATATTGGACAACACAATTTATCTTGCTAACTTTTTTAAGTTTAGAGTAAACAATCCCGCTTTTAATTTCGCACAAGCAATGCAAATAATAACTCGCAACCCACACGCAAGCATTTGCAAATCATTTGATGAGTGGAACGCGCTAAATAGAAGAATTATTCGAAATTCAAAAGCACTTACATTTATTGATGAAAATAACCCTAGCAAGAAACGATATGTTTTTGATATAGACCAAACTTATGGCGTGGATTATCCGCCAAAGACCTATCCTATGGACAATCATTTAGTTGCTGAAATAGACCAAATAAATGACATAGAAAGTGAAAACACAACAAACAATTATTACAATCTTTTAGATGTTATTAACCAATTCAATGCTGAAAATGGTTATACAAAAGAAAATAAAACTGAAAACCAATATCTAAATAGATTTATTGCAATTTATCTAAACGCGACATTTGTAAATTCAATAAAAGTGCCAGCGGAAGTGGATTTTGAAGAACTTGACACTAATAAAAAAATAGATTTATGCGAAGAAGCGGAAGAAATTGCAAAAGAAATTACAAATTCAATTTTACAAATAAGGAGAGAAAATGAAAAATCAAAATTACAATCCAATAGAGAAAGCTCAACAATTAGACCGATACGGTATAATGGCATTGAACTATCTAAAAACAACTCGACAGAACAAATATCTATACTTGATGATGACGGAAACTTTGTTAGATTATTTGTTGAAGATACAAACTCAATGCAACCAAATGCAACAGAGATTGTTAAGGAAATTCCGCAAGAATATGAAACCAACATTGAATTATATGGAGAGATTACACCTAGAACAAATGAATTACGAGATAGCGGAAGAATTGATAACCCACAAGATAATTTACAATATCTAAACTATAAACTAACTGAAAAAGATTTTGAAAAAATTGGCGGCGCAAAAACTAAATATAAAGATAATGTTGCGGCAATAAAACTTGTTAGACAACTAGATGAAGAAAACCGCAATCCAACGCAAGAAGAACAGGCAATTCTAGCCAAGTATGTTGGTTGGGGTGGAATTCCGCAAGTTTTTGATGAAAATAATGAGAATTGGCAAAAAGAATATGCCGAACTCAAAGAACTTTTATCCACGAAACAATATGAACTTGCGAAAAGCTCTACCCTAACCGCCCATTTTACTAGCAAAACAATCATTGATGGAATTTACAATGCGTTATCTAATATGGGATTTACAAAAGGCACTATTTTAGAGCCCGCAGCAGGAACAGGCAACTTTATTGGACTTGTGCCAGATAGTTTTGATAAAACAAAAATTTCTGGCGTGGAAATTGATGAGATAACAGGCAAAATTGCAAAATATCTTTATCCACAATCTAACATACAAATTACAGGGTTTGAAAACACAAACTTTAAAGACAATCAATTTGATAGCGTTATAACCAATGTGCCTTTTGGTGCTTATAAGGTTTACGATAGAGATTATGATAAATTTAATTTCTTTATCCACGATTACTTTATTGCTAAATCAATAGATAAAATTAAACCAAATGGAATTTGTGCGGTTATTACTTCAAAAGGGACAATGGACAAACTTTCTAGCAGTTTTAGAAAGTATGTTGCTGACCGCGCTGAATTGCTTGGTGCTATTCGCTTGCCAAACAACGCTTTTAAAGAGAACGCAGGAACGGAAGTTACGGCGGACATTTTGTTCTTCAAAAAGCGTGGAACAATGATAGATAGCCAAGATAGTTGGATTTATGTAGGCAAAAATGAAAATGATATACCGCTAAACGAATATTTTATTGACCACCCAGAAATGGTGCTTGGAACAATGAAACAAGGTGCAAGTATGTATGGTGGTGCTGATGAAACTTATTGCGAAGCTGACGATAGACCACTAGACATTGCCCTATCACAAGCAATAGCGAACTTGCCAAAGGAAATATACCAAGCACAAGTTGTTGTTGAAGAAGAAAAAAACGAAGATGTTTTGCCCGCAGATTATAACATTAGAAACTATTGCTATTCAATGAAAAATGACAAAGTGTATATGCGTGTTGATGACCAAATGATTTTACAAAACATTGCCAAAACAAATATAGATAGATTTAGGCGAATGATTGAAATAAGAGATAAGGTTAGGTTTATTTTACAAAGGCAAATAGATAATTGTAGTGATGATGAATTGTTGCACGAGCAAACGAACTTAAACACTCTTTATGACAATTTTGTTAAAAAGTATGGATACTTAAATAGTAAACATAATAGAAATTTGTTTAGGCAAGACGCGGATTACCCTTTGCTTATTTCACTAGAAAACTATGATGAACACAACAAAACCGCAACTAAAACCGACATATTTAGTAAACGCACAATAAGAATACACGAACGAGTTAAAACCGCAAATGATGCCCAAGAAGCATTGCAAATAAGCAAAAACGAGTTGGGCAAAGTGGATTTAAGATATATTGAACAACTTACAGGGTTAGATTATGACACTGTGGTAGAAAATTTAAAGAACTCTATATTTAAAAATCCACTTGCGGAAACTTTTAACACAGAAGAAGATATTAAATATGTTGGTTGGGAAACCGCCGATGAATATTTAAGCGGAAATGTTAAGCAAAAGTTAAGAATTGCAAAAAGGGCTGCACAAGACAATCCAATGTACAATGTAAATGTTGAAGCATTGGAAGAAACGCAACCAGAAGATATCCCGGCAAGTGATATTTCGGTTAGATTGGGTGCAACTTGGATTGACAAAAAGTATTACGAGCAATTTTTAGGGGAAAAGTTTAAAGTTAATAATTATTATAGAGATGAAATAAAGGTTGAATATAATAGATTTGATGGGAGTTGGGCAATTTCTGCACCTTCGTGGATTAAATCAAACATAGAATCCACGAGTATTTATGGAACTAATAGAATGAACGCATATAAGATTGCGGAACATTGCTTAAATTTGCAAACAATAAACATTTATGATGAAGTTGAAGATGGGGATAAAACTAGGCGTGTTTTAAATAAGGCGGACACTATTGCAGCGAGAGAAAAACAACGAAAATTGGAACAAGAATTTAAGAATTGGATTTTTGATGACCCCGAACGAAGAAACGATTTAGTACAAAAATACAATGAAACCTTTAACAATACACGATTGCAAAACTATAATGGGGATTATCTAACATTCCCAGAAATGAACCCGTGTATTGAACTTAAAAAACACCAAAAAGATGCGGTAGAAAGAATAATAACAAGTGGCAACACTTTACTTCACCACGTGGTTGGTGCAGGCAAAACCTTTGAAATTGCCGCCGCTGCTATGAAATTGCGACAATATGGTTTAGCACACAAACCTATGATAGTTGTGCCTAATCACTTGGTTATGCAATGGACACGAGAATTTAAGCACTTATACCCTAATGCTAATGTTTTAATGGCAACTAAAAAGGATTTAGAGAAAAACAATAGATTAAAGTTTGTTAGCCGAGTTGCCACAGGAGATTGGGATGCGGTGGTTATAGCTTCTAGCAGTTTTGAAAAAATACCTTTATCCAAAGAAAGGCAAGAAAAGAAAATAAATGAAGAACTTTTAGCAATTGAAACTGCTTTGTTAGAGGCAAAGGAAGAAAACAACCGATTATCCATTAAAAATTTAGAACGTTCAAAGAAAAATAAAGAAGCGGTTTTAAAGAAACTGACCGATGGTAGCACAAAAGATAGTTTAATTAAGTTTGAAGATTTAGGTGTAGATTATTTGTTTGTTGATGAAGCACACAAATATAAGAACAAGTTTATATTCACAAAAATGAATAATGTGGCAGGCATTTCAAAGGCAATGTCATTAAGGGCAACCGACCTAGATATGAAATGTGAATATATAAACGATGTGCACCACTCCAACAAAGGTGTAGTGTTCGCCACAGGTACACCAATCTCAAACTCTATGGTGGAAATGTTTACAATGCAATCATATATGCAACGCCACGAATTG
This sequence comes from uncultured Clostridia bacterium, assembly GCA_947630405.1. Lineage (GTDB taxonomy): Bacteria > Bacillota > Clostridia > Christensenellales > UBA1242 > Onthoplasma. The sequence goes on from CANRHL010000001.1 coordinate 46,183, forward strand.
GAAGAAGCAGGCCTTAACTATTTTGACGCTTGGGCAGCAGCGTTTGGGGAAACTCAAACCGCACTTGAACTTGCACCAAGTGGCAATGGTTATAGAACTAAAACGAGATTTGCAAAGTTTACAAATTTGCCAGAACTTATGAAAATGTATAGAAGCTTTGCTGATGTTAAAACAGCGGATATGTTGCATTTGCCAACACCGAAAGCAAACAAGATTGTTATAACCGCGAAACCATCACAAGACATTTTAAGGTTAAACGAAGTTATACAAGAACGCGCAGAAAAAATAAATGATGGAAATGTTTCGCCTAAAGAGGACAATATGCTAAAAATTACAAGTGATGGCAAAAAATTAGCACTAGACCCGCGCTGTTTTGATGAAACAAGCGAAGATGAAGAAGAAAATAAAGTTAACTTGTGTGTAAACAATGTTTTTAATATATGGGAAAAGACCAAAGACAAACGCAGTACACAAGTTATTTTTTGTGATATGTCCACACCAAAATATGCTTTTAAAGATTATGTCCCAAAAGAGAATTTTGATATTTACAACGATATTAAAAGCAAATTGGTTGCAAAAGGCATACCAGAAAATGAAATTCGCTTTATACACGAAGCGAAAACTGACCTACAAAAACAAAATTTATTTGATGAAGTTTCTAACGGAAATGTTCGTGTTATTATTGGCTCTACTGAAAAATGCGGTGCAGGAACAAACATACAGGGCAAACTTATTGCCCTACACCATTTAGACACGCCTTATAGACCAAGTGATTTGCAACAACGAGAAGGCAGAATTGTAAGGCAAGGCAACTCTAATGATGAAGTGTATATTTACACCTATGTAACCGAAAGAACATTTGATAGTTATTCTTATCAAATATTGGAAAACAAGCAAAAGTTTATTGCTCAAATTGACAATGGGGATTTAACCGTAAGGGAAGCAAGTGATATTGACGAAACAACACTCTCTTATGCCGAGATTAAAGCAATTACAACTGCCAATCCGAAGATTAAGCAAAAAATGGAATTGGAACAAGAATTGCAAAGATTGCACACCCTAGAAGCACAATATAGGAACAATAAATATACTTTGCAAGATAAGATTACAAAATTTTTGCCACAACGAATAGCAATTACAAAGAACAACATTGAAAACTTAACTGCGGATATACCTTTGCGAAATGCAAATAAAAAAGCAGATTTTTTTATGCAACTAGGCAATAAAACTTATGATGAACGAAAGGCAGCAGGCGAAATGCTTGTTAACGCAGTTAATTCTAACAAATACAACAATGTTGCAATAGGCAAAATTTGCGGATTTGAAATTGTCCCTTTGCCACGAGGGGCGCTTGTGGACAATAGACAAGTACAATTGGTTGGAAAAGGCAAATACACGGTGGATATTTCTACAAGTGATGTTGGTAGCATAACAAGAATTGAAAACTTTTTATCTGGTATGGAAGATAAATTGAAAGATTATAAAGAACTAGAAATTGATTTGAACAACCAATTAAATTCTGCCAAGATAGAAGTTGAAAAACCTTTTGAATATGCCGAACAAATTAGTCAAATGACAAATGAACTTGCCGAACTAGACGCCGAGTTGGACTTAAATAAAAAGGAAGAGCCAATTGTTACCGATGATGAAGAACTACAAAAAGAAAAAGAGCCAGAAATAGTGGAAGATGAAAACGAAGATTATGATGAAGAAACTGACGATATGGAGATGTAAAAAATGAATTATGACGAATACGAAAACCTTGTAAATGTGGTTGACCAAGAAGTTTTAGAGTATAGAAGAAATATGGTGCAGCATAGTGGACTTTATGTTTTTGACCAAGCCAAGATTATTTATGCTTTTAACTTTATTGCGGATTGTTTAAGGGATTTTGACATTGCCGAGAAAATAGACAAGAAATTGCTACCTAGAAGAAATATAGTTGCAAACCTAACCGATTTTTACCTTTTAAACCACACTGAAATTAGCGAAACTGATTTTGTGGATATGTTTGACTATCAAAAGGAAGATTTGTTAGACATTTTTAGCGAGCATACCGAAATGTGAGGGTTATGTGGAACAATACGAAATTGATAATCTCTTAACCAATTTACAAAATTATTTAGAAAAACGCGGATATGATACAAGCAGGTTTATGAATTGCATAAACCCCAACCATACCGACAACAAACCATCAATGAAATATTTTAAAGATAATAAAGTTTATTGTTTTGGTTGTGGTGCAAGTTATGACTTGTTTGATTGCATTTCTATTTTAGAAAATGTAAACAACAAAGAAGCATTCAAACGAGCAATAGAATATTATGGTGGCAGTGCCACGAAATTAAAACCAATTACACAACAAACAAAAAGGAAGGAAGATTATGTTCAAAAAACTGAAAGAAGCTATGAAAAAGCTTTTCAAATTTGGAAAGAAAACCTCAAAAGACAACAACGAGCCAGACAATACTTAACTGATAGAGGCATTACATTAAAAACCATACAAAAATTTAATCTAGGTTTTAACACTTTTAACTTTAAAGATTATTCATTTAGCGGAATAATCATACCAATAAATTCTAGTTGCTTTACTGCCCGCAACATAGATAAAACTAGCGAAAACCGATATTACAAAACAAAAGGCAGCCATATAGAAATTTTTAATGCCAACGCACTAACTAATGACCTACCCTATTGTGTTATAACAGAAGGCGAATTTGATTGTTTAAGTTTTGATAGTGTTGGCGTTAATTCTATTGCTCTTTGTAGTGTTAGCAATACAAATAAGTTTATAAATTGTGGAAAATCTAAAACAAAAACTTACATATTGGCACTAGACAATGATGAGGCAGGACAAAAAGCAACTTCTACCCTAATTGATTATTTTAAAGAAAACAATATCAATTATTGCGTGTTTGATAATTGCGGATACAAAGATGCTAACCAAGCACTTGTAGAAGATAAGGAATTATTTAGTAAATCCATAAAAGACATAGTTAAAGGCATAGAAAAGGAAAAAGAAAAACAAAACTTTGAAATGTAAGGAGAACAAATGGATTTTATTGATGAATATTTAGACCACGAATTTGCTTCTAGTGTTGGAAGAACACCAGAATATGCAACATTTGAAAGGAAATACAAGAACTATCTTAAAACACACTTGCCAAGTGGATATTCAATCCACGAATTTATTAAAAGCCATTTTGAATTTAGTTGTGTTATTAAATCCGATGACAATAAATTCTTTTATTTAAGCATACCAGATGTTAGATATGTTGTAAATGGGTGGAAAGAAAAGGTGCTTATTAGAACTATGGCGCACGATAAAGATTGGACAGGCGGACAAAATTATTTTATTGATATTACAAACTTAAAAGAAAGTTTGCAGGCACTTCACGCAAAAGGCCATATTTCTTTTAGGCGAGAATATGAAAGCGAGATGTAAGAATTTATGCAACAACTATCAATTTTTGATGAGTTGGGGGATGAATTTAAAGAATATAAAGCAATAAAAAGCAACGATTGGTTATGGAGTTTTAAAGATTATCCACAAAAAAATGGATTAAAAGTGTTTAGTTGTTTTGCAGGTGGTGGTGGCTCTACTATGGGATATAAACTTGCAGGTTATGATGTTATAGGTTGTTTAGAGATAGACAAAAGAATGAATAACATTTACAAGTTAAACCACAATCCAAAATACAATTTTCTTATGGATATACGAGAATTTAACAATACACCTAACAACGAATTGCCAAAAGAATTGTTTGACTTGGATATTTTAGATGGCAGCCCACCCTGCACAACATTTTCAATTTGCGGAAAACGAGAAGCAACTTGGGGAAAATTGAAAAAGTTTAAAGAGGGACAAAAAGAACAAACACTTGATGACCTACCCTTCATTTTCATTGAAACGGTAGACAAATTAAAACCTAAATTTGTTGTTATGGAAAATGTGGAAGGATTAACACAGGGCAATGCTTGGAGATATGTTCAAAGAATTTATGCTAGTTTTAAAAAAATTGGATATAAAGTTAAGCATTGGTTGTTAAAGGGCGAATTTATGGGCATACCACAAGCACGCCATAGAATATTCTTCATAGCAACAAAATTAGATATTGATTTAGACAAAATCAATATGGCATTTAACTATAAACCAATCTTATTTAAAGAGATAAAAAGTAAAAAAGGACTACCCTTACCCAAATGGGTTGAAAAACTTGCAGAGAACGCTAAATATGGCGAGAGAAATTTAGAAAATGCAAGTTTAAGATTGCGAGGCAAGGCGTCTTTTTTTAATTATTGCTTTGTGTATGATGACAAAATTTCGCCAACTCTCACAGCAAGAGCAAATTTAATTAGGTGGGACACTAAAAACTTTTTATCCAAGCAAGATATGTTAAGCGTTTCGACATTCCCACAAGATTTTAAATTTATAAATGAAGCACCAGACCAAATGGGATTTGTTTGTGGAATGAGTGTTCCGCCAATAATGATAAAGCGAATTGCGGAAAGATTATACCCATATTTAATAGACAACGAATTAAGGAGTGAAAATGGACAATAGAACATTAACTGCAAAAGAAATAAAGAAATTTTTTGAAAATTGTAAAGGCCATAAATTTGAATGTTTTTATAAAATGGTGTTTGCTTATAGATTGTCGCGCTATGAAATGTTAAATTTGCAATGGGAAGATATAAATTTTGACAATGATACAATTACAATCTACCCCGTTAAGTATGTTATAGACCACAAGCGAGCAAAGAACTATTGGCAAAAATATAAAAATACTGAATTTGGTAGAACTTACCCTTTGTTGCCAGATATTAGAAATTTGCTTATCAAACGAATGGAAAAGCAAATGGAAAATTCTAAAAATGAAAATTTCAATGCGGACAACACAAAATATGTTTGTATAGATAAAAATGGCAAACTTATCAATGCGAACACTTTAAGCAGAAATTTAAAATACATAACCAAGAAAGCAAAACTACCAACTATTTTAATTTCGGACTTGAAACATAGTGCGGAAGATTTTTTCTTTAAGAAAACAACAAGCATTGACTTTTATAGGTGTTGGACACGCGCCGACATTTTGCAAAGACAAGAAAATGTTTATGGCGATTTTAATTTATTAAGAGGCAAAAGATTTGTTAAAGAGTTAGACAATTTAATTTCAAACGAGAGAGAACTCGAAATGTGAGGTTGCTATGAAAAGTTATGAATTATGCAAATGTATGTTTACTGAATATCCAGATTGCGTTGGTGTGCAAGAACTTATGCAAATGTTGGGTATAAAGAAAACAAAAACTTATGAATTGCTACAAAGTGGAGAAATAAAAGCAAAAAAGATTGGAAAAGATTATAAAATTTCAAAAGTAAATGTTATTGCCTACATAATTGGAGAAGAACAATTATGACAGGTAGATTGGCATTAAAAAATGGTTTATGGTATGCAGTTTTAAGTTATAAAGATGAAAACAACCAATTTAAGCAAAAATGGATAAATACTCATTTAAAAGAACGCGGAAATAAAAAAGAAGCTCAAAAGATTTTAAATGAACAACTGCAAACATTTAATCCACACGAAGAAAAACCAAAACAAAATGAAACTAAAACCGAAGATATACTTTTAGTTGACTATGTCGAAAAAGTTTTTAATGAAAAAAGCAGCAGTTTAAGCCCTATAACAGCTAGTGCTTATGAATCAATAATTAAAATTATCAAATTATATTTCAAAGATGATTTGCTAAAAGATATAACCTATAAAGATATTGAAAGGTTTTATGATTATTTAAGATATGAACGCAAAGTTGGCAACACCACTGTAAAACATTACGCCAATGTTCTATCCCCTGCTTTTAGACAAGCATATAGAGATGATTTAATCCCTAAAAACCCTTTTGAATTTCTACCTAAAATTAAAAGAGATAAGCGGAGTATTGAATTTTACAATAAAAATGAATTGGAAAAACTTTTTCAATATACCGACAACACTGATATTGGTTTGATAGTTAGAATAGCAGCATATTATGGATTTAGGCGAAGTGAAGCACTTGGACTTAAATGGAAAGCAATAGATTTTGACGCAAAAACCATAAAGGTTGAACACAAAGTTGTAAAAGTTAAGAAAATATTATATAGGCAAAATAAACTTAAAACGGAAGCGAGCTCACGAACTTTGCCTTTAATACCAGAAATTGAACAATTATTACTCCAACGAAAGAAAGAAATTGAAAAAAACAAGACATTGTATGGAAAATCTTACAACGATAAATACAATGAATATATTTTTGTAAATGATATTGGTGATTTGATGTTGCCAGACCACATTACGCAAAAATTTAACAGAATATTAAAGCAAAACAAGTTAAAACATATTCGTTTTCACGATTTAAGACATAGTTGTGCGAGTTTACTTGTTGCGAACAATGTTCCTATGAAAAACATACAAGAGTGGTTAGGACACGCAAATTTCAATACAACCGCCGATGTATATTCACATTTGGACTTTTCTGGGAAAGTTAAATCTGCTAATATTATAGAAGCTCAATTGTCGGTGGGTGTTGAAGATGAAAAAGAGTTAGAAAGGGAAATTGAAGAACTAAAAAAGAAAATTCGTGAGAAAGAACAATTAAAAAAAGCTTTAAAACTTAAAGACAATGAAATGAACTAGGCACTAATCTGCTTGGTTTTTTTATTATACGATACAAAACGGTTGCAAAAAACAAACCACGATGCTATACTGATTTTTGCAAGAATTTGTTGTGAATTTGTGAAAAATTTGTGAAAAAGCACATTTTTCGGCCATTTGGGGGTTAAATTTTGTTCATTTTTTAAAGCAAAAACTCAAACCCCCAATCAACATAGAATTGATACGCACAATGGCAACTGTTTGTGGTGGAGAACAAAAAAAGTTTCAGCAATAATTTGCTGAAACCCCCTATAAAATAGGTGTTTTTGGTGCACCCAGAGGGATTCGAACCCCCGGCCTCCGCGTCCGTAGCGCGGCGCTCTATCCAGCTGGGCTATGAGTGCATATTAAGATAATTGTGATATTTTTTTAAGGGGAAATATCAAACCCCTGCTCACAAGTTCCGTAGACCAACGCTCTATCCAGCTGAGCTATGAACGCGCGTCATAAATTTGTTCTTTTCTTATTTGCGATTGTATTGTAGCACAATTTGTTTGGTTTGTAAAGTTATTTTAAAAAAATTTTGAGATAAACTCAAAATTTCTTTTTTATTGCTATTCAAATTTTTTGCCGCAGTTAGAGCAAAATTTTGCGCTTTTTGGATTTTTTGTTCCGCATTCTTGGCAATATTTAACATTGTTATTTTGATTTGCTCCAGTAGCAGATTTTGCTTTAACAACGCCTTCTGCAACGCCGCTGCTTACCGCACCAACAACTTTTTCTATTGCTGGGGAAGTTTCGTCTGCCAAATAGTTTATTGTTTCTCCGGCAACAGGGGCAACCGTGCTTGCTCCAAATGCCAAAATTTCACGCTGATGAGCAACCACAAGCATTGATATAGCGATAACTCCCGGAATTAATGCTACACCAATTAAAGCCGCACCGCTAAATATGGCCTGATTTCTGTCAGACTCGGCTTCAAACCAACCATCTTGCAACATATCCGGAACGGGTTTATTAACACCATTAACGATAACAATAATGCCTGCAATAATAAGAGTGAGTGCGATTAACCCGGCAATTAACGCTGCCTTTTTAAAAAACTTTTTGCCTTTTTGATGAGTTTGTTCGTTAACATATTTTCCGTTCATTTCTGCCATAAAATTCTCCTTTATGTTCTTAATTTAACACAAATGTTTTAATTTGTAAAGACATTTTTTAAACTTTTTAAAAAAGTTAATAAATCCGTTTGACTAAAACAAAAGTAAGTGATAAAATTTTGTTTATTCAAAGGAGAAATTATGAATTGGAATAACATTTGGAATAGCATAACAACCTTCTTCCACGATCGCGTTTGGAATATTGTAATTTTCTTTGCAATATTGGTTGTTGGCATAATTGTAATTAAAATTGTAATGGCGGCGCTTAAGAAAATTTTAAGCAAAACCAAAATGGAAAAAATTGCGCAACAATTCCTATGCACAATAGTAAAATTCGTGTTGTGGTTAGTGTTGGTGCTAATTTTGTTGAACCGCATTGGCGTGGATATCACCGGGCTATTAACGGCCTTTAGTGCGGTTATACTTGCCGTTGGTATGGCACTTCAAAATGCAATTGCAAACGTGGCAAACGGAATAATCATCATTTCAAGCCACATGTTCAAGAAAGGCGACTATATTGTTGTTGGCGGCGTTGAAGGCAACATAACCGACATAAATTTTATGTTCACCACGCTAATAACTGTAGATAACAAGCGCATAACCCTACCTAACTCAAGCATCATCAATAGTAATGTAACAAATTTGGGCGCATATCCAAAGCGCAGGGTAGATTTCACTTTTTCAGTTGCCTACGAAAGTGATGTTGACCTTGTTAAGAAAATTGTAACCGATGTAATGGCAAGTGATGGCAGAATTTATTTGGACCCAGCACCATTTTGCCGCCTAAAAACTTTGGGTGCAAGCAGCATAGATTTCTTTTCAAATTGCTGGTGCGATAATTCTGATTATTGGGACGTTTACTATTATGTTATGGAGAACGTTTATAACGAGTTCAAGCGCAACAACATTTCCGTGCCTTATAACCAAGTTGAAATGCGTGAAAGGAAGGATGTTGTTAAAATGCCTGTTAGTGGCAAAGGCCTACCAAAGCGCGTTGAAAAGGTGAGAGAAGAGCACGAGCACACTTTAAAAGAGGCAATTGTAAACACCTTTAACAAGGTTGGCAAAGAAAAGAAGAATAAAGAAAAAATAAAAAAAGAAAAGGCAAGTACAGAAAAAACAAATAAGGAAAATTCTAAAAAGGAAAAGAATAAAAAATAAGATTAAAGGTTGCAACACGTGTTGCAATTTTTGTTTTTAGCGAGCATTTTATTGACTATATTCCAACAATTTTCTATAATAGTAACGTTTAAATTAAAAAATAAATAAAAGGGTATTATGAAAAGTTTTTACAATCAAAAGACAGATGAAGTTTTTAAAGATTTATCCACCAACGAAAACGGCCTAACTCAAGCCGATGCGGCAGAGAGGCTAACAAAATATGGCGAAAACAAGTTGAAGGAAGGCAAAAAGAAATCCGTTATTGCGCGCTTTTTTGCACAGTTTAAAGATGTTATGATAATTCTTTTGCTCGTTTCGGCAGTCATCTCGCTTGTGTTTTCGTTCATTGGCGATGGCAAAAGCGAACTTATTGATGCAATCATCATTTTTGTAATTGTCATTTTAAATGCCACACTTGGCGTGGTGCAAGAGATGAAGGCGGAAAACGCGATGGACAGTTTAAAAAAGATGAGCCAACCATATTCTAAAGTGGTGCGCGATGGCAAACAAATTTTTGTTAAAACATCTGAACTTGTGCCGGGCGATATTGTGCTACTTGAGGCGGGCGATGTTGTGCCAGCCGATTTGCGCCTTGTTGAGTGTTCAAGTTTAAAGTGTGACGAATCTGCCTTAACGGGGGAAAGCAACGCCGTGCTTAAAGATGCAACTTTGGTGTTGCCAGAAAAAACTGCGCTAGGCGATAGGAAAAACATGTGCTTTTCTTCAAGCGTGGTGGTTTATGGCAGGGGAACAGGCGTGGTTATTGCCACCGGGCAGACGGCAGAAATTGGCAAGATTGCCAGCATGCTTAACGAGGAGGAAAAGGAAACCACAACTCTTGAGCGCAGCCTTAATAAACTTGGCAAAATTCTAACCATAATTGTGCTTGCCATTGCCGTTGTGATTTTCTTTGTAGATATATTTGTAACCAAACTTAAATGGACCGAATCTCTAATGACGGCGGTTGCCATTGCCGTTGCCGCCATACCGGAAAGTTTGATGGTGGTGGTAACAATAATTCTTTCAATTGGCGTAACCAAACTTGCCAAGAAAAATGTTATAATCCGCAAACTTCACGCGGTGGAAACGCTTGGTTGTTGCGAAATAATTTGTTCAGATAAAACCGGCACAATCACTCAAAACAAAATGACAGTTCGCGAGGTGTTTGCCGACAATAAAACGCTGGATATAACCGCAAAAAATGATAGCCTTGCTTACAATCATTTGGTAAACAACATGGTGCTTTGTAACGATACTAAGGTGCAAGATAATGCGCTACTTGGCGACCCAACCGAAACCGCACTTGTTTACTATGCACAAAATATTGGCATACAAAAACCAAACTTAGATAAAGCCATGAAGCGCGTTAACGAAATTCCGTTTGATAGCGAACGCAAACTGATGAGCACGTTAAATAAATTTAATTCTAATTTAATTCAGCACACAAAAGGTGCAATTGATGAGTTGCTTGAAAGGTGCAAATACATAATTGTTGACGATAAAAAACGCAAACTCACGGCTGACGATATTGAAACAATAACCGCCGCCAACGAAAAGTTCTGCGCTAAGGCATTAAGGGTTTTGGGCTTTGCTATTAAGGAATGTAAAACTGAAGCGGACTTTTCGGAAAAGGACCTTACCTTTGTTGGCCTGGTTGGCATGATTGACCCACCAAGAGAAGAAGTTTACGAGGCACTTAAAAAGTGCGAAAGAGCGGGCATGCGCGCCATTATGATTACGGGCGACCACAAAAACACCGCTTACGCAATAGCAAAAGAGTTGCATATTGTGGAGAGCATGAAAGAGGTAACCGATGGTTCATATCTCGACAATTTCACAGACGAGCAACTTAAAACTGAAATTTGGAAGTTTAGAGTTTTCACCCGCGTTAGCCCAGAACACAAAGTGCGCATAGTTAAGGCGTTTAGGGCAAACGGCAAAGTGGTTGCCATGACGGGCGATGGCGTGAACGATGCGCCAAGCATAAAGTCGGCAAACATAGGCATTGGCATGGGCAAAACGGGCACCGAAGTCACAAAAGAGGTGGCAGATATGGTGCTAACAGATGACAACTTTGCAACCATTGTGGTGGCGGTTGAAGAGGGCAGAAAAATTTACACCAACATTCAAAAAACAATTCAATTCTTAATAGGCTGCAACATTGCCGAAGTGCTTGCAATTTTCATCTTAACCTTGTTGTTCCCAAATTTAACATTCTTAACTGCGGTGCAAATTCTGTTCATAAATTTAGTAACCGATAGCCTGCCGGCAATTGCGCTTGGTATGGAAAGAGTGGAACGCGATGTTATGGCGCACAGGCCAAGAAAAGCAAACGAAAACATTATTGGCGGGCGAATTGGCTTTAACATTTTCTATCAAGGCATAATTCAGGCAACCGCAGTAATTTGCATTTTCATTTTAGGTAAATACTTGTTTGGCGATGCAGTGGCTGCCACAATGGGCTTTTTAACCTTGAACTTAATTCAGCTTGTGCAAATGTACATTGTTAGAACAAATCACTCGGTGTTCACAACAAATCCATTTAACAACAAAATGATGAACATTGCTTTGCTTGTTGGCGTTGCGCTATTGCTTTTAATTTCACTAATTCCGCCTGTTGCAGCAGTTTTCCATTTGGCAAGTTTAACGGTTGGTCAGTGGTTTATTGTGTTAGGTTTCTCGCTAATTCCGTTGCCAATTGTGGAGATTGTAAAACTTGTTCAAAACAAAGCAATAAAAGAAAAATAAAATTAAAAATTTTAACTTACTAAAATTTTTACAATTTATAAAATTTTGATAGCAAATAAATTAATTAACTCACAACCAAACGTCATGTTTGGTTGTTTTTTATTGACAAATTTTCTTTAATTGTCTATAATATAAAAAATGAAAATAACATCAGTTGAACTTAAAAATTTTAGAAATTATTCGGGGTCTAAAATCGAATTTAGTGATGGTTTAAATTTTATTGTTGGTGCAAACGCGCAGGGCAAAACTAATTTGCTTGAAAGCATTTATCTAACTAGCGTTGGCAAAAGCCCAAAGCACGTTAAAGATAAACAAATTATAAAATTTAACGAAACTGCTGGCAAAATAGACCTTAATTTTTTAACCAATTCGGGTAGCAAAAACATAAAAATTTATTTGGATAAACTCAACAAAAAATCCATTAAAGTTAACAACCTTAATGTGCTTAAATTAACTGAACTTGTTGGCACACTTTCAGTTGTTTATTTTAGCCCAGACGAACTAAAATTAATTAAGGAAGTGCCAGAAGATAGACGCACATTTTTAGATATTTCAATTAGCCAATTCGACAAAAATTACCTTTATAATTTGCTAAAATACGACAAAATTTTGCGTCAGCGCAACACTCTACTTAAAAGTGCAGATAGCATTGTGTCGAAAAAAGAACAACTAAATTTGTTCACTCCACAACTCATTGAAACGGCGGAAAAAATAATTTTAAAACGGCTTGAATTTGTCGAAAAACTGAAAGCCGAAGCCACAAAAATTCACAGCATTATAACCGAAAATGAAATGCTTAACATTGAATATAGTTATAAAAAAACTGACCTTTCAATTAAAGAAGATTTACAAAATCAGTTTAATAAAAATTTGGATAAAGAGCTTGAACTTGGCTTTACGCTTATTGGCCCACACAGAGATGATTTGGAGTTTTCAATAAATAACACCGATGCCAAACTTTATGCAAGCCAGGGCCAGCAGCGAACTATTGCGCTTGTTGTTAAACTTTCGCTTATGGAGGTTATTAAAAAAGAAATTGGCGAATATCCGGTGCTGCTATTAGATGACGTTTTAAGTGAACTAGATAATTCAAGGCAAAATAAATTAATAGAGTTTGTAAATAAATTTCAAACTTTAATAACCTGCACGCAAATTCCAAACATAAATTTGCCATATAACACAATTAAAATTGAAAACGGTAGTGTAAAAACATGCTAAATTTAATTTACTAAACATAAAAATTTTGTATAATAAAAATAGGAGGAATTATGAGTGTTTTATTAACCGGCGGGCTTGGTTACATTGGCTCGCACACCGCAGTTGAACTTTTAAACGCTAATGAGGATGTGGTTATTATTGATAACCTTTCAAATAGCGATTTATCTGTTAAAGAAAAAATTAAAAAAATTGTTTCCGCCACCCGCGAGATAAACGAAATCAACTTTAAAGTTTATGTTGGAGATGTTAGGGACTATAAATTTTTAAACCAAGTTTTTAGCGAAAATAAAATTGATTCGGTAATTCATTTTGCCGGGCTAAAAGCGGTTGGTGAATCGGTAGCAAAACCTCTAGCCTATTATGATAACAACCTAATTTCCACCATCAATTTGTTGGAAGTTATGAAAGCGCATGGCGTTAAGAATTTTGTGTTCAGTTCAAGCGCAACGGTTTATGGCGCGGCAAAATCCATGCCAATTTATGAGGATTTTCCAACTGGGGCAACCAACCCTTATGGCAGAACAAAATTGTTTATTGAGGAAATTTTAAAGGACGTTTACGCAAGCGATAATTCATTTAACTTTATCATCCTTCGCTATTTCAACCCAATTGGTGCGCACGATAGCGGCCTTATTGGTGAAAATCCTAACGGAATTCCTAACAATTTAATGCCTTACATTTCACGCGTGGCAACCGGCAAGTTAGATTGCCTTAGCGTTTTTGGTAACGACTATAACACCAAGGATGGCACTGGCGTTAGAGATTACATTCACGTGGTGGATTTAGCGTTAGGCCATGTTTGTGCAATTAAAAAATTAAAGTCTAAATGCGGGCTTAAAATTTACAATTTAGGCACGGGCGTTGGCTATTCAGTGTTGGATATTGTTAATGCCTACAACAAGGTGTGCGGCAACAAGGTTAAGTATAAAATTGTTGCTCGCCGTCCGGGCGATGTTGACGTTTGCTACGCCAATGCAGATAAAGCCTATAAAGAACTTCATTGGAAGGCAGAGCGCGATTTAGAAAATATGTGCAAAACCAGTTATAATTTTGAAAAGCAACAAAAAAGTGGCAACTAGCCACTTTTAATTTTTTAATAAGCGCGACTTTAAATCGTTCACCAACATTTTAACATGGGGGTTGGTTTTTATTTGGTTTGAAATTTTATCCCTTGCATGCATAATTGTGGTGTGGTCCCGCCCGCCAAACATTGTGCCAATGGCAGTTAGCGGAACGTTGAGCATATCATTAATTAAATATATACACATTTGCCTTGGCTCAACAATTTCTTTGTTGCGTTTGCTTGAAATTAAATCCTCTTTTGTAACCTTAAAGAACTCGCAAATTGTGTTAATAATTTTGTTTGCGTCCAAGTCCACGCGCTCAGTTTCGGCGTAATCTTTAAGCGCTTCTTTGGCATCTTCAAGCGAAGTGTGAGTTTTGTTAAGCAAACTTGAGTAGAACACCACTTTACTTAAAATGCCTTCCATATCACGCACGTTTGTGCCAGATTTTTGAGCAATTAAATCGATAACATCATCGTCAACCAAATAACCTTCTTGGCTGCATTTTTTCTTTAAAATGGCAACTTTGGTTTCGTAATCTGGCTCTTGAATATCTTGAATTAGTCCACTAGAAAATCTGCTCCTAAGCCTTTCTTCAAGTGCGCTCATCTCGTTAGGCGAGCGGTCAGACGCAATGATGATTTGCTTGTTGTTTTGGTATAAATCGTTAAAAGTGTGGAAGAACTCCTCCTGCGTGCCCATCTTCTTTGAAATGAACTGGATATCGTCCACCATCAACACGTCAACATTTCTATATTTTTCTCTAAAATCGTTGCTCGATTTTTTACTGTTTCGTATGCTTTCAACATAATCGTTTGTAAATTTTTCGCAAGTGACATATAACACATTAAGGTCTTTATTATGTTCCTCTAAATAGTTGCCCACGGCGTGAAGTAAGTGTGTTTTGCCAAGCCCAACTCCGCCATAAATGAATAGTGGATTAAATTTTTCTCCCGGGTGCTCTGCCACGTTTTGCATTGCTGCACAAACAACTTGGTTGGATTTGCCCACAACAAAATTTTCAAACGTATATTTTTTGTTAAACTTGCTTTTGGTTGGTGTTTCCTTAGTTTCAACTTCTTCCGCTTGTTCGTTGGTTTGCCTTAGGCTTTCTTCATACTCGTGTGCCTCAACAATGCTAACAAAGGTGTAAGGTGTGAACTCAGAGCGCACACATTTTGTAATTTTTTCAAAAATTCCGGGCTGATTTACTTGCGTTTTTGCCGTGATGCTTGGCGCTAACAAAATGAGCTCATCGTTTTGATACCTTGCTGGGGTTAGCGTGTTTATCCACAAATCATAAGTTACTGCGGTAACTTCATTTTCTAGTTTTTTTAAAACTTCCTTCCACTGTTCTTGCAACAACATAGCATTCTCCTAATGTTTATTATAGTAAAAAATTTTTAATTGTCAAACTAATCTACAATTTTTTTATAATAATCTCGCCCGTTTTAATTTTAATAATGCCGGCGGTCATAAAAAAAGTTATGCACCCATATTTTTTAGTTAACAACAGTTTTAACGGATTTATTAACATCTTAATCACAACTAATGTGCATAAGTTTTGTTGTGAATATGCCAATTTTTGCCAATATATAGTGCTATTTTGGCGGGGTAAAAAAGTTATCCACTTTTCCACACTCTTTAATAAAAAAATCATTATCAAAAAAATAAAAAATAAATTAATAAATAAATTCGCGCGAAAATCGATGAAAATACTATTTTATAGTATTTTTGGCCTATTTTTTGAAAATTATAAATATAAAATATTTATAGCATAAAAAGTTGAAAAAAATTTTGCAAATTTTTACAAAATATTTTAATTTTGTTTGACATATACGGGCGCTTTTGCTAATATGTTGTTGTATCATAGATACGTTAGGGGTTTAAAAGGACAAACGATGAAATTTAAATGCGATGGATTGGAAATTAGCGAGGCAATTGCAGTTGTTAGCAAGGCTATCAGTGGCAAAACCACTTCTCAAATTTTGGAAGGCATAAAAATGGTGTGTGGGGACGATAAAATTGTTTTAACCGCCACAGACCTTGAAATGACAGTGGAAAAAACCATTAGGGCAGAAGTTGAAAGTGCTGGTGAAACAGTTGTTCCAGGCAGATTGTTCGGCGAGTATATTAAAAAACTAACCGGCGAACAAATCGAGTGTGAACTTAACGAAAAAAACCAACTAAAAATTTCCTATACCGATAGCGAAGGCACAATACAATGCATGGAAGTTAGTGAATTTCCTACAATCAAAGAAGTTGAAAAAACCGATTATTTTGAAATTTCAAAAGAGAATTTTAAATCACTAATTAACAATGTATTTTATGCAGTTGCGCAGGACGATAGCCGCCCAATTTTAAAAGGAATTTTACTTGAAACCGCCAAAAACGAAATTAAGGCAGTTGCAGTTGATGGTTGCAGATTAAGCATATCTAACAAGCCATTAGTTATGTCAACAAGCGACTTTAAAATTATTGTTCCGGGCAGAAACCTTAACGAAATTGTTAAAGTGCTTGATAACGAAGGCAACATTAAAGTTTACATTCACTCTAACAACATTATGGTGGATTTAGGCGACACAATAATTATAAACAGGCTTATCGATGGCCAGTTTATTAACTACCGCCAAATTTTGCCAAAAGATTTTGCAACAATAGTTACCATTAATCGTGAGCAACTTGAGGACGCAATTGATAGGGCAAGCGTGCTTTCTAAAATAGACAAAAACAACCTTGTTAAATTCGATATTAAGGAAAAGAATTTAATGCTCACTTCAAACAGTGAACTTGGCAACACGCGTGAAAACATCACGGTTGGGGTTAAGGGTAGCGATTTAAACATTTCGTTCAATAGTAAATATTTTAGCGATTGTTTGCGCGTTATTGATAACCCTTATGTTAAAATGAATTTCAATAGCCAAATTCAACCATGCGTTATAACACCAAGCGAAGGGGACGAATTTATTTTCTTAATTTTACCTGTTAAATCAAGATAAAAAAATTGAATATGGCGCAAATAAAATTTAGATAAACTAATTGATTTCTAAACTAAATTTTAGTTAAATACAATAAAAAATAAAAAGCGGAATTTTACGTTCCGTTTTTTAATTGTTTTTATTGTGCTTAATTTTTATCAATAAAAAAAGCGGGGTTAACCGCTTAAAAAGTTTTATCATCAGTGTTTGAAAGTTTTTCTTCCAAGTCTTCAAAAAGTTGCTCTGTTTCTTTCTGCCTTTGATAGAACGACCATTCTGCAATGGCACGGAATAATTCTAACACTCCAGGGCTGTCAATATCATTTTGTTCAGCTTTCATAAATGATAAAGGATTTTCATAGGCTTTGTCTAAGTCCTCTGCAACTTCCTTACTATAATCTAAAGTAATGATATCTGATTGTATGAAAGGAACAACAATAGTTTTTGAGCCGTCCTCAAACGACACAACAAAATAGCCATTTTTAAATTCTGAAATTTTGGCGGTTTTGTTTAAATCAATGCATCGCCAAATAGTTTTTTTCTCTGTGCTACCAACAAAGAATAAACTAACAAAATCTGGATGCTCTTCTTCATAGGTATCTGTTCTAAACACATACAAACCGTTATCAAAATCAGCATCTGTTAAATTTTTGTCTAGCCATCGCCTTATTTCAAAATAAGAGCGACATTCGGTTAATTGTTCAACAGCAGCGGGTTTAACATATTTTAAATCCATAATTTTTTTATTATTTTCTTTCATAAAATTCTCCTTTTGTTTTTTTATTATAGCACAGGGGGGGGTTGTCAATACCTTTTTAAAAATTTTTTGAAAAATTTTGTTGGAACGCAATTTGCGATGCTAAGTGCCTGTGCTTTGATATTTCTTTATGCACCAATTAAAGAATAGCACGCACGGGATTATAAATAGTGAGCCAACTAGCGGCGAAATTGCGTAAATCACTTGTGGCAAACTGCCGTAACCCATTAGGTAAGAGATTGGCAGATAATTAAAGCAAGCAAACGGCAAAATGAAAGTGAAAATGCGGGCAAGCCATTTGTTGTAAACGTTAATTGGGTAAAACGAAAGTTCTTTTCCGCCGTTAGTTATAATGTTAATAAACTCCAAATTTTCAACAGTGAAAACGCTAACGCCTGCGCCAATCATAAATATGCCGGTTATAACCACCACGCCGCAAATGTAAACCGAAATTAGCACCAGCACTTTATAAATTGTCCAACTAATTGCCAAATGCATAAGCGCGATTATTGAAACCACAATTCCAAGCACAACGCGCCCGAGTTTTGAAAATTCAATGTTGTTTGCAAAAATTTGGAAGTGCAAATTTACCGGGCGGATGAGCATTCTATCAAGCGTGCCGGTGCGAATCAATTTTGCAAATTCATCGTAGCCACGCGCAAAACATTCGGCAAACGAAAACACGGTTGTTATTATGCCAAACATTAATAGTGTTTCGTAAAATCCCCAATATCCAACCGATTTAAATTGCTTAAACATAATCCACACTGTTGCCAATTCGCCAAGCGAGATAACCACCTGAGTTATGGCAATTAAAAGCGTGTTTAAGCGGTATTGCATTGACGATTTTACGTGCATGTTAAAATATTTGTTATATAGCATTTTAACCCCCTTGAATAACCGTCTTTTTAAGCGAGGATTTTAATAGCAATTTTCCAATTATTATTAATGCAATGAGCCAAGCGAGTGAAATTAAAATTTGAACAAGTGCCGTTTTAATGTCCATATTGCCAATGTAAATTCTAAACGGCAAATCGCTTATACACCTAAACGGCATATAATTTAACACATTTTGTAACGCTTGTGGCAGCATTGGAAGTGGCAAATATACGCCACCAAGTAGGCCAACCACAACATTAACAATTCCGGTTGAGCCGCGCGTTGAAAGTGTTATAAATGTTAAATAAACTGCAAACATTGAAATTGCGCCATTAATTAACATACCAATAATTAACGCGATTAAGAACAACAAAAATGCGGGCAAACTAACGGGCAGTGATAGGCGCATGCTGGCTGGCAAAATTGATGCAACCACAATTATTGGAATAAAGCGGAGCAAGGTGCTTGCAAGCGTTGAGCCAATGTAACTAAAATACCACTGATTGTATAAATTGAGCGGGCGAACAAAATTATAACAGATGTCGCCATTTTCAATTTGCGTGCAAACATTTTTTGGCACGTTCACAAAGCGCATTGCAAAGAAGGCTTGGCCAAGCCAAACATATGTTACCATTTGCGCGGTGGAAAAACCTTCTATTCCCCTGCCCATAAAGGCGGAATAGAGATAGATGTACATAACGCCCCAAAAAAACTGCGTTAATGCACCCGAAATTGCTTTGGCGCGATATTGAATTTCGCCCTTAAAGTGCATTTTAAAAAGACCAAAATAAGAACCCACTTTTCCTCCTATATATCATATTCGGTGTAAAGTTTTGCCAAAATTTCGTCCACGCTCACCATGTCCACAGAAAAATCTACCAACTCATATTTTTCGCTTATGTGGTTGATAAAATCTCGTGTGTTAAATTCTTTATTATCTGTTTTAAAAACGGCGGTGTTTTTGTTGTGCGAAACAACTTCGTAGCCTTCAAGTTCCACTTGCGGATACTCTTTTGCAAACTCAACGGTTATGGTTTTTGCCGTGCCATATTTGTGCTTAATTTCTGCAAAACTGCCGTTATATAAAATTTGACCCTTGCCAATTAAAATGATTTTGTTGGTTAGCGCGTCAACGTCACTCATGTCGTGCGTGGTTAAAATAATTGTGGTGTGCCAAGTGCGATTTATGTATTTAATAAAATCTCTAACCGCAAGTTTTGTTACCGCATCAAGGCCGATTGTTGGTTCATCTAAAAACAAAATTTTAGGTTTGTGAAGTAGCGCACCTGCAAGTTCGCATTTCATTTTTTGCCCAAGTGAAAGTTGCCTTAGCGGACAATCTAATAGGTCAGTTAAATTAAGCACTTTGGTGAGCAGTGCTAATGTTTCATTAAACTCTTCAGTTGGAATTTTATAAATATCTTTTAAAAGTAAAAAACTATCTTTTATTGGCACGTCCCACCACAACTGCGAACGCTGACCGAACACAACCCCTATGTTTTTAACATATTTTTTTCTGTTCTTCCACGGGGTGAAGCCGTCAATTTTGCAATCGCCCGAAGTTGGCGTTAAAATGCCACTCATAATTTTAATTGTGGTGCTTTTGCCCGCGCCGTTTGGCCCAATGTAGCCAACAATATCGCCCTCTTCAATTGAAAACGAAACGTCTTTTAACGCGTGAATTATTTTGTGCTGGCGCTTAAATAGGCTTTTAACACCGCCCCAAAATCCTTTGCTTTTAAGTGGGATTTTGAAATCTTTACAAATGCCGGAAAACTCAATAATTTTTGTCATATGTGCTCCTTTGACAATATAATAAAAATTAATTAAGCCGAAACTAAACTTATTTAGTTTACCACAAAATTTTGTTATATGCAACACTTTTTCGCAAAAAAATCAAAAATTTTTCCTAAAATTATCAAAAATCCGCCCAAACCGACCGAAAAAACAGCACAATTTTAACAAAATTGACTATTGCCAATCTAACATAATCGTATTTTATTAATATTTATTTCGCAACTTATTGTATTTTTCTAAAACTTGCAAGCCAAAGTCTTTTCCAAACTCTTCATCATCTTCATCGTCAAGTAAATAAATGAAATCACTCATAGGTTTTCCAACTCTTGCATCACCAAAGTCCAAAATTCCGCAAGGCAAATTGTTTTCATTAAACAACACATGATTTAAACTAAAATCTCCATGCAAAAGCACAAAATCTTTTCTTTTTATTGGCAATATCTGTTTTTGATTGTGTAGGTCAAACAAAAATTTTGCAATAATATTAGCACATTTTTCTTTATTGCTTTTGCTTAACTTTAAAAATTCTTCTCGACTTAACTTTTTGCCATTAAGTTTTTTAGAAACCGAATATACAAATTCTTCTTTGCCTGTTTTGAACTTCCCTTTAAATGTCACGTTTGGTATTCCTAAATTTAGTTTGTTTTGCAATCCTTCCAAAATATTCATTTCCACTTGCAAACAATCACTTGCTTTCTTGTGCTTAGGTAATTTTATAACCAAATTATTATTTATGCAAAATGCTTCACAATGATTGCCAGCACCTAAAAATTCTACACTTTTAATTTTTAATTTATTTTTAACTATTCTCTTAACATCTTCAATAGTATATTTCAAAATTCACTCCTAAGTTTGCAAATAAAATTTTATGTTTAATTTATTTGGTGCGGTTAAAGGGACTTGAACCCTTACGGTGATGCCACCACTAGAACCTGAATCTAGCGCGTCTGCCATTTCGCCATAACCGCACGTCGCAACTCTCACCTTTGCTAGTTTGTTTCGTTACACTACACAAACATAAGCCTAGGGTTCGGTTGCTCCTTATCCCCATTAAAAAGCAAGTTTTTAACGGGGACTCCTTTTTTACTTGTAATTTGTTTGCACCGCCATCCCCCACTGCAACATTCGTTTTGTGGGGACCCCGTGTTTTTAAAGAATAAGCCTTTTTTCTATAGCTTGTCGTTAACTCTTTAAAAGTTTTTATTTTATTAGATTGTGTTATTTTTGTGTGCGCAATCTATTTAGGTAGCAGTTGTAGCACATGCCTTCGTAACTTTCGTCTGCGCCGATTTGCACTTCTGCGCCCGTGGTTACAATTTTTCCGTCAACAAGGCGCGCATTAACTGTTGCTTTGCGCCCGCATTTGCAAACCGATTTAATTTCGCTTAGCGAGTCCGCAATTTCAACTAGCCGTTTGCTGCCTTCAAAAAGTTCGGTTTTAAAATTGGTAAGCAGGCCATAGCACAACACCGGGATTTTTTGCGAAATAATTTTTAGTTCGTTAACTTGTTTGGTGGAAAGAAATTGGCATTCGTCAACAATAAAAACGCTGTTTATAGTTTTAACATAATGCTTGTAAAGGTCAATGAAACTTTCGTTTTTATCAAACTCAATGCACTCCTGCTTTAGCCCGATGCGCGAACTGACCATTGGTTTGCCGTCCACCACGCAGCGAGTGTCGGTTTTGGGTTTAAACAAAAACACTTCAAAACCCTTTGTTATGTAGTTAAAGCGGCACATTAAGGCTTGCGCCGTTTTGCTGCTGCCCATTGCACCATATTTAAAATATAATTTGCTCATTTTTTAGCCCTTTATTATTGTAAAATAAAAGCAAAAAAATGTCAATGAAAAATGAGATTTTTATTTGTTTGCAACAACAAAACATTTTGAATTTTTTATTTGAGTTTACAATTTTTTATTTCTTAAAATTTTCGTTAAAGTGGTGGAGTTTGTTGCGTTTATCTTTATAAGAAATTAGCGTGTTTAAATTTACGTTTTCAACGCTTTTAAAAATGTTGGCTTCAATCATTGGGTCGGATTGCTTGAGTTTCGCAATAAGGTCCTTTGTCTGTTTGCGTTTACCTAGTTCGCCGTGCGCGTTTTCGTTTGTGCGCTCGGTAAATTTGCAGGCGCATTGCAAGAAGGTTAGTTCGTTATATTTTGCAAAATGTTTTATGTCGTCCTCGCGGATTAAATAGAGCGGGCGGATGAGTTGCATGCCCTTAAAATGTGCGCTTTTAATTTTTGGCATCATGGTTTGGAATTGCCCGCTATAAAGTATGCTCATTAAAATGGTTTCAATAACATCATCATAATGATGGCCGAGCGCAATTTTGTTGCAACCTAACTCCTTGGCTTTGGCGTAAAGGTGGCCGCGGCGCATGCGCGCGCAAATGTAGCATGGCGATTTTTCAATGTTAATTACATTTTCAAAAATGTTGGTTTCAAAAATTGTGAGCGGAATTTCAAGTATCTCAGCATTTTTTTCAATCAGCGCGCGATTTTTTTTGTTGTAGCCCGGGTCCATGCACAAAAACACAAGTTCAAACGGAATTTTGTTGTGGCGCTTTAATTCTTGAAAGAGTTTCGCCATTAAAAAACTATCTTTTCCGCCCGAAATGCACACCGCAATTTTATCGTTTGGTGCAATTAAATCATAGTCGTTTATGGCGCGGCAAAATTTGGAAAACAGTTCTTTTTTAAACCTTTTTCGTATGCTCTCTTCAACTTGAAAGGCTTTTGTTGTGCCTTGCTTTTCAATTTTTCTCATACAATCATTATAACACAAAAATTAAATTAAAAGCGTTATTTAATTTGAAATAAATATTATTTTATGCTAAAATTTAACTTATGAAAGAAAAGGTAATAATAGGAATTGTGGCAAAGCACGAACAGACGCGCAGACTTCGTGAAAACACCGTGCTTAGAGATGAAATTAAAGATGCGATTTTTGCAAATGGCGGAGTGGCGATTGGCATTTTGCCATCCACACGAGATTTGACAATGGTTGATATTGTTAATGAAAATGTAATTTGCAAAAATATTAACAAATTGCTTAGCACAAAAGAAAAAGAAAATTTAATTGCACAAATTAACCTTTGTGACGGCATAATTTTGGGTGGCGGCAACGGCAGCGATTTTTATGAAGTGTGGATTGCACTTTATTGTTATAAACACGACATCCCACTTCTTGCAATCTGCGCCGGGCAGAATAATATGATTAGGGCAATTGGCGGCTCTATTAAAGAGATTAAAGATAAGACGAAACACCATGATATGTATAGTGATTATGTGCACGATATATTTATTAAACCGAACACAAAATTTTACGAAATGGTTAAAACGACAAAAATGAAAGTTAATTCTCGCCACAATCGCACAATAGATAACCCAAACAAACTGCAAGTTTCCGCCTACGATGATGATGGCAACATTGAAGTGGTGGAAGATGCAACAAAAAAGTGTTTTATAGGGTTGCGCTTTCATCCAGAGTCGTTATATTATAAAGATGATTTACATAACAAAATCTTTAAAAAATTTATAGAGTGGTGCAAAAAATGAAAAAGTTAGAGTTTAATTCAAAATTTTTAAATGAAATTTTTAATGGCAATATTGTTGAGAATTTCGCGTTTGAAAAATCAGGCGAAAATTATTCCTCTATTATGAGAGCGGTGGAGAAGGCTGGTCAAAAGCAATTTGAATTAAAAACGCTTGTTGAAACGATGAAAAATTCGCGCCTTTTCCCGTTGTTTAATAAGACAATTAACTCAATCAAATTAGATGTTATTTACAAAAGCCACACGCATGGTATTTGCCATATTGAGCGTACCACATTTTGGGCATTTTGCCTTTCGGTTTTGTTGAAATTGAACAAAAGAAATTGCTATTTGGCGCTGATTTTGGCAATGTATCACGACACGGGCAGAATTAATGACAAAGAGGATAGAACGCACGGAAAACGCAGTGCAGAAAAATTAAAAAATTTCGGTTTAAAACTCTCGAAAAGGGAATTAAATATTTTGCAGTGCATTATTGAGGCGCACTCAATTAACGATAACGAATTTGGCGATTTGTTGGCGCAATATGGCATTAAAGAAAACAAAAAAAT
Source organism: uncultured Clostridia bacterium (assembly GCA_947630405.1). GTDB lineage: Bacteria > Bacillota > Clostridia > Christensenellales > UBA1242 > Onthoplasma. The sequence continues at coordinate 70,685 of CANRHL010000001.1, forward strand.
TCGCACACTATTTAACATTTTAAAGGATAGCGACGGGCTGGATAGAGTTAGATTAACCCCGCTTGATATCGACCCTAAATTTTTGCGCACACAATTTTCTAAACAAATTATCCTTTCTGCCTTTACATTAAAACAAATTTATGATATAATATAAAAGTTGCGACGTGGAAAGTTGTCAGAGAGGTCGAATGTGCCGCTCTCGAAAAGCGGTAAGGTGAAAGCCTTCGGCGGTTCGAATCCGCCACTTTCCGCCAAGAATTAAAATCAACTTGTTAGGTGGCGGATTGTGCACCTTGTGCACTCCGCAAAAATTGCGGCGAACCGCCGGGCGTGTCGGTCGCAAGTAGGCAAAGCATAGTAAGAATTTTGCTCCCGACAATTGACGCTGCACTTCGTTTGCTTGAATACGAATCCGCCACTTTCCGCCATGCTCGTGGTACGCCTTTAAATTGAATTGTTGCGCCACGGCTTACAATTACAATCTTTATGCGACCACTGCGCTTACCCCACTGCAACATTCGTCTTGTGGGGACCCCTTTGCTTATAAAGAGCACTGCGTAACTCTTTAAAAGTCAAATTAAGGTGGCGGATTGTGCACTTTGTGCACTCCGCAATAAATTGCGGCGAACCGCCTGGCGTGCACTCGTTATTTTAAATATTTTTTGTAATTTTTTATTGTAATTTCGTTGGGTTTAATTTTGTTTAGGTCTGCCCAAGCAATGGGGAAAGAGATTGGTGCGTTATCGCGGGCGCGCAGTGAATATGGTGCAACGCAAGTTGCTCCTTTTTTGTTGCGTAAAAAATCGATAAATATTTTATTTTTTCGGTTTATTTTTTTTATGTTTGTTGTGAATAAATCCGGATATTTTTCTTCTAAATAAATTGCAATCTGTTTTGAAAATTCACTAAAATTTTTCCAATTTAAATTTTTTATTGGCACTAATATGTGATAACCTTTGCCGCCGCTTGTTTTTAAATAGGATTTTAAGTTTAAATTATCTAAAACTTGTTTTAATAATTTAACACCCTCTCTAAGTTTTTTAATTGGCAAATTTTCATCTGGGTCAAGGTCAAAAACCATTAAATTTGGTTTATTTATTTCGGGGGCTGTGCAACCCCAGAAATGAAATTCAATTGTGCCCATTTGCGCTTCGTAAATAATTTCTTTTTTTGTTGATAAATAAAAATATTCGGCCTTGTTAATTTTAATTTTGTGGGTTATACTTTCATTTTCAGGGTGTTTTTTAAAAAAACAACTTTTGTTATTTGCACTATGGCAGCGAATAACTGAAATTGGTCTATTTTTAATGTGCTTTAATAAATAATTAGAAATATCATTATAATAATTAATCACATCTAATTTTGTTATTTTATTTTTAAAAATAATTTTTTCGGGCGAACTTATTTTTATGCCATTTATTTTAATTTCTTTCATATTATTTTCCTATTTCTAAATTAATTGTTTTTGCATCTTTATCTTCACGCAAGCCAACAAAACTTGGCTGACGCAAAATGCTATCTTTAGTAAGTTCTGCAAACTTAATTTCGGCAACATATTTAGGTTTAACCCAATTTGCTTTTATTTTTTTATTTGGTAAAAAATCGACTTTGCAATCAGATTTAATTTTATTTAATTTATTATTTAATTCTTTTTTTAATTTTTCATTAAAACCCGTTCCAACTTTTCCAACATAATATAATTTTTTATTTTTATAATATCCCACTAAAATTGCACTTAAAAGCGGATTTTTTTCAGTTGTTAAAAAGCCAATAATTACAAATTCTTGCCGCATGTAACATTTAATTTTTAGCCAATCTTCATTGCGTTTGCCTGCGTAAACTGAATTAATATTTTTTGCAACAATTCCTTCCAAATTATTCTTTTTTGCAAAATTGAAACATTGCTTTCCTTTGCCGATAATATGTTCACTAAAAATTAAATTTTTAGAACTTTTTATTAAAATATTTTTTAACATTTCTTTTCGCTTAATTAATGGTATGGTGCGAAGGTCTTTTCCATTTAGTGCAAGCAAATCAAAAACAACATATTCTAGTTCATTTGGCGCAGTTTTTAATTTTTCTTGTAATAGCGAAAAATCAGATTTTCCTAAATTATCAAATGCCACAACTTCGCCGTCTAAAATACAATTAAATTTTAATTTTTTTATGCCCTCAACGATTGATGGAAATCTTTTTGTGTAGTCCTTATTATTCCGCGTTAAACATTTCACATTTTCGTCTTCTTTATAAGTTACAACGCGGTAACCATCGTATTTTATTTCAAATACCCAGTCTTTCCCGGTGGGAATTTTGTTAGTTAATGTGCACAACTGCACGGAACAATTTTTAAATGGATTTTTATTTGAATTTTTTATTTCTTTATTTTTAATTTTTTGCGCGCTTTCACATTTTATAAACCAAAGGTTATTTTCTTTTGTGTTTTTAAATTTTTTATTTTCTGTTTTATTTATTTTTTCAACATTTATTTTTTTATTTTCTTTATTTTTATTTTCATTTTTGTTGCCGGCGTTTTTCATTTTAATAAGAGAATATTCACCGTTAAATTTTTTGCCGTTTAATTTAATTTTTATGTGTCCTTTTTTTATGCCGAAATCCAAATCATAGCTTGGTGTGAATGTGCCAAAATCAAAAATTTCAACTGAGCCCGCACCATAATTACCCGCGGGAATTACGCCTTCAAATTTTGCATATTCAAGTGGGTGGTCCTCAACTTGCACGGCAAGGCGTTTGTCGTTAGGATTGTTGGACAATCCCTTTGGAACCGCCCAACTTAAAAGCACGCCGTTATGTTCAAGCCGAAAATCGTAATGCTCGCGTCGCGCAAAATGGTGTTGAATAACAAAAATGCCGCCCGCACTTTTTGCTTGCGGCCTGCCTTGTGGCTCGCTTGTTGCACTGAAATTGCGCTTTTTATTGTAGGTTGTTAATTTCATATTTTTTCCTTTTATAAAAAATTTGCAATTGAGATTCTTCGCTCGCTTACTCGCCCAGAACGACACGGGAGATAGTTCCTTCGGCTGCGCTCAGAATGACACGCAAGATAGATGATTCACTTCGTTCAGCATAACATAGAAGGTTGGGTGTTTTGTGAATTTTCTTTTTTAAATAGATGCTTTACTCCGATCGGCATGACATGGAAAGTTATTTTGCAAGTTTTAATTTTTTCGATGCCCGCTTTTCGACATTTTTAGGTGCTTGTTTTTCGGCTTTTTTTGCTTTAGGTTTTTGCTTTTTTGTGGCGGTTAAACTCTTTTTAAGTGCGTCCATAATGTTGATAACGCGCGCAGATGATTTCTTTTCTTTTGGCGCAACAATTTGCCCGCCCGAAATTTTCTTTTTTATTGCCGCTTTAACGCGTTCGGTGTAATCGTCCTTAAAAGCGGAAATGTTAAATTCGCTTGTTAATTGATTAATTAAAGTTTCGGCAAGTTCAACTTCTTTTTTATCTAACTTTGCGGGCTTAATTTCGGGCGTCGATACAATTTCCTCAGCAAAAAACATGGTGTTTAATAACATTTTATTTTCACTGACGCGCAACAAAATTAAGGTATCTTTGCTGCCTAAAACTGTTTTTGCGATGCCCGCCTTATTTTGCTTTTTCATGGCCTCCATTAGCAAATTAAACGCCTTGTCCGCACCGTTGGGGCTGACGTAATAGGATTTATCAAAATAGATTGGGTCAACCTCGCCTAAATCCACAAACTGCTCAATAGAAATGGTTTTATCTTTTTCAGTTTTCAATTTTTCAAAATCCTTATCGGTGAAAATAACATATTTATCTTTTTCGTACTGATAGCCGCGCACAATATCTTCATTTTTAACTTCTTTTTCGTTGCAGTCCACACAAGTTTTTTTGTATTTAATTCGGCTCATTGTGTTTTTGTCAATCATGTTAAAACCGATGTCGTTATTTTTAACCGCCGCGCTCAAACTCACTGGGATATACACCAAGCCAAACGAAATTGCTAATTTAATTGCCATAATTTCTCCTTATAATTAAGATGGACAAATGTGAAAATATTATTTATTTTTATTAAATGTTTTGAACAGGGCGAATTTTGTGATATAATGTGAATATGAAATTAGATGATTTAATTAAGGAAAGGCACTCGTGCCGAAGTTATTTGCCAACCGCAATTAGCGATGCAAAAATTAAACAAATTGTGGAGGCCGCTCGGCTTGCTCCATCAAGCAAAAATGCGCAACAGTGGAAATTTGTTTGCATAAAAGCAAAAGAAGAAAGTCACGACATTGCCAACATTTTGGAAAATTATTACATTAAAAATAAAAATAATAAAGAAAAAATGTTGGGCGCAAGCAGCGTTTTTGCCACGGGCAAAATTTTGGAAAGTTGCCCTGCCATAATTTTGGTGTTTGCCGACACCGAAAACATAACGCGCACCAAGGTGGAAGATATTTCCGCACTTTTAAGCATTGGCGGCGCGGTGGAACATATGATGTTAAAAGCAACCGACATGGGCCTTGGCTGCCTTTGGATTTGCGACACATATTTTGTGCATAACGAACTTGCCGACTACATTTTGAAAAAATTAAAAGGCACGGAAAAGGAAAATTTTATTTCAAAGAAAAATCGCTTGGTGTGTGCCATGGCGGTGGGCGTAATGGCTGAGCCAAAATACCCTAAAAACCGAAAAACCCTTGATGAAATTTTGTGCATAATTAACAACTAAATTGCGCCTGCAAAAAGCGGGCGCTTTTTTCATACAATGTATTAGCCAAGTTTGGCAAAAATTTAATAAAAATTTGTAAAAACATGATAAAAACGCAATAAATTTAATAAAAAACAATAAAAAATAATTAAAAAACAAATAAAAAATTAATTTATTTTTAAATTTTTAATTAATAAAAGGTTAAATTAAAAAATATTTTTACTAAAAAATAAATAAAAATTTTATTTAAAAATTTTTGCCAAATTTTGGCAGGTTTTAGAGGAGATAAAAATGTTATCAGTTATAATAAGCAGTGTTTGCAGCATCATTTCTGGTATGGTGCTTTTCTTGCTGCAGCACTATATAAAACAAAGGCATAATTCGGACACTGTTAAAGATAAAGAAAATCACAAAAAAGACATTTTAATTTTAAAAAGCCTTAACGCACTTGGCAAACTTGCCATGAGCAATTCAACAGTAATTAACAGTGCAGAAAAAAATTCCGATGCCAAAGAAGCGCTTACCGAATATAACAAAGTTAATAGCGAAATGGTTAACTTTTTAATTGAAAATTCGAGCAAAGAATAAAGGAGAAAAAAATGGAAATTATTTGTGTTCCAATTATTGTTGCGGTGGTGTATGGTCTAATTGAAGTTTACAAAACCATTGCGCGAGCAAACGAAAAAATGCTTAATTTTATTCCAATTATTGGTTTAATTTTAGGTGTTACTTTTGGCGTGTTGTTTTATTACTTTTTGCCAAGCCTAATTGTTGCCAACAATTTGTTTAGTGCAATTTTGGTGGGTGCGGCAAGCGGACTTTCGGCAACAGGATGCAACCAAATTTTTAAACAACTTAAAAAATATGGCGTAACTGTTAAAGAATCCGCCGCTGAGCCGAACGCGACGAGCAAAACCGAAATAAATGAAACTAAAACAAAAGAAAATAATGAAACAGGCGAAACAAATAATAATTAAATTTAATTTAATTAAAAAATAAAAAAATTGACAGACGAAAACAAAAATAGCAAATAAAATAATAAACTGAAAATTACGAAACAAAAACCGCTTTTATTTGGCGGTTTTTTATTTAAAATGTTAAAACCTTTAATTTTTAGTTGCCTTTTAATTTTTTTTGATTTACAATTAAATTATTAAAGGAGAAATTATGAAAAAGTTTTTTAAAGAATTTAAAGATTTTATTGCTCGTGGCAATGTGCTAGACTTGGCCGTTGGCGTTATTATCGGCGGCGCGTTTTCGGCAATTATAACCGCGCTTACAAACGGCATTTTAATGCCGCTCATTAATGCCTTGCTTGCTAAATGCGGCGGCGGATGGGAAAGTGCTTACACATTTTTAATTCGCGCTTACGAAGCAGATGGCGTAACGCTTGATTTGGCAAAATCAATTTACATCGATTGGGGTGCATTCATAACCGCCATTATCAATTTCTTGTTAATTGCGTTTGTGTTGTTCTTAATTGTAAAAATTATGATGAACGCACGCAATGCCGTTACAAACAGTGCAAAAAAATGGCCTAATAGGGAGGAACTTAAAACTCTTAAAGCCGAAGGCGTTAACATTAAGGATAGGAAAGCCGTTATTGCAGCAACTGCCGAACTAAGGGAACGCAACAAACCAGCACCAGAACCTGCAAAGCCAACGCAAGAAGAACTTTTAACCGACATTTTGGTTGAACTTAAAAAACAAAATGCCACAAAAGAAAAATCAACAAAAACAAAATAAAGGCTAGGCGTAATGCCTAGTTTTTTCTTTAACTTTAAGCGGTGGTTTTTCATATTATGGTTAAACGAAGGAGAATTTTTATGGCTATATGTCATTGTTTTAATAAATGCAATCCGTGTGCAAAACCGGGCAAAAAGCCGCCCCAAAATGTCGGGTACACTACACTAATTCCGGGGCCAACCGGACCACAAGGCATGCCCGGGCAGGCAGATAAAATTGCAATTTCTGGCATTGAAATTGTTGAGCCAAGTGCACCAGCGCAACTTATTGATAATTTTGAAAATTCCACCCACAATTTGTTTTTTAAAATCCCGTGCGGAGCAACCGGGCCAAACGGCGAAGCAGATAAAATTCAAGTGGCGGCGGTTGAAACTGTGGACGCTGACTCTCCCGCTGAAGTGGTGGATAGTTACGACCAAAACACGCATTTTTTAGATTTTAAAATTCCGCGTGGTGCGCAGGGCTTGCCGGGCGAACGTGGAGCGCAAGGCGAGAAAGGCGAAAGGGGAGAAAAGGGCGAGCCTGGGGAGAAAGGAGAGCCGGGAGAAAAAGGAGAACAAGGCTTACAAGGAGAAAGAGGAGAACGCGGCTTACAGGGCGAAAGGGGCGAGCCGGGCCCGCAAGGGTTACAAGGTCCGCCTGGTGCAGATGGCGAGAAGGGAGAGCGCGGAGAGCAGGGTGACCCTGGTCAACCCGGACCTGCCGGCCCAACCGGAGAAATGGGTAAAAGCCTAATTTATGGCAATTATTCCACCACCTTTTATCCTAATACGGCCGCGCTGGTTGATGTTAACGCCACCAACTTCCCCTATGGCTATCAAGAGATAAAAAAGGGAGATACCGTGCTTTCAAACAACGGAGTTTTGGGTGCGGTTTTAAATGTGGACGAAAACACAAACAAGGCAACTGTCCGCTCGCTGGCAAGTTTTATGGGCCCAAAGGGGGATAAAGGCGAAAAAGGCGATCCAGGTCAGCCCGGGCCCGAACTTATTAAAACTGCGCTAGTGCTAGGATATAATGACGATACGCGGAACTTCCCGGCAGAGGGCAAAGAAATTGCATCCGGTGGGCGCATACCATTTAACCGCATTGAAACGAATTTGGGCAACATAATCTCGCTTGAAACGGACAACACCATCAAGTTTGAATTAACCGGCACATACATTATTAATTTTGTTGTTTCCGCCTACTGTAAAGCGCAAAGCGGGCAATATAACCCGGCGGACGATTTTATGTGCATCGGGTTTAGGGAGGTGGATAGCGATAAAATTTTTGCAGCCACAAACGGCTGGAATAATAGCGAATTTGCAACATCACTTTCCGGTCAAGGCGTGTTTGTTATAGACGATGTTGGCAAGAAATATGAACTTGTTAATTTAAACAAAAAACCGGTTTTCGTTAATGCCGTGAACATCGAAAAAACTATAACAACCTCTTATTTTGCAAGTGTGCTGGCCACAATGGTGTTTGTTAAGGTGTATTAGAAATTTTAAAAATTTTAAAATAACTATTGCAAATTAGTTTTATATGTGTTATAATACAAAAAAGATAAGGAAGGTGCATATGATAAAAAATGTTATTTTCGACTTGGAAGGTGTTATAACCGACGTTAAAAATGTTACGGTTGAAAGTGTTTTGCCCGCCGAACTTAAAAAACAATATAAAGGCAAATATAACAAGGTGCTTTTAAAGGATTATTGGGCAAATGTCGCACACAATTTTGCCGTTAACACAACCCTAAACAAACAAAAAATTAAAACCAAAGCCCTTGTTGATGACTATAACAAAGGCAAACTTACTGAGGAAGAGTTTATGGCACTGCTTGTTAAGGCAAGTGAAGAGCCTAAAGCCGTGCTTGAAGCCGTTTACACAAAACTTAAATTGAAATCTAACAACAAGTTGATTGCTTCCACCATCAACACCATCAAAAAACTTAAAGACGATGGCCACAAAGTTTTCGTGCTTGCCAATGTTGGCGAGGGAATGGTGGATACAATGCACTATATGTTAGACGATGCTTTGTTTGATGGCGTTATGCTTTCTTGCGAAGTTAAAAAGTTAATTCCTGAGGAAAGCACTTATCAATACGCTCTTAAAAAATGGAAAATTAAAGCAGAGGAAACTTTGCTTGTGGATAACAGTGAAAAGAACATTGCTCCATTCTTAAAAATGTTTGGCTACACTGTGCTTTTCAACACTGCAAATTCAAGCGAGGAAAATAAACGCGTTTACGACTATGTTTATAAAATTAACAAGGTTGCAAACAAATAAAGTTACTAATAAATTGAGATATAAAAATCCGCCTGATGCGGATTTTTTTGTGCCTTTTAAACGTGTGAAGGATTTAGTAAATTAATGAAACAAACTAGCAAAAGTGAATTTTGCGACGTTTTTACTTTACTTTTTTAAAATTTTTTTGCATAATTTAATTGTAAAGTTAAAATTTTTAATTTTGCGCAATCAAAAATAGTTCGCCACACCGTGTGGCTTTAAAGGATGTTATATGATAGAATTTAGATACGATACTCAACTTTTAATTGAGGGCAAAAATTTAAGCGAAGATAAAATTAGAGATTATTTTTTAAACAATTTTAAAGGCGATTGCCTTATTGCCGTTGGAGATGGCTTGGGCGATAACAGTGAAACCATTAAAATTCATTTCCACACCAATGAGCCTTGGGACGTGCTTAAATATTGCGCCACACTTGGCGAAATTTGCGACATCGTCGTCGAAGACATGGACCGTCAATCCAGAGGATTGAAGGGGTAATAATTTTTTGTTTTCTTATTGACAAATTGGTTTTTTGTGCTATAATGATAGGAATAATCTTTTTTTGGTTTATGTAAAAAATTTTGAGGACCAAATAAGTAAAAGGTGGGCGCGCCTATGAGTTTAATTGATAAAATTTTGCTCAAATTAAAGCGTAAACAGGACAAGGTGGCGGCGTTAGACTACGATAGAGTTCTAAAATTTGCCAAGAAAAAGCACAAAGGTCAATTTAGAAAAGACGGAGTTACGCCTTACATTACTCATCCAATACGCGTGGCAAAAATTGTGGAAAAGTTTGTTACCGAGTATGGCAGACCGGAAGATAAAGAGGTTCTGCCCGAACTTGTTGCGGCCGCTTTGCTGCACGACACGGTTGAAGATACTAAAATTTCTTACCGCCACGAGTTAACCGACCGTTTTGGCGAGTTGGTGGCGGGGCTGGTGATGGAAGTTACCACCATCGACCACGAAAAAAACGAAAAAGGCAAAGATAGATACCTTGCCGAACGCATGTCAATTATGTCCGAATATGCGCTGGTTATTAAATTTTCGGATAGGCTAGATAATGTTAGCGATTGCTCAATTTTAAGCCTGGAAGATAAATTCAAATTGCGCCGCGGCACAGAAAATATTTTGAAATATGTTGAAGATAAGCGCTGGCACTATTTTAGCGAAATCCATAAGGCATTATTAGATACCCTTTGGGAAGCACTAAATGATAATATACCATATAAAATTTTTGAAGGCACCGAATTTGAAGCTCTGGTGTTCGACAACATCTCTTATCACAATCCAAACTACGCATAAAATAAAAACTCCGCGCTATGCGGAGTTTTTTGTGTCGGGCCACAACACGTGTCCAAGTTTACTCTCTTTTCGGGAGTGAACTTCGGTCCCCCAGATTTCCTCGCTTGAACATACTAATATTATACTGCCTCGATTGAGTCATGTCAAATATTTTTGACTCATTTGAGGCATATTTTTTATATGGAATTAATTGAAAAGTTATCGCGTATGTTTGCAAAGCGCTTAAAAGAACTTATGAAAGAAAGGCAATTGAGCGTTTCTGGATTATCGCGCGAAACGGGTTTGCCTAGAACAAGCATATCCAATTGGCTAAATTTAAAAAGAACACCAATGATTGATGCGCTTTATGTTTTGTCGAACTATTTTGAAGTTTCAATTGATTATCTTTTAGGGAGAGTTGATTTATAAGAAAAAATTTGTCGAAAGCAATTTTTTTGATTTATTTATTGACAACCTTCCTTTTTTTTGTTAAAATATTTTCGTTTAAAAGGAGCAGAACATGAAACAAACTTATCAGCCTAAGAAAAAACAACGCAGTAAAGTTCACGGCTTTAGGGCCAGAATGAAAACTTTATCTGGCAGAAAAGTTTTAAAAAGGCGCAGAAACAAGGGCAAACAAGAATTAACTAAATAGGAGAACGCGGCCAATGCTTTCTAGCAAAAATCGTTTAAAAAAACGCAAAGAATTTAATTATATCTATAAAAAAGGCACAGTTATTCACGCACCGGATTTTAGTGTACATTTCGTGCGCGCCTATAAAAAATATCCGCAAATCGGCATTTCGGTTAGCAAACAGGTGGGCAACAGTGTGGTTAGGAGCCGCGTTAAGCGCATAATTAGCGAGGCGTGCAGGCTAAACATTGCGCACTTTGATGTTAAAAATTATGTGTTCACGGCAAAACCTTCTATTGTTAACAAAAAGTCCACAGACATTGAAACGCAACTTGTTAACATGCTTAAAAAGAACAAACTTTATGTGGATTTAGAGAGTTAAAATGTGGTTTAGAATTTATTATGTTTTAACCTATCCGCTCACGCTCATTGCACTTGCGCTTTTGTGGATTTATAGGAAGGTGCTTACCTTTTCAAAGGGGAAGTCGTGCCGATTCACTCCAACTTGCAGCCAATATGCGTGGGCTAGTGTGCTTGAATTTGGCGCGATTTGGGGTGGTGTGCTTACGGCAAGGCGGCTAGTTAAATGCAGGCCGAATCACCCTGCCGGAATAGATATGCCAAAATTAAACTTATATGGGAATTATAAATGGAAATGTTAAACGCAGTTAGCACAATGCTTGCAGCCGATTTATGGGTTAACCTCATTAACCTATTTGCAAAATGGGTGGTGAATTTCGGCTGGGCAATTATTTTATTTACGGTTGTTTTAAAACTAGTGATTAGTCCACTAGATATTTTGCAACGCGTGGCAAGCAACAAGCAAACGCGAGTTATGAGCGTTATGCAGCCGCAACTTAACGCTTTGCAAGAAAAATATGGCAACAACAAAGAAAAACTTAACCAAGAAACTAACAAACTTTATAAAAAATACAACACTGGGCTAGGTGGCATGTGCATTATTATGCTGGTAACCATGGTGCTAAACATCGTTATTGTGTTCACGCTTTATAACACGGTTAGAAATTATGGTAACGACATTTTGTATGATAACTATTATCAACTAGATGCCGTTTATAAGGATGCAGAAACATCGGCTTCAAGCGATTTAGATGCAGATGGCGTTAAAAATTATGCAATTGAAATGACGCAAGAAAAGTATGACGAACTTGCAAAACAAAATAGTTGGCTTTGGGTTAAAAATGTTTGGAAAGGCGACATTAACACTAGCCAATACGTTGGGTTTGATGACTTTGCAAATCACTTTAATTTGCAGGGTGCCGAACGCGATGCTGCCAAAGCAAGATACGATGTTATAACGGCAGAAGTGGGTGGCGGCAGCGCTGCAAACGGAAATTATGTACTGATAATTTTAGCGGCGGTGGTTAGTTTTGTAACGCAACTAATTTCAATGCTGCTACTAAAACCAAAAGGTCAAAAACTGCCAATGATGAACAAAATTATGATGGCAATTATTCCAATCACCATGATTATATTGGCATCAACGTCAAACGTAATTTACACACTGTATGTTATCGTCAACTCGCTTGTAACGGCATTAATTTCAACCTTAATTTCGCTGATTATGAACAAGATAAACAAAAAATATGAAGGCAACGAAGACCTTCTTTTGAAAAAGAAAAAAGTTGAAGTTGTTGAATATTCCCGCAATTACAAGAAATAATACCTTGTCACCCTGAGCGTATCGGGGTCCCCGTAAGAACTTTGTTCGCAACGGGGAGAAAGTCGAAGGGTCTAATAATTAAAAGGGCAAGAAAAATTTTTAAAGCAAAAGCGAGAGTTGCGAAAAAGTCTTGCCTTTTTTCTTTTAATATGATATAATATATTTTGAAATTAATATATTTTTAGTTTTTAATTTTTAATTTTGTAATTTTAAAAGGAGAATATTATGCAAATAGAAGCAACAGGCAAAAGCGTGGAGTTGGCAATTCAAAATGGTCTTTTGGAGTGCGGCAAAAAACGCGAAGAAGTTGAAATTAAAGTGATTGATAATGGTGGGCTTTTTAAAAAGGCAAAAGTGGTTTTATCTTGGGGAGAGCAACAGGCGGAGCCCGAAGTTGAAAGTGGAGCAACTGAGCCAAGCGAGGAAAAGGCGGAAGTGGTTGCCGAAGAGCAAGCAAGCGAACAACCAGCAGAAAAAGAAAAGCCAAAACGCGTTGTGGATACCACCCGTTTGCAAGAAAGAGGCAAAGAATTTTTACTTGGCCTTGCGCATTTTGTTGACGAATCCGCCACGGTTGAAGTGACTGCTGGCGAAAACGAAGTTAGTTTTGCCGTTAAGGGCGAAAACATGGGCAAATTGATTGGTTATCACGGCGAAAATATTCAAGCAATCCAAGTTTTGTTAAGCGGCTTAAAGTTAAGGAGTGAAGGTCCAGTTAGATTATATTTGGATATAGACGGATATAAATCCAACCGCAATCAATCGATTGTCGATTTGGCAAATAAGGTGGCAGAACAAGCCATTAAAATTGAACGCAACATTCATCTAGACCCTATGAACGCATACGATAGACGCATCGTGCACATAACCTTGCAAGATAGGGACGATGTTACAACCGAATCCACCGGCGAAGGCGAAAAACGCCACGTGGTTATTAAACCTATCTTTAGAAAATAAATGGCGCGCAGCAAACTAAATAAAAAGTGGCATGTGCCACTTTTTTATTTTAAATTGGGTTTTATGCGGGCAATTTCTTTTTTAATTTCGTTTATTACAACCTCAATTTTTGTTAGGCTCATTAAAGCGTTATAATTTTTCATGCGCTCAAAATCGTTAGTGCCGGCAACAAACATATCGCAATCCTTTTTTAAACTGCGCCGCTCCAAACAATGCCCACACGAAACTTTATAAAGACCGTCCCTTTTATCAAACCCATAATGTTGAATATAAAATTTGCAATTTTCACAATTACTCATTTTTCTCTCCTTTTAAGATTTTGATATATTACAAAATATTTTTATAAAATGTATAAAATTTTCAAAAAAAATTTCAATGGATACTTTTTGTATCAAAATTTTGGAATTTGGATACTTTTAGTATACATTTTAACAATTTTATTTGACTTATTTGTTGGTGTTTTGATATACTATACTAGAATTTTTTATAAAAATTTTAAGGAGAAAATTATGGAGAACAACGATTTACTAAACGAATTTGAAATTAAAGTTGATAAGGTTAAAAGGCTTGAAGCTTCGGGCGAAAAAGCGTATAAAGCAAAATTTAACAAAACGCACGAAATTCACGACCTTGAAAAATATGAATTAGGCACGCACGTTTCTATTGCTGGGCGCATGACTTTTAAACGCACTTTTGGCAAACTTATTTTTGCTCGCCTTTATTCAATTGGCGATAATTTTGATTATGATTTATCCAAGCCTATTCGCACAAGTGTGCAGATAAGTTTAAGCCAAAATATTGTGGGCGAGGAAAGGTTAAAATATTTTAAAGAGTTTTGCGACATTGCCGACCATATTGGCGTAACCGGCGAGTTGGTTCGCACGCAAACGGGCGAGTTGACCGTGCAGGTTGAAACCTTTGAATTGCTAACAAAAGCGCTTAGGGGATTACCAGAAAAATTCCACGGTTTGCAAGATACTGATAGCAGATATCGTCAACGTTATCTTGACATTATTTCAAACGAGGATAGCCGCAAAGTGTTTATGGCACGAAGCAGAGCAGTGAGTTTTGTGAGAAGGTTTTTGGAGCAGAACGGATTTATTGAAGTGGAAACACCAGTTTTGCAAGTGGCAGTAAGTGGCGCAAGCGCAAAACCTTTTTACACTCATCACAACGCGTTGGATTTGGATTGCAATTTGCGTATTGCATTTGAAACATGGCTTAAAATGACCGCCGCCGCCGGCTTTGATAAGGTGTTTGAACTTGGCAAAGATTTTAGAAACGAAGGTATGGATCCAACTCACTTGCAAGAGTTCACTCAGGTGGAGTGGTACGCCGCTTATTGGGATTTTGAAGATAATATTCGTTTCTTTAAAAAGTTTATTAAAGAACTTATGCTATACACCATTGGCACAACAAAAATTACCGTTGCCGGAAACGAAATTGATTTTGGTGTTGAAAAATGGGAACGCATTAACTATGTTGAAAAAATGCGTGAAATTTTAGGCTTTGACTTTTTGGAAATTGACGATGTTAACGAATTGATTGATAAAATTGACCGCGCCAAAGTTATGAGCAAGGCCGAACTTGACGGATATAAATCCACGCGTGCGGTTATCGATTATGTTTATAAAAAACTTATCCGCAGTAAGATTGTTGGACCAACAATTTTATATAACTATCCGGCTTTCTTAAAAACACTTGCAAGGCGCAATGATGCAGATGACCGCATTACCGATGTTTTCCAAGTGGTTGTTAACGGGGCGGAAATTTTGAACGCTTATAGCGAATTGGTTAATCCTATTCAACAACGCGAAGCACTTGTTGCACAACTTAAAGATAAGGCACAAGGCGACGACGAAACAATGGATTTGGACGAAGATTTCTTGCTCGCAATGGAACATGGTATGCCACCAATGTCCGGCTTAGGCTTTGGAATTGACAGATTCATTATGATGATTTACGACTTGCCATCTTTAAGAGATACAATTTTGTTCCCAATTATGAAACCCGGCACAGACAAAACCGACAAAGAATAAAAAAGGAATTTATGAAAGTTACAGTATTGGGGGCAGGCAGATGGGCAAGTTGCATTGCCTATTGCCTTAACCGAAACAAACATAATGTGTTAATGTGGGATTTATCGCCCGTTGACGGCAAAGAAATTAATCCGCTTTTCATTAACAAAAAAAATGAATTTATGGCATTGCCAAAAGGCATTGAACTAACGCACGATTTAACACGTGCGGTTAATTTTGGCGAGGTTATTGTAATTTCAATTTTAAGCCAAAAGTTAGACGAGTTTATGCAGTCCATTAAAAAAATTAGCGGCTATCAAAACAAAAAATATTGCCTTAATATGAAGGGCGTGGAGTGCACAACGGGCAGAAGGCTTAGTGAAATTTTGCTTGACAACGGCGTTAAAAAAGAGAACATTGCCGTGTGGGTTGGGCCCGGGCATGTGCAAAGCATTTACGCAGGCCAGCCAACTAATATGATTATCTCTGCCTACCACGAAGCGTACGCGCACTTTTTAATTAAAAACTTTTCTAAACCAAACGTGTTAGATATTGCATATTCAAATGATATTATTGGCGTGGAAATTGGCGCCGCCGCAAAAAATGTTATTGGCATTGCTGCCGGCATTTTGGAAGGCTCAAATATGGAGCAGAAAAAAGGTCCGCTTATGCCAGCCAGCGTTAGGGAAATTGGCATGTTTATCGATGCACTTGGCGGCGACCCGTTAACCGCACAAGGCCTTGCATTTTTAGGCGACTTTCAAGCCACACTTTTTGACCACAATAGTAAAAACCTAACATACGGCAAAGCGATTGTTGAAAACAAAGCACTTTCGGGCGATTTTTTGCACTATAATATTATGTCGGTTGAAGGAATAAAAACTGCGCAAGCGCTCATTAAAAAAATGGAAGAATTTAATAACCGCGTGAACGAGGAAAAGCAAATTAAAATGCCAATTACCGCTGCGGTTAAAGAAATTACCACCGGCAAAATTCCGCTTGAAAACGCCGGAAAATACATAAGCGAAAAAATCACCGAAGCCATTAATTTGGAATAAAGATTTTATAGATCCTTCGACTTTGCTCAGGATGACAGGTGTGCATGTCATGTTGAGCGGAGCATATTCGGGGTCCCCACAAGAACTGTGTTCGCAGTGGGGTATAAAGCGAAGTCGAAACATCTTAGAGATTCTTCACTTCGTTCAGAATGACATAATGGAGTTAAAAAAAGTGCAATGTTGCACTTTTTTTATTATCTTTTAATTATAATTTATTATTTTTTACTTTTTATATTTAAAAATTTTTAACGCTTAATTATAATTTTTTCGCCGCCAAGCAAAACTTCTGGCAAGTTTTTGTTTAGTTTTAAAATATCTTCTGGAGTAACTTTTGTGCGTTTGCAAAGTTCCCACATTGTTTCGTTTGGCTTAGCAAGATAAATTTGATAATCATATTCGCTAAAGTCTACCGCCTTGCCAATGCTTATGTTGTCTATCAATTCGCGGGTTGAATTTTGGTAAATTGCAAGATTAATGTGCAGGGTATATTCAAGTTCAATTATTGTGCCGCGCCTTGCTTTAACTTTGTTGTCTAGTACAGAAATTGACGTGTGCACGCAAGATAAATTGGCTAGTTCAATTTTGGTGTTAATAACAAATGGCAGTTCGGTTTGCTTGTGTTGGCAGGCCTTGTTTTCGTCTAGATATGTTAGGTGAGAAGTTACAATTCCTTCCAAATAAAGAGTGCCATCTTTAATGTAAGTGTTGGTTATTTCTGGGCTTATATTTAGGTTGCACAAAACATCGTCAATCGCCGGCTCGCTTTCGGTTAAACTTATTTCGCCGCTAATGGTTTCTTGCACTTTTTCGCGCCTAATTTGAGTGTTAAATTCGCGTGTGGTTAGGGTCAATTCAACTTCGTTATCCGTGCTGTACATATCGTCAACAACATCAATTGAAATTGGCTTAACCGCAACACCATAAACGCATATCGTGTTGGTTACGGTAACCACACTGTTGCCGTCTTCCATTTCGGTTGAAAGGGCATCTTTATTTTTGTTTAGATTAAAACTTAAATCCAGCACCGCATCTTTTGTTAGGCCGGCAATTGGCAACTCGCTTTTAACCGAAAAACTATCGCTTAACTCTTTAATTTCGTTGGTGTCGTCCTTATTTGTTTCGTAAACTAAACGCGCAAACATTTTGCCTTCAACAACCGCATATTCGTCATAAGCAGTTATTTCGTTCGGGCAGAAATAGGCGTTATAACTTAAAATTTTGCTTATGCCGTCCTTTGTTTCAAAATTTAGAGTGTATTCAAAATTACTATCCACCACGCACGAAATTGTTGAAGTGTCTATCTCGCTCTTTTTAACAATCATATTTTCAAAATTGTTTTTTGTGTTTAATCCTACATTAATATATAGAACAGGATAAATACTGACGTCAACATTAATTTTTAAATTGCCATCGCTTGAAAGAATTGTGTTCACCAAACTAATGTCGGCAACATTTAAATGGCCATCTGCCGTGATGCTTTCATCCAAAATTGTTTCGCTAAATGTGGTGCTATCGGCAACGGTGTTGGTCATGTTGTCCGTGTCGATATAAAGCACCTTAACACCAATCTTGCCCGAGATTATTGCCTTGCCGTTTGCACACTCAACTTTTTCGTCGTAAATAAAACTATCCACATTAAGAATAGTTTTAATGTTAACATTGCTATCAATAGATAAACTAATTGTAGAATTAAAATTTTGTTTTGTTAAATTTTTGGCATAGCTTACCAAAATGCTATCAGTATTTTCCATAAAAATCTCCTTCTTAATTAATGTATAAACGAGCGGCACAATTTATGAATAAAATTAAAAAATTTTCATTTTAAAAATATTTAAAAAATTATTTTATATTTTAAAAAATTAAAAAAATAATATAAATTTCATCAAAACGATTAATTTTATTAAACATTTTTTTGTTTTTAAGGATGTTTCGACAATTTACTATGAAAAATATAAAAAAATGATAAACTATTATATTTTTAGTTATTATTTTTGTATTATTTTAATTTGTTTTTATGATACTATCTCTATGTGTAAAATAAATGCACTAAAAAGGGGATTTTTATGAAAAAAACAAGTTTAATACTTGCAGATGAAGACCAAAACAATTTGGACGAAATGATTAAAAATTTTACATCAGATAATTATGAAATTTTAGCCACAACAAGCGATGGCGAGGAATTAATAAATTTAATTAAACAATTTAAACCAGACGTTACAATTATGGATATTGTACTTAAAAAATGCGATGGTTTTAAAGTGCTTGAAAGCGTGAAAGATGTTAAAACAAACATAATAATTCAATCTTCACTTTCAATTGATGGCTTTATTAATAAGGCAATTTCGCTTGGCGCAAAATATTATTGCATTAAACCTTTTGATATTGAAACATTAAAGGATAGAATTCAGGATATAACAAGCGAAAAGCAACAAGCAAAAGTCTTTTTTAATGCAAAAACTCCAAATCAAATTGAAGAAAAAATTACAAATATATTTATAACAGTGGGCATACCAGCACACATTAAAGGATATCAATTTTTGCGTGAAGCAATTAAACTTGCAATTGCAAATCCGGATATTATTAATTCAATAACTAAAAAATTGTATCCAACAATTGCCGAAAAATATGATACAAGCGCATCAAAAGTTGAACGTGCAATCCGCCATGCAATTGAAGTGGCTTGGAATAGGGGCAAAATTGAAAATATTAACAATTTATTTGGCATTAAAGTTTATTCAAGCAACGAAAAACCAACTAACGGCGAATTTATTGCTCTTGTTGCAGATAAAATGCTAATAGAAGGCGCTTAATAGTCGGCTCGCCTTTAAAATTTTTAGAGAAAATTAGCCACCTTGTGTTACCCGACACCCAATATTAATTAAATGGGCTATTTTTTTCACGCCATTTTTCAAAATTTACGCCGTAAATATGCTTTTTTGCACATCAAAATTTAGGTATTTTTATTTTTCAAAAAAAATTTTAATAAATTTTTTAAAAATAGTAGACAAATTTATTTGCAATAATTATAATATAGTAAGTTTTAAGGGAGGGATTATGCCAAGAGGAGCAAAACCGGTTTGGATTTTATGTCCAAGATGTGAACTTAACTATATTAAGAAATCAGATAAATACTGTAATGTTTGCAAAAAGGAGATGAAACTTATTGAGGCCAGCGAGGATGATATCGGCGACCTTGAACTTTGCCCTATTTGCAAAATTAATTTTGTGCAAAGCGACCAAGAAATTTGTGATAGTTGCAAGCAGGAATTAGGCATTACCGATAACGCGGAGGACGAAGATAAGGACCTAGAGGATTGGCACAAATATATTGACGATGACGATAACGGCGACGACGAGGAAGAGGATAACGATGTTGACACCGATACCGACACCACGGATGATGAATTATACACTGACGAACTTGAAGATACTTCCGGATTAGACGAAAGCTTTGATTTCGGCGAGGATGAAGAAGTTAACCTTGACGATGAGGAAGAGTATGACGACGAAGAAGAGGAAGAAGAATACAAAGACGAGGACGATGATTTTGATGACGACTTTGACGACGACGAAGATGACGATGATGATGACGAGGACGACGAATAGTCGTTCTTTTTTTGTTGAAAAATTAAAATAAATAAATTAAAATGTAATTTTTGATTATTTTTTATTTTGTTGGGAATTTTATTTTATAAATAATAAAAAACATTAAATTATTTAAAAAATTGTTTTAAGGAGAAATTATGAAAAAAATGCCCAACACAGTTGAAGATATTAAACGAAAAATTTTATTATTAAAAGGCAAGGAAGTAAATTTGCAAATCAATCGCGGCAGGCGAAAAACCGCCAGTTTGCGTGCGCGAATTGAAGATGTTTATCCAAGTGTTTTTACAGTGAAATCTAGTTTGGAAAATGTTATTTCAACCTATTCTTATAACGACATTTTATGTGGCGAAGTTAAAATTTCTAACGATTAATTATTTTATTTTTTAATTTTTAGGCATATTGGGTTTTAGTTGACAATATTTTTTTTATTTTCTATAATTTAATTAGGAGAAAATATGAAAAACTTTAACCCCATTCGTGGTTGTAGCGACTATATGCCTAGGCAGGCAATAATTAGGGATAATGTTAAGCGCACAATTTTAAATTGCTATCAAAAAAATGGTTACAATTTAATTTTCACACCAATTTTGGAGAATTTGGAGCTACTATCATCTAGTGATGGAGGCGATAATTTGCGCCTTATGTTTAAAACTGTTAAGCGTGGCGATAAATTAGATTTAACTAAAGAAAATTTAACCGAGCAGGACATAACTGAGGAAGGTTTGCGTTATGATTTAACCGTTCCGCTTGCGCGCTTTTTTGCAAACAATAAAGAGAAGTTGCCAACGCCATTTAAGTCTATTCAAATTGACTATTCCTTCCGTGCTGAGCGCCCACAAAAAGGGAGAGAGCGCCAATTCACTCAGTGCGATATTGATGTGTTTGGAGATGCCACAATTAATGCCGAACTGGATTTACTTTACACCGTTATTCAAACTTACGAGCAACTTGGTTTTGAAAATTTAACGGTGAGAATTAATCATAGAGAAATTTTAAATTCAATTGTGCTTTATGCCGGCTTTAAGCAAGAGGATATTTCAAAAATTTGCGTAACGCTTGATAAGTTAGATAAAATTTCAGTTTCTGGCGTGGTGATGGAGTTGATTGAAAAGGGGTTTGAAACCGAAAAAATCAACCGCCTTGTTGACGTTATTGAGGATTTACAAAAAAACGGGCTTGACGCAGTAAAAAAATATGGCGAGTTAGAAACGGTGGTTGCCGACCTTAACTTTTTAATTGGCACATTAAATAAATTGTTTAAACACAACATTAAATTTGATATTTCAATTGTGCGTGGGCAGGGATATTACACGGGCGCAGTGTTTGAAGTTTATTCCGAAGGTTTTTCGGGCGCAATTGGTGGCGGCGGGCGATATGATAAAATGCTTGAAAAGTTCACGGGAACGGCTTGCCCGGCAGTTGGCTTTGGCCTAGGGTTTGAGCCGGTTTGCATGCTTATTGAACAAAAATTAACTGGCAATTTAACAAATCAGTTGGCACTAATTTATGAGCAAGATGACGATATTTTGCAAGTTTATAAAGTTAAGGAAGAGTTAAAGAAAAATTATTCGGTTTCCCTTTTCTTAAAGCCAAAAAACATGAAAAGTTTTTATGATAAAATTATGTCGGTTGCCGATTTTTCAATTTCGGTTAAAGACTATTTAGCAAATAAACCCGTTAAAAAAATAGGAGCATAGCATATGGATTCAAAAGAGGAATTTATTAAAATTTTTAAAGAAAATATTAAGAGAGATGGTGCGGATAAACTTTTGGATTATTTACAAAACCAAAGTGATTTCTTTTCTTCCCCTGCATCGGGCAAAAGGCACTCGAATTTTGAAGGCGGATTAGTGTTCCACTCGCTTAACGTTTACAAGCGATTAAAGAAAAATGTTATGCTGGAATATGGCGAAAATTACACCGAAAAAATTAGTGATGAAAGCCTTGCAATTATTGGCTTACTTCATGACCTTTGCAAAGTGAACACTTACACAGTTGAGCAGCGCAATGTTAAAGAAAATAACGCGTGGGTGCAAAAACCTTATTTTGCTTATTACAACAATTTGCCTTATGGCCACGGCGAAAAAAGTGTGTACATAATTAGCGGTTTTATGCGCCTAACAAGAGAGGAAGCAATTGCAATAAATTGGCACATGGGTGGCTTTGACTTGCGCGCAATGGGTTCAAGCGATTTGGCGGATGCATATTCTCGTTATCCAATTGCCGTTTTAACTCACGTTAGCGATTTAGAAGCAAGTTATATGGATGAAACCACAAACAAATAAAGAGCGCTGCTCTTTTTTGTTAGATTATAATTTAGAAATTATAAAAAAATGAAAAATTAAACAAAAACCACAAAAATAGAAAAATAAAAATAATCAAACCATTTTTAAAATAATAAAAAAATAATATAAACAAGGCGAGAGTAAATTCTACAAAAATTTTTGTTTTTGTAAAAATTCACTCTTGTTTTTTTGTTTTTTTATTTTTCGTGTGACAAACATTTAATTATGAAAAAATTTTTAGTTTTATTTTTTGTTATTTTACTTGTTGGTGGCATTGCACTTGCCCTTCCTAAGACAGAGGATGACGATTATTTGCGCATACATATTCGAGCCAACAGCAACAGCGCGGTTGACCAAAATGTTAAATATATTGTTAAAGATAAAGTAGTGGAATTTTTAACGCCGCATCTTTGCAACGTGGCAAGCAAAGACGAGGCAATTAAAATTGTAAATCGCCTCACACCGCAAATTGAAAGTTTGTGCCTTAGCACATTAAAAAACAATGGATTTAATTATTCGGTTAATGTGAAAATTAACAACGAATATTTTCCAACGCGCACCTATGCAAACACCACCTTGGAAAGCGGCTATTATGATGCGGTTATTGTTGAACTTGGTGCGGCGGCAGGCGACAATTGGTGGTGCGTTATGTACCCACCTTTATGTTTTGTGAATAAAAATGAAACGAACACGCAAATTAAATATAAATCGAAGATATTGGAGTGGATAAAATCTCTTTTCGATTAAGGAGTGAAAAGTGAAAAAAGTTCTTTTATTTTTGCTTGTTGTGTTGTGCGGGGCGTTGAGCGTGTGGGGTGCAAACACAATTATAAAATTAAATAATGTTGCCGAACAAAAAGCCGAGCATACCATTGCCCGCCTAGAGAATGTTGAAGCGGCAGTTGCCAACACGCGCGAAGTGCAAACGCGCCTTAAAAAGTGGGGTTATTATACGGGCAATGTGGATGGCATTAACGGGCCCAAAACTATTGCGGCAGTTAAAAAATTTCAAAAGAAATACGGCCTAACGCAAGACGGAATTGTGGGACCATTAACCGCCGCCAAAATGGGGCTAAGCGTGAGTTCATCTAAAAGTTCATCCAACTATAACAGTAACGATAGATACCTGCTTGCAAAAGTAATTTACGCCGAAGCGCGTGGCGAAAGTTACACCGGGCAGGTGGCAATTGGCGCGGTGGTGTTAAATAGGGTTAGGGATAGCCGTTTTCCTAACACTGTTGCGGGCGTAATTTATCAGCCTTGGGCGTTCACCGCCGTCAACGATGGGCAAATAAATTTAGAGCCAAATCAAACCGCATATCAGGCGGCAGACGATGCACTAAACGGCTGGGACCCAACCTATGGCGCAGTGTATTATTACAATCCGGCAACCGCCACAAGCAAGTGGATTTACACCACAAAAAAAGTTACGCAAATTGGCAAACACGTGTTTGCAGTTTAAGGGGGAATAAATGAAAAAAGTTGTTAGTGAAGATATTGAAAAAGAAAAGCAAGAAAATTTGTCGAAAGTAAATCAAGATAAACAAACCAAGAAAAAGAGCAACGCGCAAAAAGCCGTGCCAATTTTGGTGGTGGTTATCATCACACTTTTAGTAATTTTAACTTGCGTGTTAATTGC
Source organism: uncultured Clostridia bacterium (assembly GCA_947630405.1). Classification (GTDB taxonomy): domain Bacteria; phylum Bacillota; class Clostridia; order Christensenellales; family UBA1242; genus Onthoplasma. The sequence continues at coordinate 94,559 of CANRHL010000001.1, forward strand.
CTATTATCAGGTGTATAAATCGGGCAAACAAAACGCCAACATTTTGGAGGGCGTTTACACTTCTAGTTATTATTCTATGGTGGATAATATCAATAATCTGGCGGTGGATATTTCCAAATATTCCACTCTCACCACCAAGCAAGCAAAGTTGAACACTCTAAACGATATGCGTGGCGATTGCAACTATATTTTGGCTGGCCTTAGCGTTATTCCAATTAACGAGGAAAATGTGGTTAGTGCCACCAAATTTTTTAACCAAGTTGACGGGCTTTGCGAGGCCTATGCAACAAAACTAAACAAGAACGAAGAACTAACGCAAGAGGAAGAAGTTATGTTTGATAAAATTGGCTTGGTGCTTGGCGAAATTAAGGAAAAATTCAACACGCAAAATTACGGCATGTACGACACAAATTTTAATTTTATTGATGCCTCAATTTTTGATAACACGGGCATGAACGAAATTTCCTCTGGACTTGGCGATTTAACCAATGCAAGCATTGAATATCCATCTATGATTTTTGATGGCCCGTTTTCAACCGCACTTGAAACAAGAGAGGTTAAAGGCCTACCTAAAAACGAAATTAGCAAGGACGATGCAACAAAATATTTAAAAGAAAAAGTTTATAAAAACCGAGATGTTGAAATTGAATTTAAAAATGAAACCGAAGGAGACATTTCCACATATGATTTTGAAATTATTATAGAGGGCAAAAAATATAACGCACAAGTAAGCAAGCGCGGTGGGTTACTTATAACCCTTTCAAGTTACGCAGAGGGTGGCGACCCAATTATGAAAGGCGAGCAAGCAAGCGAGATGGCAAACACTTTTGCAAATAACATTGGCTTTGAAAGTATGGAGCCGGTTTGGCTTGAAATTCACGAAAACGTGGCATATGTTAACCTTGCGCCAACAATCGATGATGTTATTTATTACCCCGACCTTGTTAAAGTTAAAGTGGACCTAACTGGGCAAGATATTATTGGCTTTGAGGCAGTGAATTATGCACTAAATCACGTAAAAAGAGCGCCACAATTTAATGTGGCCGAACAAGAAGCCGAAAAATTGCTTGGCTTTGACTACGAAATTTTAAAGATTTCAAAAACAGTTATAAAACTTGATTCGGGCAAGGAAATTGCCGCCTACGAGTTTATGACCGAGCGAATTGACGGGCTTTATTACTATTACATTGACGCCAACACCAACCAAATTGCCAAGACAATGAAAGTGGTGTCAATTAAGGGTGTTCAAAAATTAATTTAAAATAAAAATTTAATAAAAAAATTAAAAAATATCAAAAAATGCACAAAAAAATCGAATTTTTGTGTGTTTTTTATTAAAAAATGAATTAATTTTTAATTTTTTCCTATTTTTAATGCCCTTTTTTTATTAAAAAGGCACAAAAACAAGCCAAAAAAATTTATTAAAAATTAAACAAATAAATTTTAATTTATTTGTATTTAAATTTTTCTTATGATATAATTTGTATAAATTACAAATTAAAAGTCGTAAAATAAATATTTTTGTCTAGTATTGGCAAAATAAAAAGGGGAAGCATTTTGAAGGGGAAAATTAAAGTTTTTAGTAAAATAATTATTGCATTATTTGCGGTGCTTACCGCAGTTGTTTTAGTTGCCTTTGCGTTTAAAGATAAGGGGGCAAAAGGTTACGCCGAGTTTATTAAGAATGGCAACGATTATAGTGGCTTTACCGAGCAGGGCATGATTTTGTCGGTTGAAAAGGTTGGCGTTAGTGCGCAAGACGTTCAAAACTATGTGGATAATTCCGGCACTAGTTTTAAAACCCCGCTATATTCAACCCCACTTGCTCCTGGAGAGGAAGAAGAACAAAAGAAAAATAAAGAAATTGAAAAAATGCTTGTTCCAGGCGGTGCATATTACTATAAAAATTTAACCAACCAACTTGCAAGTGCTGGCAACTCAGAAAAATATGTTGTAAATAACGGCGAATTCGTTATGCTTAACAACCGCCTTTCTAACGGGCAATATATTAACGACCAAATTAGTGATGCCTACACAGAAGAAGGCCCCGCAGTTAAAATGAGCGAAGCTATTTTAATTACGTTCGGTGGATATTTTAGATATACCGATGTGACTGGCAATACCAAGTTCGGCAAGGCTGGGCAAGTTAATGATATGCAAGGAAGCATCGATGCACAAAATAGCGGCGCCAACATGGAGAATCTTATAGTTAACATAACAAAGGATGGCCAGCCGCTTGAAATGACCAACGTTATTAGAACTTATAACACCTATTATCAGGATTTTGGGCTTATAATTCCGCAATTTCAAGATGGTGAACAGAGCACCGAAGGGCATTATGTTTTAAACTTTAGTTATAGATACGATGGCAACCCTAGCTCTAACAATGTTTTTGAATTTAATTTGTTGTTTAGGTCGTCTTATCATGCAACCGAGTCGGTTGGCGAAGATCAATACACCGCCGAGCCAACAATATCCAAAGCGACAAGGGTCATAAATGAATCTAATAACCAATTTGAATATTTCTTAGGCAAGCAGGCTGACTACCCAGTTTTAGTTTACGATTACACTAAATATCACATGAGTTTCACGCACACTGCAAATGGTGTGGCAACAACTTGCGAATATACTGCCACAATTAATTCAACTGGCGAGTTATCCGCCACCCTTACTGCCGACATTCCTAACCAAACAGACGATGAACCGATATCTTACAACATGAGCAAATTTACGCGTGGCCGCAACAACTTTGTTGTGTTCGTGTTCACCGAAATGGGCAGTTACGATTTCCACTTTACCTACCTTTATGAAACGATTGGCGAAAATGGCGCAATCAATTTAACATCTAGTGGAATGAACTTGCAGGTGGACGACCTTAGTTTGTCAATTTACGGACACGAACTTAAATATTCCCCAGTTGGCTATAGGGAAGCTGAATTGAGGAAAATAACTTTGTCTGGCAAACAGGGCGAGGCGGGGGAAAACCAGCGTGCCGATTTAATTGTGCCGGGCGATATTGAATATATTAACGCGCATAGGACAACTCAATTAAACGAACTTGGCCCTAAATTTGAATATAGAAATGATTCAACTGCAATGGTTGGCAGCGTAATTGAAATGCTTGATGCAAACATTCAAACTCAGAGCGAAGAATATTTAACAAGCGGAGAGGGCATTACTTCAAAGGATGATGACATTATAGAGTTTGTAAGAGAGATAAACGAAATTAAAGACCAAGCAACAATTGACGCGGCAACAGAACAAAAGGTTGCTGATTGGCTTAACAACAAAATTGACTTTGTTAAAACTAACCAGCCAAACATTTGGCTTGAAACTAATAATGCAATAAATAGAGATGCAAGTTTTTACTACACATCAACCAACAAAAACAATCTTTTAACTAAGCCTTCTCAAGATGGTGGAAGCCGCGTTCCACAAGAGCAACAGAAGTATATTAACACAACCACCTTCTCAACGGCAGGCTATTATTTAGTGTTTATTTATAACGATGTCTCAAATGAAAATGATTATTATCAAGTGTTTGCGTTTGAATATTCAGATGAAGTTATTGTGCCAAACATCGTTGAACAAAGCACAGAAGAATACGAGGGAAAAGTTATTGGCAGCCGCGGGTTTACAAACAAAAATGTTGAAATTTATTGGCAAAAACCAGGCGTGTTCGAAAAACAAGTTCAAGGCAAATATTATTATATGTTGGATAGATATATTAACAATGAAATAACATTAGATTACATTGTTAGCCACGGCATTCAACAAAACTTAACTAGCGGGGACAAAAACATCGTTGGCAACGAAGTGCCTGAAGGGCACGGCGCAACATTTGTTGTTAAAATTGAAGGCGATGGGCAGAGCTATAGAATTTTCACTATCGATAGGCAGCCAATTTCGGGCGTTGGGCTTTATGAGGTTAGGACAAACCCTGCAACTTTTGGCGGAGTGTATTACACAGTTAGCACGGATACAAACGGGCAATATGTTCAACTTACAAACGTTATAACAAACAGTTTGGCAACACTTAATTGGAACGACAAAAATAGTGGCGCAAAAATTACCGCACAATACACTTACACTCCGTTCACAAAATACACACCAACTGCCGATGACAATTCAAAAAAGATTAAAATGGTTGAAAACACCCCATCAAACGAACTATGGTTTACCACCAACTATCAGCTTGGGCAAACCAGTTCAATTTTTGAGGACATTACAAAACCAACCGCGCTAAACGATATTTTAAGCGATGAAAATTTAATAAAAAATCAGGGCATATACCTATTTACCTTAACAGATGATGCGGGCAACCAAACCAAATTTATGTTTGTTGTTGACGATACTGAATCCTACTTTTATGTGTATGAAGATGGCAAGGAAGGAGAAGGCAAATATTTAACCGCATCAAGCGAGATGTATGCCTCCAGCACCAAAGTTAGAGTTAGCACGCACAAAGCCATTAACTTATTTTCAAGCACGGATGTAAGCACGGATATTGACGAAACGGCAGACGACAAAAATAGGCAAGACCTTCTTAAAATTATATCTAACTTGAGTAGTGATGTTGAACTTAATAGCCTTAATTATTACACCGATGCCGGACACAGAAGTAACATTAGAAATTTGTTTGATAGCACCGGGCAGGGCACACTTGATTACTATTTAAAAGTTAGGAACAGAAGCCTTACCACATACGACAATTTGGATAACTATAAGGGTGAGAACTCAATTGGCGAGATTTCAAGGATAAACAACTCAATTACAATTGAGCACAACGAAGAAGACGGAACTTCAACCGTGAGATTCCTTTATATAATTGGCGAAAATCAAATTTCTGCCGGCATAAATTTAGACCCAAGTAACACAAGTTACATTAGAAATTCAAGGTCATATTTGTTAATTGAAATTAACACGGATAATTCACGTGGGTTCGTTTACTACGGCAACACCGATTTCACATCCAACCAAATCCCAGCAGATGGGAAATCTTCATCTGACGTGATTAGGTTATACACGGGCAACTCGCTAAACAATTTGGAAGCAACTTCGGACAACCATATTGCTTTTGTTTGGAACACAAGCAACAACGGCTTTACCGTGGAAAGCATAACTTATTCTTACTACACACTTGATGTTACAAATTACAGTGAGCAAACGGCATTCTACACACTTTCGGAAGAAGATGTTGTGCTTTATCAGTCGGGCGGTGGTTACGAAAAAGGCGCTTACACCTTTGATAACGGCAACCGCGCCTTTGCGCCAATTAGAAAAATTGGCAGGCAAACACAAGAGGGACTTTATATAATCACGCGTACTTATACCGAGGGTGGCAATTTTGAAAAAGACGACCGAGAAAAACATTATTGGTTTATTGTGGATAGAAACGGCATAAAAACTTCGGGCATTAGCGGGGATAGAATAAGCACTAATTTGCTTAAAGACGAAACCACATTCAATTCATTCGGCCTTGTTGGCACAGAACTTGGCTCGGTTAATTTTGTGGAAGGCAAGGAACTTGTTGGGCCAATTGACTATAACGTTTATTTCACCACCAACAAACTTCCTGCAACACTTTCTATTCCAAACAACAAATATTATCAATACGGCACAGGAGCAACACCAAATGTTTCTAACTACGCAATGGGTTTATTAAATGTTAAAGTGGTGTTTAAAGATACGGCATATCAACTTCAAAACATTCCAGGCTTTGCCGCAAGTAGCAACTTGTTAATTTATAGCGGCAATGCAGAAGTTAAAATAGACGCACAAAACAACCAATATTTTAATGTGGATTTCTATGACTATCTCTCCAACTATAGCGATGTGCGCGTTAGAGATAGATTTGTAAATAGCGGAAACAACCACGATTGGATTTGCTTGCCGGGCGACTATGTTGTTATTATTTCAGATAATGTAAGGAGCATTGAATATCCAAACGGCGGCAGCCACCAAATGGTGTTTGGCTTTAGGGTTAGCCCTAACGCACCGGCAGCAAATTTGGGCGCAATTTCAGAAAAAGTTTCAGGCGGAGAATTAACCTTTAGCGAAGGCGATAAACCAACCTTGAACGCGGACGGAAGTTATTCGTTAACCACAAACAAAGAATATATTGCGGTTGAATTGCCTGAATATGTTGTTGTGGAAAATTATTCCTATGAAAATAGGCAAAACGCATTGTACGCACAACTTGATGTTGAATATTTGGTTGTAAAGAAAAATGGTGGTTACTATTTCAATTATAATCACGGAGATTTAGGCGAGGCAACGCACGACCTAAACAACGACCCAGATGTGGAAAATAATAGATCTGGTCAAAACATTGTTTCGCGTAAAATTTATTTGAACACCGATTTAAGAAAAGCCGACGGCTCAATCAATTTAGATAATATCAGTACGCCAATCAATTTTGAAATTACTGTAAGGTTTAAATTATATAACGCAAGATCAAGCGGATACGAAGAATTTTTAAATAGTTACTATTCATATGATGAAAATGGAAATTTGCGGGATTATTATTACGCAACTTACAACATCACAATAGATAGGCAAGCACCAATTAATAACACTAATTATTTAGAGCAAAACGATGCACTTGTTAGCTATTATAATGAGGAAAATGGCACAAATAAAATGATTATGCCATATGCAAACGATAACCCTGTTTACTTCGCTAATAGATATGAAAGTTACTATTCAAGCAACAAAAATCAAGCCAAAATTTATCCGTTTAAAGTTAGTTCAAGCACCCATTTTGATTTAACCGATGTAGAGCGAATTTTCTATAGGGCATACACATCTAATTTAAACTTGCCAGTTGTGCCGGATGCCGAGCCAACTTGGCATGAATATAACCAGCGTGCTGACGATTTAACCTATGGTGATATAATTGGAGAATATCGTAGGGACCCTAACTTTAATATTGAAAACATTACCTATGTTGAAATGTTGGAAATAGATAAAGCGGGCAACGCAACGCAATATGTTGTGTTCTTTGATGATGGCTCAAATAGTTATGACGATTTAAACTTAGTGTTCAATGTTCGCACATTAAACAACAAACTCTTCGAAAATGATAATTTCACAATTAATCTATCCGAAAACCGCACGCAAGATTTAAGCATATTTAATATAAGTGTGCCGCAAGATTTGGACGATGAAGAAGCCGTTTATGGTTCATATATCGACAAATTTTATCATTATGAACTATTAAATTTGGCAACCAACACGCGCGTTAGCAAAAACACAAATTTAACAACGCAGTTCACAAAGAGCGGAATAATTTTGGATATTGTAAACTTAATTAAAGATAGTGGCGAAGGCAACTACCGCCTAACCTTAATGAGCCGTACGCACACTGTTACAATAAATTTAAACTATTATAACGAAGCCACATTTGATGAAACCTTAACTCAACTAGACCCTGGCGCACTTGTGGAAGGCGTGGGCGAAAACACTCAAATCAATTTAACCAAAGCCAAAAAGGAAATTATTGAAGGAAGCGGAGTTTACAACTATGCAACCACAATAATAATTAGGTTAAACGGCGCGTTATATGATGAATACACCTGCAATCCAAATGACAATTATAGTTACACAAACCGCCAAGGCGATAAAGTGGAAATTATTTCCCACTTGGATGTTAACGGAAACTATCAAATTGAAATGATTGATGTTATGGGCGCGCGAAAAACCTATTACGAATTTAACATTTCGCACGAGCCATATTCAATTTCGTTTGGCCTAGATGGGAGCGCAAATTATTATAAAGACCCTAACGGGAGCGACCCTTATTACTATTCATTCAATCAAGCCAACATCTCTTATAATAGCGATTACTATTTGGCAACAATAACCTACTCAATTCAAAGCGAAGGCGTATCTCATATTATAAGCGGCAGTTCGGCTGGTGGAAATGCGGGCGGCATTAAAGTTGTGGACATCACAACCGAAAACGGCTTTACCATAATTAAACTTATTCCATATTTAAACGGAAATTCTCAAGGCGACCTTTTAACTGCCGAAATTAACATTTACAGGGAAGATAACACGTTTAGTTACACCTATCTTGTTAGGGTGGATAACCGATTGGGCGAAGTATGGCTGAGAAATGGCAAGGGTGAAAATTGCGATTATAGAGTTGATATCAATGCGGACCACACTCAAACCGAGAGGCCAACCAACACCTATTCCGGCACTTCAACATTAAGTTGGGAAGTTAGCGAAAGCAATCAATTTGATTATGTTTACACTTTATATGAACAACTAGACACCGATGAAATTGTTGCCACCAACTTAAACGGAAGGCAAAATTACATTATTGATACGCGTGAAAATAGCAAGGGCATATATAGATTTGTTGTGGATGTTTATGCAAAAGGCATATTAGACCTTAACAATATAACCGAGCAAGAGAAGTCGATATATTATCTTGGCAACAAGGTTTACACCTTTGTGGTTACCGCGAAATCTGACCAATTGTATTATGTGAGAACAGAAAATTTTGTGGTTATGGACGCGAACTCAACCTTTAAATGGAGCGAATTGTTTGCAGCAGATTCTGGCTTAAATTTAAGGCAGGATGAGAAGGATGCAATTTTAAATTGGTTCCATTTGGGAGACGATTATAACATCATTGAAAACAAGATGTTCCCGCTTTACATTTCCAATGAGAACTTGGAAGTGGTGGTTGAGCCAGACCTTAACGCAACAAAACTTGCCTATCCAGCAATTGTGAACGGAAATTATTCTTTAGTGTTGTATAAAATTAGCACACCAAACTATAATTATTATATAGCCACACTTAAAGCACCGGTTACAAACAATTTAGTGGAGAACTTCCAATTGGTTAGTTCAAGCACAACAAGGACGCTTGAAAACAACACCAACTACACCTTTGCAGGAAGTGCACAAGAAAGCTTTAGCCTAAACGCAACTCAAATTAGATACTCTAGCTTGTTTGAAAAGAAAAACACAATTTTGATGTACGTTTATTATAACGACACCTTTGTTAAAATGGTTGAATTTAACACCGATAAAATTAATTTTGACATTTTAGGCAATGGGCGCTACAGTTTTGTGTTTAAAGATTTGGCTGGCAACACTCACTATTTTGGGCAGGGTGGTTCAACACTATATTTAACCATTTTGCGTGAAGTTGTTGTGTTCGTAAATGGCGAAGCACCAATTGAATACGCTTATTATAACGATAAAGTTGAACTTTCAATTTACAATCCAGGCATGTATTTGCAATCCACTGAATCCGCGCCAATAAACGTAACCGCAACTCGTAACGGGCAAGTTTACACGCCTGAAATTGCTTCGTCAAAATACACGTTTAGTGATTATGGAACTTATAGGGTAACCGTTACCGCCACATATGTTGATAGCAATGGGCAGAGTTATCCACTTACAAAAGTTTTCTCGTTCACAATTTTGAACAATGGCGAGGCAAGGCAGTCAATCGATTTAACCTCACTAAACGGCTACGAATTGATTAAAGCAACAAACAACTTAAATGAAGATATAACCGATGTTTTAATGGGCATTTTAAACCTAAACAACAGTTCGGAGGGCATGTTATTAACTTACGATAAACTGCTTGAAAACAGTGCAACACTTAACATAACGGCAGGCAAGCAAACCTTTACGCTAACATATCGCGCAAAAGCGGATATTTACCCAGAAAGAACGTTTACTTTTGCATTTGTTATGAACAACGAAGTTCCAACAATAGAGTGTTCATTAGCGCCGGGAGATAGCAACAACAAAGGCTTTAGCCTAACATTTAATCCGGCAATAATTTACGAGCAAGTTGGCGAAAGTGCAGTTTACTTAAACAACACCCTTCTTGCCACAATTGATAAAGATGTTGCCGATTCAGTTGTTTCGTTCTACATTTCACAAAAAGAATATGGTTCAGGCGATTATTACATTTCGCTAAGAACAAAATCGGGTGACATTATTTCACAATACATGGTAACCCTAACCGAGCCATTGAACGTTTGGGCAATAATCATTATTGTTGTTGTGGTGGCGGTGGTTATCACAGTTGTTACCATAATTATAGTTTTAAGAACAAGGATGAAAATTAGATAATGAAAAACGAACATGTGGAAAAGGTTCAAATCAACGACACCGAAATAGACTTCACCGAAGTGGTGCCGATAACTGAACTTATGCGTTTAATTGAAATTGCGGCATTTAATCATGCAGATAATATTGGGCTTGACCATGCGTCAATGCTCAAATTTAGCAACGTTTTTTGGGTGGTTACAAAAATAAAATTGCACATAAAAGACGATGTGCGCGCCCACGAAAAGATTTCCGTTAAAACGTGGACACACCCACCAACCATGATTAGGGCAATTAGGGATGCGGAAATTAAATGCAAAAACAAAGTTAAAGTTAAAAGTTCTAGTGAGTGGTGTTGCTTGGATTATGACACTCATAAAATTAGGAAATTTTCAACAATAAAATATCCCGACCTTGAAATGTTGGATAACCGCGAAGTGAACTTAAAACCTTTAAATTTTAAGGCGGAAATGACAGAAAAAAATTATGTTTACACCAAAATTGTTAGGCCAACCGACATCGACCTTAACATGCACACCAACAATTTAAAATATAATTACATTGCCCTTGACGCGTTTACTACAGACGAGTTTAAAGAGTTTAGAATAACAGACTATGAAATTCACTTTTTAAACGAAAGCCACGAAGGCGATAAAATTGACGTTTATAAACTGAAAAAGGGCAGAGTGTATGTTGTTGAAGGCAGAACTCAAGAAAAACCAATTTTTAGGGTGTTCTTAAAGGTTAAACCAAACAAAAAATAAAGGCACATAGAGTGCTTTTATTTTTTTATTTTATTATTGATGTTAGATTGCTTTATATTTTTTATTTTAACTACTCATTTTTTGTTATTTTGAGTTGGGATTTTTATTGTGTTGTTCCACTTGTTTAATTTTTTATTGCGTTGTGTTTATTTTATTTCAATTTCAGTTATGTTTTCAGTTATTTTGTTGCCAACCACATCAAACGATAACTGCATTGCCTTTTCCTCAATTTTTTCTTCCAAATCTTGTGCGATGGCTTTAACATTTTCTTTAAATTCCTCTCTAATTTCCGCCTTGTTCACTTCCAGGTGTTTGCTATCGGCAGATTTTAAGCGCAACTGAACTTCCACTTCCGGCTTTTTCTTTAATTCTCTATAGAACGCCTCGCCTTCGTGCGATAGGAAGAAAACGCCAACAATGCCCTTTTTCTTTGAACTTAGAATTTGGTAAGCAGCACGTTTGCGTGCGCCACCAACTATGTAGCCAAGTTTTTTTGAGTTAGTTTCCACAAACACATTGTAGGCTAAAATCTGGCCTTTGTTATCTAGTATCGTTATGCCGTCAAAGTTGAGCATGCGAACAAATAGGTCGGAGTAAACGCGCAGTTTTTGTTCGTTATAACTCTTGCTTTGGGCAAAAAGTTTGCTATAACTAATTGGCTCTTTTAGCCAAATGCCGTCCTCAAACAGGCCGGTATCTTTATAATCTTTATCCACAACCACGCAAATTGTGCCGTTAATATCGTTAACCGCACTTGTGAAAATGTTGTAATACATATTTTTCATATCTTGCAACTTGCGTTGCGTGGTGCGTAATTTTGAAAATGCTGCGTCAACAAAGGCACGAATTTCGGTGGCGTATGGGCTGAATTTGGATTTATCTAGCGAAAAGTTTACAATCAAGTTTCTGCCCGAAACCGAGTGCAATTGCATGGTGTAAAAGTTAAGCGGGCGGGCAAGTATGCAGTTAATTTTTGGCTGCTTATCTTTAATGGTTACATTCTCTTCAAGGCTTCTAATAAAGCCCTTATCCTTAATGCTGCCAAAAGACATTGCAAGCCCGTAAGTTATGGACTTTTCTTTAATATTAATAAACACGCACCAATCGTTACGGCACACGGCAAGTAAACTTTTCATGCGCATATTAAAGTTTGCGGCATCTTTATCTTCAAAAATTGTAATGATGTGCGACTTTGGAATGCTTTTAATTAGCGCCTCAATGTTATCGGTGAACACAAGTTTTGGGCGAATTAGGTTGCCTTCTTCCTTATAATACATGATTTCGTTAAAGTTGTTTAGGAAGTGGCTCATAACAAGCGGCGGAAAATTAGCAAACTCTTGTTCAAAGAAATTTGTTACATTATCCTTGGCGTTGTCGAAAAAAATCATCTCATCCATTTAAAAAGAATATAACAATAATTTAAAAAATTTGCAAATATTTTAAAAATTTTTCTAAAAAAAACCAAAAAAAATCTCAATTTTATGGTTTTAACTGAGATTTTAAATAAATTATTTCGTTTTTTAGCCGGTTGCACTCGGCCGTTTTTGCCTTTAACTCTTTAAGCAATTTTTCGTTGGTTAGGTTCAAATTTAAAATTTCGGCTTTGGTGTCCAACTCAAGTTTGTGTTTAACCACGCCCATAATTCCTTTGAACAGGGCGGTGATATCGTCATCGGTTATGCTTGGCGGCATAACATAAATGTTGCAATCCTTTTTTTCCTTCATAACACTATCTTGCCCCCGCTCGCTCGTTTTTATTTATTGTTAAATTACTAATTTTGTAACAAATTAAATATTTTTGTAGAAGTAAAATTTTATTATCTTTATTCATAAGTATATATATGAATTATTTAATTTCAAAGTTAAATTGTTTTGTTTTGGAACTTAAATTAAAAATAGATGCTAACGCAAAATATAAAATTGAAAATCTTGAAAATGAGTTTTACACTTTTATTGTGAACGATAAACCTCTTTTCGTTAATTTTTTGGAAAAAAATAAACACCTAACAAAAATTGACTATTTAGGGGATTCATTTTTTTTCTTATTTTTTAATAGCAATGAATTAAACGATGTTCAATTAATAAAATGCAACAACGCTGACGTTTTAATTTCGTTTGGCGATAGGCTAAAATTGTTTGTTGATGGGCAGCCTGCGGTGGATTTTGAAAACTTAAATTTCTGTTACTCTCATCAAGAAACTTTTAACGCTTACACCATACTTTATTTTGAAGGGGTGCGTAAATTTTTTGTGCTTTTAAAGGGCAGGGAAGTTTGTGCGTATGATTTTTTTGATGAAATTAACAAGGGCGAAAATGAAATATATTTTATGGCAAAACTCTTTGATAGTTTAAATCACGGCAGGGTTTATCATGTTGAAAAGGGCGAGTTTAATTCATATCTTGTTTATCTTGACGAGTTTGAACTTAATTTAAAGCCCGAGTTCTGCCCGCTTGTGTTTCTTGATTGCTTGCTTGCAAAAAACTATAAATACTGCGCAAATTTATTAGATGAAAATATCCGCCCGAGCGAGGAAAAACTAATTAAAGATTTTTTTACCGAATTTGATTATTATTACCCGCTAAAACAAAATGCGGTTGCACTCTTTAAAAAAAATGCCCCTGCGGGCATTTACGAATTTGAAACTTTAAACCAGCTAATTACTAACATCGTTTGCGTTAGGTGATTGATAGTTAAATAATTTCATTAAAGTAATATAAACAGGGTAAGCACATTGGCAAACCACAATTAAGAACAACAGTTCGGTGTAGCCAAAGCGCACATATTTGAATAGCCATGGCATAGTGAACACTAAGGTTATTGCAAGCGTTAGGCAAACAGTGTAAAGTAGCGCTTTAAACCAGTTGAACGGCTTGCACATTCTAAATAACGCAATAAAGCCAACCGCCAAAATTGCAAGTGAGGCCATGGTTACCAACACTTCGGTTGAAATGCCGGTGAACAACTGATAAATGTACATTGCAATTGTTGTGCCAACCATACATATGCCGGCAGGCAGCGAATTCTTTGCCAAGTTAAGCATAAATTTACCTTTAATAGGGTTGGTGTTTGGCTGCAGCGCTAGGAAGAACGAAGGTATGCCAATAACCAAAGTTTCCAGCAGAATAAATTGAATTGGGCTGAACGGATAGGTCGAGCCGGTTTTTTTGAAATAGCCATAGCATAGCACAAAAATTGAAATGCAAATTGCAAAAATTGTTTTCATTAGGAATAGAGATGCGGATTTTTGCACGTTGTTCACAACTTGCCTGCCTTCCGCCACCACGCTTGGCATTGAACTAAAGTTGCTATCCAGCAGCACAAGTTGGCTAACACTTCGCGCCGCATCACTGCCCGCCGCAATGGCAACCGAGCAATCCGCCTCTTTAAGCGCCAAAATGTCGTTCACACCATCGCCCGTCATGGCAACCGTTTTGCCTTGCGCCTTAAGCGCTTTAACAAGCACGGCTTTTTGCTCTGGGCTAACTCTGCCAAAAATGGTGAATTTTTCTGCCGCCTCAATAACATGATTGTTGCTTAAGCCCTGAAGGCTAATGTATTTATCATAATTATCCACACCCACACGGCGCGCAACTTCGCTAACCGTTATTGGGTTATCGCCCGAAATAATTTTAATGTCCACGCCGTTTTGCTTGAACCACTCAATTGTTTTAGGTGCGTCCTTTCTAATGTTATCTTGCAATAGTATCATTGCAACTGGGCGGCTATTATTATTTGTAAAATTGGCATCGCACTCGGTTAAAAGCAACACCCTATAGCCGCTTAACGCATATTGTTCCGCCTGCTTTTTAATGGCATCGGTTGGCTTATCAATAACATATTCATATGCACCAAGTTTGTACGCACCAACACTTTTAAACTTGCAGCCCATAAACTTCCTTTCACTCGAAAATGGCACACTTTTATCTGCCGAATAAACAGGCTTGCCAAAATAAGATTTTAATGCCACTGCGGTGTGGTTTGCATCGTGGAAGGCGTTAACCATGCTGGATACAATTTTATCAACATCTTTTTGCGTTTCTTTGCTTAAAAGCACCACATCTTTAACGCTCATCGACCCGCTTGTTAGCGTGCCGGTTTTATCTAGGCACAACACGTTAGTGCGGGCAAGCATTTCAATGCAGTAAAGGTCTTGCACAAGTGTTCGCTTTTTTGCCAAACGAATTACGCTAACCGCAAGCGCCACCGAAGTTAAAAGGAACATGCCGGCAGGTATCATGGCAATTATGCAGCCCGCCGTTTTGGTTATAACCATGTAGGTTAGCGAGTAGTTTTGCGCCGGATTTGCCGTGTAGTAAGTGTAGTTGTTGTAAAGCATTACAATAGCAATTGGCACCATAAATATTGAAATTATTTTTATAAGGGCACGCAAACTTGTAAGAAGTTCGCTCTTTGCTTGTTTAAACTTTTTTGCCTTTTGGCTTAGTTGCGAAATATAGTTATCATCGCCTATTTTATTTACCTTTGCTTTGCACGTGCCGGAAGAGATGAAACTGCCACCAAGTAGGCTATCGCCTTTCTTTTTCTTAATTGGCTGACTCTCGCCCGTAAGCAAACTTTCATTAACTTCCACTTGGCCATCAATAACCACGCTATCGCACGCAATTTGCATGCCGGGGTTTAGGCACAAAACATCGTCTAGCACCACTTCGGTTTTGTAAATTTCCTGCTCCTCGCCTTCACGCATAACCTTAACGAAATTGGAGTTGGTAAGAGAAAGTTTATCCATAGTTTTCTTTGCGCGTATCTCTTGAAAAATACCAATGGCGGTGTTTAAAACAACAATTACCATAAATAGCATATCGCTATATGCGCCAACGCAGATTAGGGCAATGGCAACCACAAGGCAGGTTAGGTTGAAAAATGTAAAAATATTTTTAGCAAAAATGCTGCCCAAACTTTTTGTGGTTTTAACCTTGGAAACATTAACCAAATTATCTGTTATGCGCTGATTAATTTGTTTTGCGTTAAGCCCTTCGTTTGGCTTTGGATTGAACCGTGAAACGGTTTTTTTTGTTTCAACTAATTTTGTTTTTTTCATATTTATCCTATAATTTTTAACTATATTAACACACTTTAAAATTATTTACAAATAAATTACAAATTTTTAACTCAAATTTTAAATTGAGCATAAAAATAATAAGGAGAAATTATGGATTTATCAAATTATCAAATAAAAATTAACGAAAGTTACCCACAAATTGAAAATGCCGAGCCAGATATTAACACAGTGAACATTTTAAAGGCGCTTGCATTTTCTAGAACGGGGGAACTAAGTGGCGTGCTAACTTATGTGTATCAATCCAACATCGCAGACCGAACAGATAGCGATTTAGGCGAACTTTTTGAGGAAATTGCCATAACCGAAATGATGCACCTAAACATGCTCATGCACGCAATTAGCGAATTTGGTGGCACGCCTAAATATGAAAGTGCGGGCGCATATTTTAACGCATCGTGCGTGAATTACACCACTAAATTAAAGGAAATGTTGGAAAATAATATTCAAGCAGAACAAGGCGCAATTGCCGATTACACTGAGGCAATAAAACGCGTTAAAAACGAAAGTTTAAAATCACTTTTTGCCCGCATTATTAAGGACGAGGAATTGCACCTAAATGCGTTTAAAAATTTAAGAGATACCGTTCAGTTTTTATCTATTTAAACTTTACTATTTAAAAAACCAACTTTTTGTTGGCTTTTTATTTTTTAAATTAAATTTATTAATTATTTTTTAAAAATTTGCTTAAAAAATTAAAATTTTTGCATTTTTTGCATATTTTTTGCATATTTTTTGCGTATTTTTTGTAATTTTCTTTAAATTTTTTTAAATTTTTATTATTTTTTATTTAATTTATTCAACTCCAAATTATTCTTCTTATGTCATGTTTAGCGTAGCGTAAACGCAGCCGAAACATCTTTTAAAATAATTTTTCAAAAATACATTTTTAATTATTTTTTATTTTGAATAGAGCATTAATTCTCTTAATTTTCCAAATTTATTAATTTCTTTTAAATTCTTTTTATTAATTACAGTGTGCGCTTTAATTAATATTTCATTATTAAAATTAAATATATCCTTTGTGCAGATGCGGCCTAAAAGAAAATCGGCATTTTGATTATTTTTTATTTCTTCCACTGGGGCGGCGGTTGGCTTTATTTCTTCTGCTATTGGCTGAATTTCTGCCGTTTGAACGTTTATTGTTTTAAATATTTTAGGGCTTTTATTTGGGGTGAATTTTTTAACATTAATTTTATCGCTATCCTCATAAAAAATTGTGGTGTTTTTGCCCGAGGATGCAAGTTGGCTTACGTCAAGTGTGCTATTTTCTAGCAAAAATTTTTCACACAAGAATTTTTCGCTTACACTAATCTCTTTAATTATGCCTAAAAATTCACCTTTAATTGTGTAGGCCTTTGAATTAATTGGGGCGGCAACAAAATTGGTTTCTTCCACTTTTAAATTTACCGCCTGATTATTCCTTACCGTTATTGCATTTTTGCCAATGTGGTAAATATTTTTTGTTGGCAGCGTTAATTTTGCGCCGTCCGCACCAACAAGTTCAATTTCCACTAATTTTTTTAATTTTTTATCAAAAAAAAGCTTGTCCACCACGCCAATTAAATCGCCTTCATAAAGAGATAAAACGTTTAAACCTAAAAATTCTTTACAATAATACATAATTTACTCCTAAATTAATGTATGTTTAAATTTTTACATTATGATTGGCTTAAAAATTTTAAAAAAATAAAAATTGTCTAATTTGTTTGATTTATAGCAAATTTTGGGGTATAATAAAATTAACAAAAATAGGGGTAATATGAAAAAGTTAAGGTGGTTAGCATTGTTTTTAATATTTGTTCCTTTTGCTTTTTTTGCGTGCAATAATAATAGGCCAACCCTGCCCGTACCAACAAACATTGAGGTGAGCGATGGCGTTATTAGTTTTGTGCGCGTTGAAAATGCAGACTCCTACATAATTTATATAAACGATTTTTCAGTTAGAATTTTAGATAAAGAGGTGGGCGAAAATAGCAAGGTTACACTTAAAACGGTTGCCGGAGTGAATTATTTATACTACGATGCAAGCGCGGCGCTTGTTTTAGGCGAAAGTTACAATTTAAGAATTAAAGCCTCTGGGCCAAACTTTAATGATAGCGAGTTAACCGAACAAATAACATACACTTACACCCTTCCACTTAACAAGCCAAACCGAGTGTTTTTAAACGGCACGGTTTTAAGCTGGGATGCGGTTGAAAGCGCAAGCTCATATAACCTTAAAATTGAAATGCCAAACGGCGAGAGCAGAACAGTTTCATGCAAGGATAATAATTACGATTTTGAGCGTGTTTTAACCGAGGCGGGCTATTACAATTTTTATGTTCAAGCAGTAAGCACAAACGAATTATATTCAAATAGCGACTTTACCGAAAAAACAACATATTTAAACAAAGTTGAGCTTAATGTGCCAACAGTTAGCGAGGTGCATGAAATAGATGGAGAATTGCATCTGCTTGTTGTGCTTGACGATAACGCCAACGCGCTAACAATTAAAGTGAACGGCAGCGAACTTACAAACGAGTTGACACCTGATTCAGTTTGGTGCGAAAAAACCGATAATTTGTTAGATGTTAATATAAATAAATTTTTTAAAAATACAAATTTAGATTTCACTCAATTTAGGCAATATAGTGTTAGCGCAAAATCTAGTTACATAACGCACAACGAGGCGGAAAGGTTTTATGTTGACTCGCAGTATAGTGAAATAAAAATTTACGAAAAGAATTACACCCCTGCTGCACCAACGGTTAGCTTAGATGCTGAAAATGTTTTGCACTTTAGTTCAACCGAGCAGCAGTTCACAGGTTTTGATTTGTATGTTGCCACTCGAAGTGGGGTGGATGTGATAAGTGTTGGCACGCAAAGCGAAAATTACAAACTGTCAAGCAATGTCATCTGTGCGGCGGTTAGGTGTGTGGGCATGGGCAATTATGCTCCGTCAAAATTATCCAATTGGGTTTATGCGGATGGGCTAGATGAAATTGAACAAGAATTATCAATTAGCCAAAATGCAAACACATTTAGTTTCAGCGAAATTGTAGGTGCAAATTATGTTGTTGAAATGGACGGCGAAATAATTATCACTAGCCAAAACGAAATTACGCTTAATTTAAAAGATAAAACAAACATTACCGTTACTGCAATAATTGAAGGCCACAAGCCAAAAACAGTTAGTGCGCAAATTGAAAAATTATTTCTTACCCTAAACGCAGCTGAAGGCGAAATTAATAGCACAATTGAATTTGCAAAAAATGAAAATGCGCTTGGCTATTATGTTTATATTAAATCGGGCGAGAGCGAGCAAAAAATTGACCACCTTTTTGTTAGCAACAAAATTGATTTATCTAATTATTTAGCGGGCGCGGGCGAATATGAAATTTATGTTCAAGCGGTGGCAGATAAATATAGTGAATTTAGAGATAGCGCAAAAGTAAAACTTGGCACAGTTAGAATTGCTGAATAAAAACATTTTAACTAGTTAAACTAGCATTATGAAGTTTAATGCAGTTGAAACTAAAAAAGATATTGAACAAAAACTGCACAATAGTAGCGATTTAAAATCTCGCACCGTGCAGTTTTTTGAAAAGACAATTGTGTTAATGTACATTGCCGATATAACCGACAATGTTTTGTTTAATCAAACTCTAATTGCGCCAATAACAAATTACAACAAGCCGCTTGAAAAA
Organism: uncultured Clostridia bacterium; assembly: GCA_947630405.1. GTDB lineage: Bacteria > Bacillota > Clostridia > Christensenellales > UBA1242 > Onthoplasma. The sequence continues at coordinate 114,173 of CANRHL010000001.1, forward strand.
GACGTTATTACAGAACTTAAAGAAAAGGTGCTGGCAAGCCATGAAGTTATTGAATATGAAACCATTGAGGAAGCAATGGACGATATGCTTTCGGGCAAGAGCATCGTTATTGTGGATGGCGAAGAAAAAATTTTAGGCCTAGACACCGAAAAAATTACCACTCGCCCGGTTATGGAGCCACCAACAAGCGTGGTGGTTAAAGGTCCGAGAGAAGGGTTTACTGAAAGCATAAAATACAACATTGCGCTAATTAGAAAGCGCGTTAGAACGCCCGATTTGGTTGTGAACATTATGGATATTGGCGAACTAACTAAAACGCAAGTTGGCGTTGTTTATTTTGATTCGGTGGCGGATAAAACCGTGGTTAGCGACATTGAAAAAAAGTTAAAAAAAATTAAAATTGATGGCGTTCTTGATGCGCACTATTTAATTTCATATTTGCAGCGAAATTCAAAATCCATGTTCAAGCAAATTGGTGATGTTGAAAAACCCGATGTGTTGGTTGGCAAAATGCTTGAAGGCAGAGTTGGCATAATTGTTGACGGCTCGCCAATTGTTTTAACCATGCCATTTGTGTTGGTTGAGGATTTGCAAAATAGCGATGATTATTATAGCCAGCCAATCCGCGTTGGATTTGTGCGAGTGCTAAGGTTGTTGGGTGTAATTTTGGCAGTGGTGTTGCCGGGCGTGTTTATTGCGCTTGAAATTTATCACTATAAAATTATTCCAACCGAATTTTTAGTAACCATTATGAACACGCGGCAGGGAATACCTTTTTCGCCGTTTGTGGAAGTGTTTTTCTTGGTTGTGCTATTTGAAATTTTATACGAAGCCAACTTACGCATGCCGCAATATTTTGGTATGGCAATGAGCATTGTGGGCGCGTTAATTTTGGGCGAAACCACTGTTAATGCTGGGCTTGTTAGCCCGCCCGCCGTTATGATTGTGGCGCTATCTGGCATAACGTTTTACATTGTGCCAAGCCAAGCGGCACAATTTAGTTTGCTTAGGCTTGCCGCGTGCGTTATTGGGGCTTGCTTGGGGCTTTATGGAATGCTTATATTTTGCGTGTTTATTTTATCGTATCTATCAAGTTTTGATAGTTACAAATCCGCCTACCTTGCACCAACCGCGCCATACATTGACCGCGACCAGCAAGATAACTTTAAGCGCGATTTAATTAAGAATATGAAAAAGCGGCCAAAGAGCATTGCAAACAATAGCAAAAATGCAGATAGGAGGGGCGATGAAAATCAATTATAGGCAACTTTCAATTTTGGTTTTTATGAGTTTTATTGCACTAAAATGTTTGGCATTGCCCGGCCTACTTTACGTTGAAAGCAAAAACATGAGCATGGTGGTGACTCTTGTTTTGATGTTTGTGGATTTTATTTATGCACTGCTCATAATTGACCTAATGAAAAAGAGCAACGAAAAAAACATTTTAGATTTTATGACGCGTTGCTTAGGTCCGGTTTTGCCGCGAATTTTTATGGCAGTTTTAATTGTGAAATATGCGCTTGTGGTTGCGAACATTTCAAAAGGACTTGAATTTTTTGTGGTGGAAAATTTTTATAATTCACTAAATTGGATTGTGTTTGTGCTGCCGCTAATAATTTTAGTTGGCTTTATGCTTTATAAGGGCATTAGAAACATTGCCCGCGTTAGCGAACTCATCTGTTGGGCAATATTTTTTGGCTGCTTATATATTGCGTTAAAGTCAATTGCCGGCATTGACGTTTTGAATTTTTTGCCCGCCTTTCACGAGGGGGCATTGCCACTAATAAAAAGTGGTTACACGCACATGAGCTGGTTTGGCTCAAGCACATTTTTGTTGATGCTTTTTGGCAAGGTGGATTTTACAAACGAGAAAAAATTGCAAGTTGTTAAATATTCATTTTTAGCAATTGCGCTTGTTATGTTTGTGCACCTTGTGTTTTACGGGTTGTTTGACGTAACCAGCCCTACGCACAATTTTTGCATTAGTGATATTAGCCAATATTCAAGCGGGCAATCCTCAATTGACGAACTCTCGTGGTTGGTGGTGTCATTATGGGTTACTGCACAAGCCGTGCAACTTGCCTTATTTGGCTATGCAATGATACAAGCCATTAAATTTACATTTAATATTAAGAGCAATGTTTTCCCTATTTTGTTTGTTTTAATTTACATTTTTGTGTGGAGTTTTGTTGGCGAGCAAACGGTTGGGTTGGAGAGGATTTTCCTATCGCACTTTTCGTCAATTTTAACCATATTCACGGCGTATGTGATACCGCTGATTTTGTACGTTGGTTATGTTGTTGAGCGGGGAAAGGGTAAGCCAAAAAAGAAGGGGGCTAAAAATGAAAAAGTTAAAGTCAATATTTAGCCCGCGCAAAATTATAATTATTTTGTTAATTATTGTTGGCATTATAACCGTGCCCGGCTTAAATATGCCCGCAATGAGCGAAACCGAAGCAATTGTTACCATGCTTTGCATGGACAAGCAGGATGAAAACATTGTTGTTAGCGCAACCGTGTTATCTCCGGGTCCAAACAATGTGCCGAACTATCAGGTGTTCACTGGCAGCGGGCAAACGCTTAGCAATGCGGTGGATGCGGTGTCGCTAACCATTGGCAAAGAAATGGGCTTTGCACAGTGCGAAGTTATGGCGCTTGGCGAAAATTTGTGTGATATTGGCGTTATGCAAACGCTTGATTTTATGACGCGCACAAAAAAGGTTGGCAGAAATGCGTATTTAGTAAGTTTTGCGGGCGATATTAACGATTTTAGCGAAAGTATGTCAAATTTAAATAAAGAAAAATCACTTTCGCTTGAAAAAATTTTAAAATTTGACGAGCGCTATACTCTTATTAAAAATAGCAACATAGAAAATTTTTACATTGGCTATTTTAACGATTTATCGCTTGGCGTTATGCCAAAAGTTGAAATAAAAAACACGGAGGACGACAACGCAATTGAAGTGGCAAGCGGCGGGCAATCTGCGGGCGATGAGGCAGAAACAAAGAGCGGCGAAAAAGAAAAAAAATATTTTGTAAACGATGGCAGCATATCAATTTTTAAAAAGGGCAAACGCGTATTTGACGTGGATAGCAAAATGGTTAAAAAAGCAAACTTTTTTGTGAATAACGAACAAGAGGGCGCGTTAGTTATTGAAAATGTTGACGACGATTTATACACCGATGCAACCGTGATTGTGGATGTTGTTAGAAAACAAAATGAAATTGGTGTGCGTTTTGATGGCGACACTCCTGTGTATAGAAACCACATGGAAATTGTGGTGTTTGTTGAGCAAGTGCTTGGCAATCAGCCAAAAGAAAATTTGTTAAAACGCAACAAAGATTTTTTAACTAAAACTCTACTTGAACGCATTAAAGAAAAAGTGCAAAACGACATGCAAGATTGCATTGACTTTTGCAAAACCAACAAAGTGGATTTAATTGACGCATATAAACATTTTTATAAACTTACAAACAAAAAGTTTGAAGAATATTTAAAAATTACAGGCAAAGAAAATTATTTAGATAACATTAAATTTGAATTTGATATAAAAGTAAGCAACGAATATTAATCCGCTTGATAAAATAAAAAAATGCAATGTTGAATTGCATTTTTATGTTCTCAAATTTATGTTTTGTGCTTCAAAAGTTTTTATTAAGCGTTTAGAAAATTTTTCAATTTCCTCGCTTGTTAATGTTTTATCTTTTGGCGTGATTGTAATGTTAATTGTGTAACTTGTTTTGCCCTTTAAAACCTCCTCATTTTTGTAAACGTCTTTTAGGCAATACTCCATAATGTAGTTACATTTAAAATTACTAATAATGTTATCAATATCTGCATAAGGGCGAGTAGAGTCCATAACAAAATTGAAGTCCAAACTAACGGCTTGGAATTTGCTTGTGTGCGTAATTTTTGCTGCAAGTTTTTCGGTTTCTAAAAATTTATTCACATCAAGTTCAAGGCAAGCAAAGTGTTTGCGCTTATCAATGTTTTTTGCAATTGTTGGGTGCAAAATTCCCATTTCACCCAAATGAATATTTCCGCTATCAACTGAACAGGAATTAACCGGGTGATAAATTTCATTTTCAGTTTTATTAAATTCAATTTTGCAATTAACAAGTTCGCTTGCAACGTATTCCACAATTTGTTTTAATTTAAAATATAAATTCTTTTCGCTTTGCGTTTCGCTTGCAAGCACAACGCTTAATTTTTTCTTTTCGTTAACTAAATTATTTTTGTCGAGTTCGTCAAACGTTCTGCCAATTTCAAAAATTGAAATTTCACTAAATTTATTTTTGTTTTCGTCAGCAAATTTTAATAGCGTTGGAGTGAGCATCGTTCTTAAACCACTTTGCCCGCTTTTGCTTGCATCAATTAAATGCACAACGCTTGTTTGCTTTATGCCAACTTGTTTGTTGAAATCTAAATAATTCCACACATAACTGTGCACTTCGTTTAAGTTAAAGCGGCTTGCCAACGCAAATTTAATTTGATACTCTAACTCGTGCGTTGGAATTTTATCAACAGGAGTAAGAGGCATGGACATTGGCGCACTTTCAATGTTATCGTAGCCATACATTCTAAACACTTCTTCAACTAAATCCTCGCGAATTGAAACATCTTTTGTGGCGCGGAAAGTTGGCACGTTAACTTTTAAATTTTCTTTATCAACACTAACTTGAAAGCCAAGTCGGGTTAATATATCGGCAATTTTGTTTGCACTTAGTTTAACACCGCCGCGTTTTGAAATGAAATCGGCAGTTGTGTTGATTGTTATTTTTGGATATTTAAAATTGTAAACGTCGGTGAAACTTGAAGTGACTTTAACATTTTTATCGGCTTGTTTTAATAGATATAAAAGCCTCTCAGTTGCAGTTAAACACAACTCTGGGTCAAGCGATTTTTCATAACGCAGACTTGCGTCTGTAATAAGGCCAATTTTTCGGCTAGTTTTTCGAATTGTGGCGCTATCAAAACATGCACTTTCAATCAGCAAACTATTTGTGCTTTCGCTTATGCCGGATTTTAATCCGCCCTTAATGCCGGCAATTGCAACCGGCTCTTTTGCTTCGTCGCAAATTATAATTGAGTTAGGCGCAATTTCATGTTTTTCGCCTTCAAGCGTTTGCATGGTTACCGGCTTTTTGTTTTCAATAACCGTTATGCCTTTAACAACGGCGTTATCAAAAGCATGCATTGGCTGGCCAAGTTCAAGCATAACATAGTTGGTTAAATCGGCAAGCAAATTAATATCACGCATGCCGCAATAGTTTAGGCGCAATTTCATAAGCGGGGTGGATGTGTGGCGCGCAATGTTTTCAACCGTGATGCCGGTGTATCTAAAACAATTTTTAGTTTCAACTTTAATATCTAATTTTTTAAGTTTTTCATATTGCGAAACATCGTCAAGTTTAAGCGGCTTTAATTTGCGGTTAAAAATTGCAGCAAACTCACGCGCAATGCCGTAATGTCCCCACAAATCTGGGCGGTTGGTTAGCGATTTGTTGTCAATTTCAATAAGCACATCTTCAACCGGCAAAATATCGTGAATATCTGTGCCAACAACTGCGCTTTCGTCCAACTCAACAATGCCAGAAGTGTCCGCCTCAATGCCAAGTTCGTTGCCACCACAACACATGCCGTTGCTTGAAACGCCAACCATATTCACCGGCTTAATTTTCATGTCTTTAACTTGCCCACCAACGCGGCAGAAAAATGTTTTTAACCCGACCCTAACATTTGGCGCGCCGCACACAACTTGCACGGGACTTCCGCTGCCATCGTCAACCATTAAAACATGCAGATGGTCGCTTTTGGGGTGGTTTTCAACCGACAAAATTTTGGCAACCACAATATCTTTAAGGTCGCCGCCAACATGTGTTACGCTTTCAATTTCGGCGGTGGACAAACCAAAGCGCTTTACTAGTTCGTCAACTTCAATGCCGCTTAAATCAACATATTCTTTAATCCAATTTAATGAAATAATCATCTTTTACTCCTATTTTATAAGCTTATTTGATTTTCAGTTTCGTCAAAATCGTTTTTTGCTCTAATATTTTTTAAACCCTTTTTCTTTGGCTTTATGGTAATGTTTTTTGGTTTATAAAAGCTTTCCATTGACTTAAGTTCTGCTTCTGTATAAACTGTTTTAGTTTTTTTTATGTGTTTGTGTTCTTCAATTTGTGGTAAATTTAATATTTTCATAATTTCTCCTTTAATTTCGATAACATTAGAAATTTTAAGATTATCTGGCAACTTTGTTGACAGATAATTTCTCCTATTTAATTTTAAATTGCTTTAATAATTTTAGGTTTCCGCTATTTAATTCGCGAATATCGTTAAGGTTGGTGGAAAGCATTGTCATGCGGTCAAGGCCTAAACCGAACGCACAGCCGCTATAAACTTCGGGGTCTAACCCGCCATTTCTTAACACTTGTGGGTGAATCATACCGCATGGGCAGAGTTCAATCCAGCCACCATTTTTGCAAGTTGGGCAACCCTTGCCATCGCAGAACGGGCATTTAACGTCCATTTCAAAACTTGGCTCAGTGAAAGGGAAGAAGCCTGGGCGCAAACGCACTTCAACCGGCTTGTTGAATATTTTAGAAAGCATCTCTTTCATAAAATAAATTAAGTTGCCAACAGAAACGTCTTTATCTACAATCACGCCTTCAAGTTGGAAGAAGGTGTTTTCGTGGCTGGCGTCCACGTCCTCATTTCTAAAGCATCTGCCCGGGAAAATTGCGCGGATTGGTGGGGTGTATTTTTTCAAAATGCGGTTTTGCGATGCCGATGTGTGAGTTTTTAACACTTCGCCGTTATCAAGCCAAAAAGTGTCTTGCATATCGCGTGCGGGGTGATTTTCTGGCACGTTTACGGCGGTGAAATTGTTGTATTCTGTTTCCACTTCGTTGCCATCTTCAACCACAAAACCCATTGAAGTGAACACTTCTTCAATTTCGCGCTGAATAATTGTTCTTGGGTGTAAACTGCCTGTGCATTTTTCAGCGGGCAAGGTGATATCAATTTTTTCTGCCGAATAAATTTCTTTGTTAATTTCTTCTTCACTCATTTTGCGCTCGTTATCCGAAATCAACCCTTCAATTTCTTGTTTGGCTGTATTTAAAATTTGCCCAACCTTGCCTTTTTCTTCGGCTGGCACATCTTTAATTAATTTAAACAATTCGGTAAATTTGCCAGATTTACCAAACATCTCCACGCGCAAGGCTTGGCACTCTTTTAAATTTTTAATGCCCTTAATTTTTTCTAAAATGTATTTTTTAATTTCATTAATTTTGTTTTGCATTGTTTCTCCTTAAATAAAAAATTCGCCCTTCAACAATGATAAAAATCATTTTTAAGGACGAGTTGTGTTCGTTTTACCACCCTAAATTCGCTTCGCAACCCTCACTATTGCCAAATAATTTTGCAAGCAAAATTGTTGTAGGCTTTTTGTTCGATTGCTCGCCATTTATGAGGGACAACCAACAAGTTGTTTTTCCCTCATTACTCCTTTTCCAATAATAGGCTTATTATTTAAAAAGGTTGGCATGAAGCCTCATTACATTTTCACAGTTTTGTCTGGCACAAGTTCGCTTGTGCAACTCCGATGCTGAAATTCATTTGCCCGCTGAACATAAGTGTTTTTCAGCCACGAACACTTTTCTCTACCTGAAACGAGCAAACTACTACACACACCTTCATAGTTTTTATTAAACTAATATAATAATAACCAAAAAAAATGATATTGTCAACAAGTTTTGAAAAATTTATTTTTTATCGGGTACAAAAACAAATAAATCGTCAGGCGAACACTCCAAAATTTCACACAACAAGGCTAAATTGGAATATTTTATCGATTGAGTTTTGTTTGTTATCATATTATTAAAATTTTGATAACTCATATTCATTTGATTATATAACCAATATTTAGTTTTATGTTTTTGTTTAAGAATTTTCAAAACATTTAATTTTATCATTATATAACTCCATCATTATCTAATGTTTTTATAATATATGTTTTAAACGCTTGACTTATAGACTTTTGCATTATATAATGTAAACATAAGATATTGATAAAGTATTAGATTCTTCGGCTCGCAGGGTGCTCGCTCAGAATGACATACGTGGTAGGAAATTCATAGGTCGCAAGATATTTGCTCAGATGACATAGGAGGTGTAAAAAATGAAACGCAGTTGTTATGATTGTAAAAAGTTTGAAGAAAATTATCGCTTTGCTGAAGACGGGTCTTTGTATTGCGTGGGTTTGAGTTGTAGAATTGGCACTAAAGTTACAAATGGCGATGAAGCACAGAGTTGTTTTCGATATGAATTTACACCTTCGGTTAGAGAGCTGCCAGATAGGATAAAGCCGGACGAATTGTTGGTGCAATTAAAAACCGAATTATATTATTTAAAAAACATTATTGCCGAAATTGAAAAATTTTATAATGAAAAAAAATAACTTAATTACAATATGTCATTCTGAGCGGATGACATCGCTGGCACATAGTCGAAAAATCTCAAAAAAACACCTAAAAGTTAGGTGTTAATTTTTTGTGCCGGATTGGTCGCCGCTTGATTTATCACTTTCGTTGTTGCTATCGGGGTTGGATTTGTCAATTTGAATTTCATCGTCAATGCCGATTAGGTCGCTAACATTATCAAGTTTTTTGGCAATTTTTTGGCTTGATTTTGTGGCTTGTTCAAGATTATTTGTGGCTTGACCAAGTTGACCTTGTGATTTTTCAAGCAGTGTTAAATATTTAGAAAATTCTTGTTTTAAAGTGGAAAGGAAATTCCAAATTTCACTGCTCCGTTTTTGAATATATAGCGTTTTAAAGCCGAGTTGTAAACTATTAAGCAGCGCGGTTAATGTAGTTGGCCCACAAACAACAACCTTATATTGAGTGTTTAGTTCGTCAAAGAGTTCAACATTTCTCACCACTTCGGCATAAAGGCCCTCAATTGGCAAAAACATAATTGCAAAATCGGTGGTGTCGGGCACATTTATGTATTTTTCTTTAATTGATTTTGCCTCTTCCTTAATGCGTTTAAAAAGTTGTTTTTGGCATTTTTCAATAAGTTCTTTGTTGAGCGTATCGCTCGCTTCAACAAGGCGGTTGTAATCTTCAAGCGGGAATTTGCTGTCGATTGGCAAATAAACTTCGTTGCCGTCCTTGCCCGGCATGCAGACAACAAAATCCACACGCTCCTTGCTATTTTCCTTAACTTGCACTTGCGCCTTATATTGATTTGGTGCTAATATTTGCTCAAGCAGGGTGGAGAGCATAACTTCGCCCCAACCACCGCGAATTTTAACGTTGGAAAGCACCTTTTTTAAATCGCCAACACCGGTTGCAAGCGTGCGCATTTCGCCTAGGCCAAGATTAACACTTTCCAAACTTTGCTGGATTTTACTAAAACTTTCGTTCAAGCGCTCGGAGAGTGATGCGTTAAGTTTTTCGTCCACCGTTTGACGCATTTTTTCAAGGCTTTTTTCATTTTCTTCACGCATGTTGGTTAGCGTTTGATTGACTTGCATGGTTAATTTTTCAATTTTATCTTCATTTCTAAAGGTGAGTTCGTTAACGCGTTTAGAAATTACTTCAAACTCTTGTTTTTGCAAAATAGATAGATTATTTATTGTGTTTTGCGTGGCAATTTCGCTATTTTTAACTGCCTGCATAAGCATGTTGTTTAAAAGTTGATTTTGTTCCTTTTGGTTATCCACAACTGTTTTAATAGATTTATCGTCTTGCAAGGTTGGTTGTTTTTTCTTGTAAAGCACCACAAAAACTATAGTGGTTAATAGCCACACCGCACCAAATATTGAGCCTAAAATAATCATTTCCATAAAAAATCCTTCTATTAAAGTATAGTTAAAACTAGTATAATTGTCAATAAAAAACGAAAAGTTGGCTAAACAATTTGCGTTTTTAATTTTTTTGGTTATACTAATAGTATGCTTAATTTAATTGTTGCACCTTATTCATATAACGAAAATGCAGAAAGAATTACAAAACGCGTTGTGGCTTTTTTGAAAGAACAAAAAGTTGAATATGCGGTGTTTTTTCATGAAAAAGTAGAAGATATAACCGAAAATGTTATTTCGCTTGTTGAGGACGGCGAAAATGAATTTGTTGTGGTGGGGGACGACCCTATTATTTCCACATTCGTTAATTCAGTTAAGGATTTATCTAAAATAAAATTTGGCATTGTGCCAATTGGCGGGCAGGACGATTTTGCGGCATACTTGAATTTAAGTTTAAACCCTATTCAAGCAATTAAAGATATTCTTAGGAAAAAAGTTGATAGTGTGGATTGTTTAAACGTTAATGGCTTTAAAGTTACTAACAATATTAGCATTGGCGCGGGGGCAGAAGCGCAAGAACTGTTTAATAGTTACAAAGTTAAAAATTCACTAACGCGCTCAATAGCAAACAAAAAAAATGCAGCCAAATTTGAAGGCGTTGAACTTACATTTTATTCGCGCGGAAAACAACCAACCACCGAAACCATTTTTGAAATGAGCATTGCAAACGGCGGCATTAGAAAGGGCAAAAAAATAAGCCCGCTTGCAAATGTTAAAGACGGGCTTTTCAATTTTAATTATGTAACGCTAACCGAAAAAAAAGAAAAACAAAATTATGTTGACGAAATAAATTCGGGCGAACACATTTATAACGAAAAAACAAAACAACAGTGGCTAACAAACATTAAAATTTTTAGCCCGGAAAATAAAATTAAAGCAATAATTGACGGCAAACTTATGACGGTTGATGAACTTTCAATTTCAGTAGCGGAAAACGGACTAAAAATTTATAGATAACAAAGTTTAAAATTCGACAAAATTACACATAATAATAGCGATGAAAAAATCTGGCTTAACGCTAACGTTTTGTGTAATTTTTATTATGCTTGCAGCGTGCTTAACTGTAGGGTTATTTTCAATTGAAAAATTGCACGTTTTTGCGGACAATTTAGAGGAAAACGACCTTGAATTTTATCTTGATAACAAAACCTTTAATTACGATTATAAAAAGAACATAAAAAAATCGAGCCAATTTGATTTGGATTATGAGTTAAATAAATATAGCCGCTTTTCAACATCCGAAGAGCGAAAAATTTTAATGCGAAAAATGGTGGCGTTGAATTTTGATAATTTTGTTATTGTGAATTATCTTTTTCCTTCTCTTGACGATTTAATTTTAAAAATGGAAAAAACAATTTTTGTTGCGCCGAAAAACGCAAATTTAAAAATTAATAGTGATAGTGAAAAAGTGTTTTTCATAACGCCCGAAGTTGTTGGTAGAAAATTAGATAGAGAAAAATTATATAAAAATATAATTGATAATTTTTTATTAAATAAACCGCTAAAATTTAAACTTCCGCTTATAAAATTAAATCCGGAAATTGTATCTGGCGACTTTGAAAAATTTGCGCATTTGCGCGCCGATTTTGCAACAGATTTTTCATCAAGTTCAATTGACCGAAAACACAACATTAAAAACGCGCTCACTAGCCTTAACAAAATTGAAATTGCGCCTAGTCAAATATTTTCTTTTAATAAAACCATTGGCAGAAGGACGAAAGAAAATGGATATAGGGAAGCAAAAATAATTGTTAATAATGAGTTTGTTGACGGCATTGGTGGCGGAGTGTGCCAAGTTTCCACCACGCTTTATAATAGTGCACTTATGGCGGGGCTTCAGATTGTGGAAGCCAACAAACATAGCAAACAAATTGGCTATGTTAAATATGGTTTTGATGCCATGGTAAATTTTGGCAGCAGCGACCTTAAATTTAAAAACAACACGAACGAAAAAATTACAATTATAACAAGTTACAAAAACAACAAAGCCCGAATTAGAATTTTTGGCTCTAAACCGAATTGCACATATAAACTTACAAACGAAATTGTTAGCGTAACCGAGCCGAACGAACAAATTTTAATTGACGAAAAAGGCGAGTATTTAGACAAAGTGCAGTATGAAGATGAATTTTTCTATTTAAAAAAAGGCACACGTGGCATGGAAGTTAAATCTTATCGCGAAACTTATCGCAACGGCGAGTTAATTAAAAGAGAACTTTTAAGGTTGGATAAATTTAAGCCAACCGATGCCGTAAAAGTTTATGGCACAAAAAAACGCAAAGAAGAAATCTTTGCGCCTATGGTTTTTCATTAATTGAAAGAACCTGAAATTCATACGATTTAAGAGCTGTTTGAAAACCCGGAATGCCATTATCCGGAACATAAATTTTTAAGTCTGCACCCTTGTGTTTTGGCATGCTTCCAACCGAAAAGGTAGGCGGCTTTGCGCTTGTAAAAGTCATCGATTGCAAATGCTCAAAACTGGTTGTGCTTCCATTAAAAGCCGAAGTTGAAAATGAGGTTACATTCGGCCCAAAAGTTACAGAACGCACATCCCCATCATACCAAAACGATTGAGGGATTACGGTTATAATATTTGGTATAACAAAATCTTTATCTAGATACATACCTTGCATTATTCCGTCCGGCAAAGTTTTTTGCGACCAATCCTCAGGAATTATAAAGTCGTCAATTTGCAGTCTTTCCCCGTTGACGAACACTGATGCTCCGTACTTTATTGTTTTTTTTAGTTCAATCACTTTTGTTGCCGAAGTTTCTAGGCATTCGCCAAAGCAACAATCTCCTAAAGATGTAACCGTGTCGGGAATGGTTCCAATATCGATATTTTTACAACGATAAAAAGCGTATCTGCCAATTTTTTTAAGTTTTTTTGCTGCTTCAAAATTCATTATTTTTGTGTCGGCACCGTAGCCAAAACAAAAATCGCCAATTTCTTCCAAATTTTCATCTAGCCATACCCTTAGCTTGTTGGTAAATCTATAGAATTTGTAGCCGAGGATGTGAACCATATAATCTGGTATAACCAAATCGAGGCTTTTTTGCGGATCATCTTTTAGTGAATATTCGTACATATAAAGATCCTTTATTAATGTAGGATAGTCGGGCATTGAACCTGTTTTAATTTCTTTGTTTCCGGCAAAGAAAGTTTTGCCTTCTAACACATCTGCTTCGGTTGCGGTTGCACTAGTAGTGTCTAAATCTTCATAAACACCTGTTTTTAAACTGCCATCTCCAGCATAAAAAGTTACATCTTTTTTAACATCGTTTTCAGTTGCCGTTGCAAGGCTAAAATCTGGCTTGACATAGTTGCCAATTTTAATTGTTTTATTGCCGGCATAAAAAGTTTTACCTTCTATAACATCGTCTTCTGTTGCGGTGGCATTAGAGGGGTCTAATTCAACAAATTTTCCCGTTTTTAAATTGCCATCGCCCGCATAAAAGGTGGCATCTTTTTTAACATCATCTTCAGTGGCGGTTGCCAAAGAAAAGTTTGTTTTAACATAACTTCCGGTTTTAATTGTTTCATTTCCGGCAAAGAATTTTTTGCCTTCTATAACGTCTTCTTCACTAGCATCTGCCTGAGTTAAATCTGGCTTTGTAAGCGTGCCAGTTTTTATTTCTTCATCACCCGCATAAAAGGTTTTGCCATGCATAACATCCGATGCGGTTGCCGTGGCAATTTTCATATCAGGTTTTGTAAGAGTTCCTGTTTTTATAGTTTCATTGCCTGCGAAGAAAGTTTTACCTTTCATAACATCGCTTTCATCTGCGGTGGCAAGGCTAATATCGGGTTTGGTTAGTGTTCCAGTTTTTACGGTTTCATCTCCGGCAAAAAACTTTTTGCCTAGCAAAACATCTGTTTCAGTTGCGTCGGCTAGGTTTAAGTTGGGCTTTGTTAGGGTGCCGGTTTTCATTTCTTTTGTTTGAGAAAAAAATGTTTTACCCGATAAAACATCTTCTTCCTGGGCTGTTGAGGTTGTTAAGTCCACGCCAACGATGGTCTTAATTCCGTCAGTAATTTCGCTTGGGCTAGGGTTCAAATTTAAGACGGAAACTTTGCCACCCAAATTTTCAATTTCTTTTTTTTGGTTGAGCAATTCTTGTTTTAAGTTTTCAATGTTTTCCATCTTTGTCTCCTAATTGATAATTGCCCGACATTATTTTTTCTAAATCGTCTTTAATAACATACGTGCCGTTAATAATAAAGTCGAGCTCGTTAGTTATGTTTAGCAATTTATAATAGCGTTCAAGCTTTTTTTCAAGTTCGCTTATGCGCCTTAATGCCAACTCTAACAATTCTTCCATTACACTACCTCCCGCTAAAAATATAATAAAAAAAGTTGTTTTTTTATCCTTAACCTGTCTGTTTTAGGAAGAATTGTTGGATTTTTGTAGTATTATTAAATTTTTAGTAATTTTTTGTAAACTGAGGAAAAAGTGTTAAATTTATTGCCAAAATTAAAATTTTTTGATAAAATATAATAAGGAAGTGAAAAAATGAAGAGTTTAAAATTGTCTTACATATTATTTTTAAGTTTTGCAGCATCAGTGTTGGCATTTAAATCGGTTTCCGCCTTCTTTGGCGGGGTTGGGCTTGCCTTTGTGCTTAGTTTGGTGCTATTTTCGGCAGCCCTTGTTGTGTTCTTTAAAAACGCAGATGTTAAAAAAAGCGCACTAGACCAAGTTATTGTTTCCGCCGTTTTGCTTGCAATGGAATTTATTGTTTACTTTGCGGGCGAAATTGTGCTTGGCGGCCTAAGTAGAGGTATGTCAATTTATCAAAGCGTAATTTCTTGCCTAGGTGTGTTGTTCTTCGCCTATGTTCTGGTTAGGGCAATTTTGCAACTTAACGGCAAAAATTTTGCGTTTACATCAAAAAAAGAAAAACGCGTTAAAGCCGCAAAAGAACTAACCAACGGCAGTCTAGAAGATAAACCCAAAAAGACCACAGAAAAAACTTTGTTTGAACGAATTCAAACAGAAAAACCAACCGAGACCGAGAAGCCAAAACCAACCAATTTAGACGAAAATAGTGAAAAATAAAAGTGGCAAACGCCACTTTTTTATTAGAATTTAGAGAAAAATAGTAAATTGAAAAAATTTTTAAAAATTGTGTTGACATCTATATTTTTTTGTGCTAATATATAATTGCACTTAAAAAGGGGTGCTTTTTTAATACTATTTAAGCGCCTTAAAATAAAAGGAGAAATTATGGCAAAAGCAAAGAAAACTAAAAGAGAAAAAGTAATTTTTGAATGCACCGAATGCAAAGAAAGAAATTATTATTCTACCAAAAACAAGGCTAATGACCCTGACAGAATGGAGTTAAACAAATATTGCCCAAAATGCAAAAAAACCACAAAACACAAAGAAACTAAATAGGAGTGAACATGTCTAAAAAGAAAAAGAAATCCGCACACAAGTCAAAACCTAGTGTTAAAGTTACGGAAGAAAAAGTTTTAGATGAAGTTAAAACAACCGAAGCCGAAACCAACGCCCAAGTTGAAACCCTTACGGCAGAAGTTCTAGAAAAAACCGACAAAGAAGTAAAAGCCGAGAAAAAGGGCAAAAACAAGGCGGTTGAAGTTAAGGCAAAGGATGTTAACAAACCTAAAAAGGAAAAGGTTAAAAAGCCAAACAAAGTTGCCCGTGCAATAAAAAACACCGGCAGCGAACTTAAAAAAGTTACCTGGCCAAAATTTAAAGAAGTTGTTAAGCAAACTGGCATAGTTTTAGTGGTTGTGCTTGTGTTTGCTTTGGTAATTTTCGGCCTAGATGCACTTTGTGGTTGGTTAACTAACCTTTTGTTGAAGTAAAAGGAGAAGAAATGGCTATAATTGATAATAATAAGGATACCGAACCAAAATGGTACGCACTTAAAGTGTTTTCTGGCTATGAAAATGTTGCAAAACAGAACTTGCAAAACACTGTTGAAAAGTACGAACTTGAAAACCGCATTTTTGATATTGTTATTCCTATGGAAGATGTGCTTGTTGAAAAGCGCGGCAAAAAAGTGCTTGTGCCTAAAAAGACCATGCCCGGTTACATCTTTGTTAGAATGATGTATGGCGATGATATTTGGCATGCTGTAACCAGAACACAATACATTTCAAGTTTTGTTGGCCCAGCTGGTAGGCCAATCTGCCTAACTGACGACGAAGAGCGCAGAATGGGCTTAAACGGCAACAAAGCAAGCGAAGTTAAGGTTGAATATAATATTAACGTTGGCGATTTGGTTGAAATTATTGAAGGCTCACTAAACAGTTTTGTTGGCACGGTTAAAGCCGTTGATAACGAAAATCAAAAGGCAACAGTGCTTGTTGAAATGTTTGGCAGAACTAGCGAAGTTGAGCTTGGCTTTAATCAAATAAGAGTTAGCAATAAATAGAAAGTGGTAACGCTTTCTTTTTTGGTTTCATAGAAGATATTATGTATAAATTTTCCACACTAGATAACCTAATGCGAGTAAGACACATATTAACTGACGAACTCGAGCATAAATATGATATTCTTGTTTGCCTTTCACAAGAAGGTTTTCGCTCGTTCCATTTGGATAACAAAGCCAAGCCGTTTAACTCAAAGGGGCAGGCAACACATTTTGATGTTGTTGTTCTAAACGATTTTGAAGTTGAAATTAAAAGCGAAATAAGCCACGCCAGTTCAATAAATTTTACAAAAATTTTTAGAAAACTTATGTGTAAGGTGTGCGGGCAAGAATATAGGGCGGCGCTAGACGAATTTTTAAAAGATAAAACAAAAATAATTTTATAAAAGTAGTTGACAAACTGCTTTTTTTATGCTAAAATGCCCATTGATTGAATTTTCAATCACTTTTGTGGGAGAACATTGTTCTATAACACCACACCATTTAAAAAATTAAAAGGAGAGAGAAATGGCAAAAAAAGTTAAATCTATCGTTAACATTCAACTTCCTGCTGCCAAGGCAACCGCTGGTCCGCCAGTTGGTAGTTCACTAGGCCCACACGGCATTAACATTGGCGCTTTTGTTAAAGAATTTAACGATAAAACCGCAAAAATGGTTGGTTACACAATTCCTTGCGTTATCACCATTTATGAAGATAGAAGTTTCACTTTTATCTTAAAGCAACCACCTGCAGTTGACTTAATTTTAAAAGAAGCAGGACTTGAAAAGGGGACAGATAAATCCCGTAACAAAGTTGGCAAAATAACTGTCGAGCAACTTAAAAAGATTGCTGAAACAAAAATGCCAGATCTTAATGCAGCAAGTCTTGACGCTGCAATGAGCATGATTGCTGGCACATGTAGAAGCATGGGTGTTGTTGTGGAGGGCTGGAAAAATGAAAAGAAGTAAAAATTATGTTGAAGCTTCAAAGCTAGTTGATAAAACCAAACAATACGATGCAAAAGAAGCGGTTAGTGCAGTTATTTCAACAAGCAAAGCAAAATTTGATGAAACTGTTGAACTCCACATTAGGCTTGGTGTTGATGGCCGTAATGCAGATCAACAAGTTCGTGGCGTTGTTGTGTTGCCAGAAGGCACGGGTAAAACTGTTAGAGTTTTAGTTATTGCTAAAGGCGACAAAGCAGAGGAAGCTAAAAAAGCCGGGGCAGACATCGTTGGCGATGACGATATCGTTGCAAAAATTATGTCTGGCAACTGGTTAGATTTTGATGTGTGCATCACCACCCCTGATATGATGGGTGCGTTAGGTAGATGTGCGCGTATATTAGGCCCTAAAGGCTTAATGCCAAACCCTAAGAGCGGCACTGTTACAATGGACGTTACTAAGGCAGTTAAAGATGTTAAAGCCGGTAAAGTTGAATATAGGCTTGATAAACAAAACATCGTGCACGTTCGTATTGGTAAGGTAAGTTTTGGTGCAGATAGATTGCTTACTAACTTAACCACCGTTATGGATGCAATTATCAAGGCAAAACCTGCCGCAGCAAAGGGAACATATTTAAAATCTGTTTACCTTGCAACCACTATGGGCCCAAGCGTTAAAGTTAATTATTCTGAATCAAAATAAAAAATGGCGTTTAGCCATTTTTTTGTTGCGGCATTGCGTTTTTGCTATTGACAAAACCAATAAAATGTGTTATTATAAATTTTAGGAGAGATTATGAAATTAGTTAAACACATAAGAATTTATTACCCTTTTGAATTGGAAGGGAAGAAAGAGGATTTTGTACCAACACGCGATATGACGGAAGCCGAGTTTAAAAAATATAAAATTGAACCAGATGCCAATTATTTTAGCATTTTTTATACCTTGGAAGATGAAGTTGCGGTTAAATATCATTCCGCACCTTTTTGCCTTCAATCAATTAGGTTTGCTAAGGATGATTTAGCGCATCTGTCCTTAAAAACTCAGGCGCAAGACATGTTAGATAGGTTGCCAAGGGTGAAAGTTGGCAGCGTTAGTGGTGCAAAAACTAGATATATTCAAGCGTATTACGACTCGGCAAACGAAGAAGTAAGCCGTTGCAAAGAACGTGTGGTTAAAACATTAGACCCACGCAACATTAAATTTTATGCGGATGTTCAACGTGTGAAACTCTACACCGAAAGCGTGATGGACGTGCCAGTAACTATAGATGGGAAAAGCAGCACGATTGAAGTGGTTTCAGAGCCTATTCAACCTAAAAATTATTATGTTGGAATATTTGAAGATGTTGGGCCAGGTGGCCTTATCTCGTTTACAACCGAAAAGGGCAATTCTGCTTTTGCTGAAAAGGGTTCCTCAATAATTCCGCCAGAGCAACTTGATAGTTCCGGCAAAATAATTTTTGGCACAAGTAAAGGAAAAGGGGTTTAAAATGCAAACAAACGAAGTTTTATATGCTCGCCTAACTACCGATGGCGGCTTTGTTGAACAAAAAGTGGATAGTTTTGATATTTCCAAAATAAAAATTAGTAAGGACGTTTTTAAAGTTACCTTCCGCCGCACATGGCAAGTTAAGGTGGCGGTTAATAACAGGGAAAAACATTCCGAAAAGGAAGCCCGTATGGCAACTTACTATATTGGGGAAATTGTTACAATGAAAGATGCACTCGCCGGCGGAGTTGATAGAAATTCAACCGCATATTCAAAGCTTATTAGCGGGGAAGAAAAGCAGATGCTTAAAGCAAACAACGGCAAAATTTATAAAATTGAAGAAGGCGCAATAATTTTATCCCCTGCCGACTTTGTTAATGGTTATTATAACGGGCAGAATTTAAATGTTTAAAAAGTTCACAATAAGTGAATTTTTTTTGTTATTTAATTTACTAAATCTTACGAAAGTGTTACAATAAATTAGGAGAAAAATTATGAGGAAATTTGAACTTGTTCGCCCAGAATTTATGCAATATGGGGTGGACCCAAAAACACTTAAAAAACCCTATCGCGCAACAAAATATGCGGTGTGTTACGATTGCTTTTCGCCAATCGATTTGGTTGTGCCAGCAGAGGAAACAAAATTGGTGTTTATTAACTTTAAAGCCTATTGCAACCATGATGAAGGTTACATTTTGGCTTCCACTAGCGGCTTAGGCAAAAAAGGCATAATTCTTGCTAACGGCATAGGCATTATTGAAAGTGATTATGCTGATAACGAAACAAACGATGGAAACATTGGCTTTCTGTTGCACAATTTAAACAAAACTCCGTACGAAATTAAGGCGGGAGATAAAATTGGCCAAATTTTCTTTATTAAATTTTTAACAACAGACGATGATGCCGAAACCAACGCAAATGTTGTGCGTAAAGGTGGCTTTGGCAGCACAAATAAAAACAAATAAAAGTGGCATACGCCACTTTTTGTTTTACTTGTTTTATTGGTTGCTTATTTTTTTGTTTATTAAATTTTCCCCTAAGTTAAGGTTGTTCTTTATTTTTTTCATATGTTTTTTCAATGTCGTCAATTATTGATTTAAGATTAAAAAGTTCGTGTTTTAATTCTATTAAAAGATTAGGAATATTAACATTTTCCATTTCGTCCACGCTTGTTGCTCGCGGCCTAAACATATAACAAGTTTGTGCGTCTTTATAATTTTCTATTGTTTTGCCCAAACTGCAATGATTTCCGTCACTCCTTAAAAAGCCATCTTCGTCAACATAAAAATATTTAGTGAATTTTAGACATTTTAAACAATTATATTCCATTTTTCTCTCCTTTAAAGATGTGCAGTTTGGACAGAATTTTTAAAAACAATGTTCAAAACAAACACATAATAAAATTATAATGTGCATTTCGACCATTTGTCAAGCATTTTTAAGCAAAACATGTCCGTTTTGTTGGTGTATTTTTAAAATTTATAATAATGGAAAAGTTAAAAGAACTAAGAAAAAAGATGAATAAAAGCCAACAACAAGTTGCTGCCGACTTGAATTTAAATTTTTACACATATCAAAATTACGAATTGGGCAGAAGGCAACCGGATATTGAAACCTTAAAAAGCCTTGCCGATTATTTTAACACCACCATTGACAACATTGTTGGCCATAGCACAAAGCATTTTGTGGATATTTCCACACTATCTAATGCGCAACTTGTGTTGATTGAAAAAATTAAAAATTCCACCGAAGCGGTTTGCAATAGTGTTTCTGCATATATTGACGGACTAAAAACTAAAATATAAAAAAGTGGCATATGCCACTTTTTTGTTTTGCTATCCGCTTTTTATTATTTCAATTTATTTACTATCTTTTCATTATTTATTTTCTTGTTTTTTTTGTTTTTATTTTATGCGCTTGTCCGCTGATGTTAGGTTAATTGTTATTGCCAAATGTTTGTTGGCTAGGCGGCTGAAAATGCGCTCATCGTAACGCGATAAAATATTATCTAAACTAAGGTTGGTTGAAATAAATGTTGGTTTTTTGTGTATTTGGCGGGTGTTAATTAAATTGTATAAATATTCAATTGTAACATTTTTTAAAATTGGCTCGGTGCCAAGGTCATCAATCAACAAAATATCCGCATTTAAAACGTCGCCAAACTCAAACGATTTGCCAATATGGTAAAGCCTAGCAAGTTCGTTCAACTCAAACGCGGTTTTGTAAACCACAACATAATTTTTGTTTAGCATTTCGTTTGCAACGCATTCAAGCAAAAAGGTTTTTCCGCTGCCCGCACCGCCTAAAATGTTTAAATTAATTTTAGTTATCTCAGGGTATTTTTCGCACCAAGATTTTATAACCTCATATGCCTTTTTATCGTTGGCAGTAAGAGAGGAATCATCACTATTTTCAAAGTTTTTAAATTCGCTTTGGCTAGATGAATTAATTGAAATTGTTTTGTTAAGTTCGTTTAACAAACATTTGCAAATTCGCCCGCCAACCACGCCCGTATCGTTACAAATAGGGCAATCATATTTTGGGGTTAGTTTGCTTTCGTCAATGTTGTTGGCTTTTAAAAATTTGTTAATTTTTTCTTTTAAATCCAACACATCGTGCTTTAATGCCAAACTCTCTTCTTCAAACTGCGAGCGAGTGTATTCAATTTGTTTTTTTGTATATTCGCTATAAAGTTTATCGAACTCGGGGTTTTGTTTTAGCTCAGTTATGTAATCCTCGCACTCTTGTTGAGCGTGTATGCGTTTTAACATGAAATTTTGTTTAATGTTGGCTATAAGTTTTTGTCTGTCCACACTACACCTCCACTTCGTCCAAATTGGTGATTAGGCTTTTAATTTGCTCTTTAGAATAGTTGTTGTGAATAAAGTTTTGCTCGCCAAGTTCAACTTTTGCTTGCTTTGCTTTATCAAGGGTTTTAATGCCTTCGCCATTCCAGTTGGATAAAATTTTATTTAAGTAGGAAATTGAATTTGCTTTATCTTTACTAAGGCTTGCCGCATACAAAATAACATCTTGGCTAAAGCCCCAATCTATTGACCAAACTTTATAAAACGCGCGGTCGTTATTATTGGCAACGCGGTTAAGGTTAAGCGCGGTGAGCACTTCGTTAATTAGGGAGTCCACTTTTAAATTGTCGCTTAAATATTTATTATAGCCTTCAAGTGTGGTAATGCCCAGTTTGAATAGTTTTGTTATTATGTTATTAAAGCCGTCAAGCGTTTTAACAGTTGTTCCGTGGCAATTGTTGGCGATGGTTTTTAGCGTTACTTCGTCGAACCCCATATTTAGCCAAGGCACAACAAATTTATCAATTTCGTTAGATAAATCGTCATAATACAAGCCAAGTTGTTGGTTGATTGTTTTGGCAATTGAAAACATATGGTCCTTTTCATTTTCATAGTTTTCAATTTCCTTAATGCTTGTTAATTTCATTTCATAATAACGCGTGAGATAATCGTCAAGCACATTAATATCTAGATGCCTTTTTTTGGCCTTTAAATTTTTAACAACAAAGATAACAACATTGAGTTCAAAGCCATAATCTTCAAGCCATTTTTTTAATAGTTCCTTATCTTCAAGTTGTGGTTTGCGCTTGCTACCCATGGCCGAAAGTATTTGTGACATATTATCGCTAACAAGGCCAAGTTCTTCAATTTTTTGCTCAACATCGCTAACGGTTCGCACGCCCTCTTTAAGCCAATTTTTTGCAACCACAATGCAGTAGTTAGGGCTAAGGCCAAAACCTTTGTTATCCACACAATATTTAATTAGGGTAATAAGCGCGTTTTCTTCCATTTGGTGGCGTTCAATTAAATTGTAAAATTCAGCAAACTCGTTTGGCATAACCATACGTTTGTCAAAAAGTTCTTGCACCTGAATGTTGAAACTTGCGTATTTATCCACCTTATATTTTTTAATGTTTTTAGCGTTGGAAATAATTGGCAAATATCTAACTTCAATAGGGTTGGTGTTAAGAATTTGCACCACGCCTAACTCTTGCCAATATTTGAATATGGAAACAACGTCATCCTCGCTAATCTTAAGCGTTTTTGCAAAAAAGGCTAGGTTGTTTTCCGCATCATCAGCATTGCATTTGGATAAACCTAAAATGTATGCCTTAACGCACATATCGGGCGCGGACGGCAAAAACTCACTAACAAAAGTGTTATCCAACATAATTTTGTTATTGTTTTCATAACTTGCGCTAAACTTACAAAATGACATAACCATATATTAGCACAATTTCCAAATTAACGCAACTAAACTAAATTTATAAATAAAAATCGTTATAAATTTTAACTTGTCCTCATACAATTTTGTATGAAAAAATTTGGTGTGTTTTTATTGGTTGTGCTATCGGTTTTTAGTTTTTCCGCCTGCAAAAAGCAAGATAATTTAGCTGAGCTTGGCAAAAATCTTTCAACATATAGTATGGATATAGAATTAAATACCCAAGAAAAGCGGGCAGCGGTTAGAGAGAAGGTTAATTATGTGAACAACACGGGCAGCATAATTAAGCAGGTTAAATTCCATTTGTATCCGCAATTTTTTAAGGCGGGGGCAAATCAAACAGTGGTTAGCAGCAACAAAATGAACGATGCCTATCCTAATGGCATGAGTTATGCCGAGTTCGATGTTTTGCGCGTTTTGGTGGGAAGTGAAGAGTGCGCAGTCAATTATTCGGGCGAGCATGATGGCATTTTGACGGTGGATTTAATAACCAGCCTAACGCCGAACAATAGCGTGGATATTTTTATAGATTTCAATTTTAAATTGCCAAATTGTGAACATCGTTTTGGCTACGGGCAGAGTGCAATTAATGTTGCCAATTTTTACCCAATAGCCTGCGTTTATGAAAACGGCGCGTTTAACGAAAATGGCTATAACGCAAATGGCGATCCGTTTTATAGCGACATGGCAAACTATTATGTGAACATTACTTTAGATGATGGCTACACTGTGGCGGCAAGTGGGGACGAAATTAAAAGAACAACAGACGAAAATAAGCAAACAATTTCTTACGAAGGCCACATGATACGCGACTTTGCTTTTGTTGTTAGCAACAAGTTTAGTGTGGCAACAGAAAAGTTGGGCGACACAACAATAAACTACTATTATTATGATGATGAAAACCCTTCGGCTGCGCTTAAAGCGGGAGTTGATGCAATTAAAACTTTTTCAAACCTGTTTGGCGAATATCCATACAAAACTTTTAACATTGTAAAAACCAATTTCATTTATGGCGGCATGGAATATCCTAACCTTATTTTGATAAGCGATGACGTGGTGGATAGTGCCGATTATCTTAACGTTATTGTGCATGAAACCGCGCACCAGTGGTGGTATGGCATGGTGGGCAACGATGAATTTACACTGCCTTGGCTGGACGAAGCATTAACCGAATATAGTTCAATTTTGTTTTACGATTATAACGAGGGTTACGAGTTAAACCATAAAGACATGGTTAAGGCAAATTATGAAAACTACAAAATGTTTTTAACCGCCTACACAGATGTACTTGGCGATATGGACACGAGCATGCGCGCCGTGAACGAGTATGCCACCGAGCCAGAATATACATATTGCACATACGTTAAGGGTGTGTTAATGTTCGATAGCCTTTATAACCTTGTTGGCGAAAAGAAATTTGTAAAAAGCCTAAAAACCTATTTTGACGAGAACAAATACACGAACGCAACCGCTAAGGACCTTATTAATGCATTTGAAAAAACCTGCAAAACAGATTTAACAGGTTTCTTCGATAGTTGGCTCAATGGAAAAGTGATAATTAGATAAAAAAGCCTAATTTCTAGGCTTTTTTATTTTAATATCTTTCTTGAATTGCTATCAAATTTTCAAGTTTTTCAATACGATCTTTATGATAATTATATGGCTTGAAACCAATGCAATCATAATAATTGTTTTTAATTTTAAGCACGTTTTTAAAACATTGTTCAACTTTAATTGCGCCCAAATCTTGCTCAACCATGTTAGATATTTCGGCTAAAATTTGTTCAACAACTTTTGCCTTATTTTCGCACTGTTCAAGTTTCTTTACAAAACCAGGAAAGTTTAATTTGTCGTCTAACTTACAATAGTCGAGTATCAAAAAAAGTTCATCAGTGTAGGCGCTAGTGTCCAACCCGCAGCCTTCAATCATGGCAATGAAACTTCCAAAAGAAGTTAAAAATTTATCCAAATTTTCATTAATAAAGCGATATTTTTTGCCTTCAACATCTTTTGTTACGGGCGTGCCATATGTTGAAATTAAATATTGTTCCACTTCAATAATTTTATCATCTAGGGCAACGGCTTCTTTAGGATTTATATCTGTTAACACTCTTTTTGTGTTTAGCCTTTTTAAAAAGAGCGTTACAATCATGTTTTCGCTTCTCATTTCCTTCCTCCGCGCTTATTCTAACACCTTATTATAGGTTTGTCAATACGCTTTTAAAAAATTTTTAATTTAATTTTGTTTGTAAAATAAAATTAGATGTTTTATAATATTTTAAATGAAAAGGTTAATGGGGTATTTAAAAAAGTATAAGTGGTTCTTAATTTTGGGCCCATTTTTTAAGATGCTGGATGCCATAATTGAACTTATTAACCCTATGCTTATTGCAAAAATTATTGATGTTGGCGTAACTAATAGCGATTGGCAATATATTGCAAAAATTGGCATTATAATTTTAGTTTTAAACCTTTTAAACTTTGCGTTTTCAATTATTGGGCAAAAATGTGCCTCAATAACTTGCTCGGGCGTTTCAACCGATATGCGTAAGGATTTCTTTAATAAAATAACCACATTTTCGCATGCCGAGTTGGATAAATTTGGCACATCATCGCTTGTTAACCGCATAACCAACGATATTTCGCAAGTGGAAATGGCGGTTGGCATGTTTATGCGCCTAATTGTGCGCGTGCCATTTTTGCTTATTGGCGCATTTGTGTTAAGTTTAACCATCAACATAAAAATGTCGCTCGTGTTCTTGGTGCTTATTCCAATTGTTAGCCTAATTTTGTTCTTTTATGTTAAAAAAACCACGCCTTACTTTAAAATTATTCGTGAAAAACTAGATAATGTTAGCAAGGTTACTAACGAAAACCTATCCGGCACGCGTGTTATTCGCGCCTTCAATAAGCAAGAGGACGAACAAAAAAGGTTTGAGGCCGTTAGTGAGGATTACACTTCAACAAGCATAAAAGTTTCAAAAATTTCGGCACTACTTAACCCGCTAATTTATTTGATTGTGGACTTTGCAATTATTGCCTTACTTTATTTTGGCGGCATACAAATTAACATCGGCGCGATGACGCAAGGTGATATTCTTGCGCTTATTAACTATGTAACAATCATAACCATGTCCATGTTAGTGGTGTCGCGCATAATTATGATGTTTGTGCGCACATCGGCCAGCCTTCACCGAATTAATGAAATTATGGAAACCGAGCCAAGCATTAAAAATGTGCCGGGCATAAAACACGTGAACAACACAAATTACGATGTGCTTATGGAATTTAAAAATGTGAGTTTTAACTACACGGGCAAAAAACAAACTAAATCGTTCATTAAAGATTTATCTTTTAAAATTTATCCGCACCAAACCATTGGAATTATTGGTGGCACAGGCAGCGGCAAAAGCACAATTGCCAGCCTTATGACGCGTTTTTACGATGTAACCGACGGCGAAATTTTATATAAGGGCAAAGATATAAAAAAATATTCAATAGAGCAGTTAAGGGACGAAATTAGTATTGTGCAACAACGCAGCATACTCTTTAGCGGCAGTTTAAGAAAAAACATGCAGTTAAGAGATAATGTTTCGGATGAGGAGATTATTGAAGCGTTAAAAATAAGCCAAGCATGGGAGTTTGTTAAAGATTGGAAAAACGGATTGGACTATCAAATTATGGCAGGCGGCAAAAACGTTTCTGGCGGGCAAATGCAACGCTTAACAATTGCGCGCGCAATAATTGGCAAACCCGAAATGTTAATTTTGGACGATAGCAGTTCGGCTCTGGACTTTTTAACCGACCACAAGTTGCGTGAAGCACTTAAAAAGTTAGATAACACTCTCGTTATAATCTCGCAGCGCGCCACTTCAATTATGGATGCCGATTTAATTATTGTGCTGGATAACGGCGATGTGGTTGGCATGGGCAAGCATGAGGATTTAATGAAGAATTGCGCAATTTATAAAGAAATTTATTTAAGCCAATCAAAATAGAAAAAATTAAAAAAACACAAAAAAATATGAAAGGAGAAAAATGAAAGTTAAAGAAATAAAAAATGTATTTCCAAAATTACTTACATTTGTGCGCCCACACAAACGCACCTTCTTTCTTTCAATAATTTTTAGCCTTGTTGCAATTGTTTTAAACACGATTATTCCAATTTTCTCGGGCTATGCAATCGACTGCATGATTGGCGTGAACAATGTGGATTTTATGGGGTTATTTAAAAACCTAATTATAATTTTAGTGTTTACAATTTCAAGTTCGTTCTTTGAGTGGTTTGGAAGTTATTACATGAACATTTTAACTTACAAAACCGCGCAGTCAATTAGGAACGGAATTTATGAAAAGTTAAACGCCGTGCCAATTAAGTATATTGATAACACCGCGCATGGCGACATTATGAACACCATGATTGCCGATGTTGAAAATGTAACCGATGGCTTTTTGGAAGGCTTTTCAACCGTGGTGCAAGGGTTGTTCCAAGTTATTATTGTTATGGTTATGATGTTTGTGCTAAATTGGGGGCTTGCGCTTGTGGTTATTGTGGTGGCACCTTTCTCACTTTTATTTGCCATTTTGTTAACAAGAAAAAGCAAAAAACTTTATCGCGCCAGGGTGGAGTTGCAGGGCAAACTTAGTGGTTATAGTGAAGAAATGATAACCAATATGAAAATTATTAAAGCCTTTAATGACGAAGTGGATACAAACAAAAAATTTAACGAAATAAATTCAAAACTTGGCAAGGCGGGCGAAAAATCTATGTTCTTTTCATCACTTGCCAACCCCGCATCAAGAATTGTTAATGGCCTACTTCATGGCTGCATTGGTGTGGTGGGCGCATTGTTTGCAATTCAGGGCAAAATTAAAATTGGTTTAATTTCATCCTTCTTAAATTACTCGCAAGATTACACTCGCCCATTTAATGATATAACCAACATTTTTGCCGATTTAAACATTGCAATTGCAAGCGCAAACCGAGTGTTCAGCCTGCTTGACGTTAAAAACGAAATTAGTGACGAAAATTTGCCCGCACTTAAAAAATGCAATGGCGAAGTTGAAATTAAAAAAGTTGAATTTAGTTACGAAAAATCGTTTAAACTTATTGAAAATTTAAACCTTTCAGTTAAGAAAGGTGAACGCGTGGCAATTGTTGGCCCAACCGGTTGCGGCAAAAGCACAATTATAAATTTGCTTATGCGTTTTTACGATGTGGATAGCGGCAGCATTAAGGTTAGCAATAAAGATATAAGAAAGGTTACAAGAAAATCCTTTAGAAGTTTTTACGGAATGGTGTTGCAAGAAAGTTGGCTTTATAACGCAAGCGTTAAAGATAATGTTGCATATGGCAAGCCCGATGCCAGCATGGACGAAATTGTGGAAGCCTGCAAAAAGGCAAATGCGCATGCGTTCATTGAAAAATTGCCACAAGGTTATGATACAATTATCACCGAGCGGGCAGATAACATTAGTGCCGGGCAAAAACAACTATTGTGCATTGCAAGAATTATGCTTGTTAAACCGCCAATGATGATTTTGGACGAAGCCACCAGCAACATTGATACGCGCACCGAAATGAAAATTCAACAAGCACTTGACGTTATGATGGAGGGGCGCACTTGCTTTATTGTGGCGCACCGCTTAAGTACAATTGAAAATGCCGATACAATTTTGGTTATGAACAAAGGCAAAATTATTGAACAGGGCAAGCACAAAGAACTTTTGGCAAAACAAGGTTTTTACTATAAATTATTTAATAGCCAATTTGCCGCGCCAAACAAATAAAATTTTAGTTGACTAAAAAAGGGGGATAAGTAAACTTAAATATATGGTACAACAAACAAAAACAAACGAAGAAAACATTAAAAACAAAAAGTTTAAATTTTGGCAATATTTTAAGCCCTATAAAGGCACAATTTTTGTGCTTTTGTTGATGCAGGTTTTTTACATAGTAAGGCCGGTAATTGATACCTTGCTTTCCGCACAATTCTTTGTGTATATAACGGAAGGATTTAACAACCATATTTTCTTTTGGGAAGCAGCAAAACTTTTAATTATTATCACAATGTTGCAACTATTAAATTTTGTTATTAACCACCTTAATAATAGAATTTATTTTAAACTTGAAATTAAAGTTAGCAAGGCAATGAGCACCGATATTACTCAGCAGGCGTTTACCGTTTCGTCTAAAGCGTATAGCGACCATCAAACTGCCAATTTCACGCAACGCATTAACAACGACCCGTTTGTAATTTTCGACAACATGGCAAGTTTTATGGAAACGGTTTCGGGCTTAATAACCAGCGCCATTGTTGTAGGCTATATTATTTTTGTTAATTTTTATATTGGCCTTGTTTTAATTGCCTCGGTTATTATTTGCTCGTTTATTGAAACTTATAGAAAACGAAAACATAAAAAACTGAGCAAAGAAGCCAAAAGAAGAAACGAAAAATATTCTAGTTTGCTTAACGAAGTTGTTAGAAGTGAACGCGATATAAAATCGCTGAACTTAGAGGCAAATTTAAAAGATAATATTAGCGAAAGTTTTGATAATTGTAACAACTATAATTATAAAGTAAACATGTTTTATAACAAGTGGTGGATTTTGCGCTCGGCTGTGTCGCGAATTTTCAATGCCGCCGCGCTCATTTTAGGCATCTACTTTATGGATTTAGGGCTATTGACTTTGGCATCCTACATGATAATTCAAAATAACCGCGGCTATGTGTTTGACCTTTTAACTGCCTATGAGCAATTAACCAAACATTTTAGCGAAATTTCGCTTGCCGTTAATAGAGTTAGCGAACTTTATGAGGACGACGAATATGAACTTGAAAAATTTGGAACGAAAAACCGAAAACACATAAAGGGCAAAATTGCATTTAAAGATGTTGGCTTTACCTATGTTGAATATAGAGATAAAACAGCGCAAGAATTTAAATTGGAAAAGCAATCGAACAAGCGCCAGCATATCAAAACAAAAATATCACGGCGCGTTGAGGCGGGCAGAAACCGCGTTTTTGACGATTTGAGTTTTGAAATTCAGCCAAACACCACTGTGGCGTTTGTTGGCAAATCGGGTAGCGGAAAAAGCACAATTTTAAGTTTAATTTCAAAAATGTATGTGGTGGATGATGGCAAAATTACCATCGACGGCGTTAATATTAACGATTTAGATAAAGAAAGTTTGCGTTCGTCAATTGCACTTGTTAATCAGTTCCCATACATTTTCGATATGACAATTAAAGAAAACTTGCTGCTTGCAAAACCCAACGCAACCGAAAAAGAGTTAAATCAGGTGCTTAAAGATAGCGCGCTTGATGAGTTTGTTGCGGGGCTTAGGGAAGGCATAAACTCCCGCGTTGGCGAAAGCGGAATTAAACTAAGTGGTGGGCAACGCCAAAGGCTTGCGATTGCGCGTGCGCTATTAAAAAAATCGAGCATTATTTTGTTTGACGAAAGCACTTCTTCACTTGATAACCTTGCACAAAATCAAATTAAAAAGAGCATTGATAACATTAAAGGTAAATCTACCATTGTTATTGTTGCTCATAGGCTCTCCACTATTAAAAATGTGGATAAAATATTCTTTTTGGAAAATGGCGTTATTGTGGACGAAGGAACTTTTGACGAACTATTCAAACGCAACAAAGCCTTTAAAACTATGTTTTTGGCAGAAAATATATAGCCGTCGCGAACAAGCTTATGTCATTTTGAGCGAACGGAGTGAGTCGAAAAATCTTATTTGGAAAAGAGGATGAGATTCTTCGACTACGCTCAGAATGACAAGGTTTCGCTTATAATTTATTTTTCGTTTAGTTTGTTTTTAAAAATTTGCAGGTTCTGTTTTAGGCGCGGGTCGGTTGGGTTTAATTTTATGGCGGTTTCTATTGTGGAAATCGCCTTTTTATATTCGCCAATTTCATAGTAGGCAAGCGAGAGATAATCGTAAGGCAGACTATTCCAACAGAGCGGCGAACTCATGTAATTTAAATATCTATCTTGCACCTTTAACATTTCATTAAACGCAAATGCCGAGTTTAAAAACTGCCCGTTTTCGTAGTAAAAAACACCAAGTTCAAAATATGGCTCACGCACATAATTGCACTCTAAAATTGCACGCATTATGGAGTTTTCTTGCTTTTGTTTTTCGCCCTTTTGCTTATAACACTCGGCAATGTAACGTAGACTTGCGCAGCGCTCAATGTCCCAGCGAGAAGTTGGCATTTTTAGGTGGCGGGTTAGCGTTTCAATGGCTTTATCGTACTGCTTATCAAACATATATTCACGGCCAAGATAGTGAACATTGCGGTCGTCGTTAGGGTTTTCGCTAACCGAAAGTTCAAGTAAGGGCAAATAACTTTTGCGCGATTTTGTTTCGTCTGCTTTGTGGTTGAGTTGCATGGCGGGTAGGTCAATAAATTTTAAATTTTCATTTGTTGTGGGTGCAAGCACTTCATGCACGGGGTAAACCCATTTGTATGCGCCATTTTTGTGGATTTTATCCGCCATAAACACCACACCTTCACTGCCGTCGGGGTAAAAATTCCAAGTGTAGCGGTAACGCGCTCTGCCAACGCCTTCACTCCAATTTTGCCTTAAAATTTTTGTCCAGCCCGGGTTAAAATATTCGTCAATGTCCACGCAAACACAAATTTCCGCATCTTTAGGGATTAATGCCATGCTATCATTTCTTGCAACGTCAAAACGAAAGAAATCGTATTTCTTTTGCTCGATAATTACACCTAACTCTTTAAATCTTTCATACGTTCCGTCAGTGCTGCCGGTATCTAACACACAAACGTAGTCCGCTTCTTTAACCGAATTATAAAAACGCTCAACAAACTTAATTTCATTTTTGCTTATTGCATAAACACAAATTTTCTTTTTCATATTGTTATTTTATTAAACCGAAAAAAATATTGTTAAATTAAAGCAAATAAAAAAGGGCAACAAGCCCTTTAATAGTTTATAATTTAAGGTTTATTTCTGAAACAAGTTTATCAATTGTTTCTTGTATTCTTGATTTGCCATTCAACAAATCACCTTTGTGGTCTAGGTAAGAAATGTAATCATGTTTTGGAAAGCAATAATAATCAAAATCAACATTAGAATATTTATTAAGTATAGTTATTTCAAATATTAAACGTGGAGTAGGGTCAATTATAAATTGCAATGGGTTTTGATTTCTGCGGTCCATATCAATTTTGTTAGATGCCACATGATAATCAATTATTGTTTGTGTAAAGTTATTAAGATTTTCAGCACAATCGGCCAAAATTAGCAAATGAGCGCCGCCCATCATATTGTCAGTAGCAATATCCATAACCGGTTGCTGGATAAAATAAATTGAATATCTCCACTTTTCATTTAAACTGGTGGATGCGTTCAATTCACCTTTGCCTAGCCCAAAATCTTGTAAAATGTGAATTTCACGCCCGTTGTCGGCTTCTTGCTTACATAAAGTTTCAAATAATTGAAAGTCATCGGTTAAGACAATAGTGCCTTTTGAACTAAAACCAAAAGGTACACGGTCGTCAGAATGAATGTCATGCATAAATTTTAAAAAGTTTTGTTGGGTTATATCATTTCTTCCGGTAAATGAAACGTTTTTCATAATTCCTCCTAAGTTTAAAAAGTATATCATGTAAAAATAAATTTGTCAATAATGAATTATCAATTTGTTTGTAAAAAATTTTAAAATAAACTATACTTTTTATATGAAAAATGATGTAAATGAAGCCGAATTGAAGGACGAACTTTTATTTTGCCTTTTTAAAGATGCCGAACTCCCTGTTAAAACGGACTTAAGCGAGCAAGATAAAGATAAATTTTTGCACGCACTCTTTTTAACGCGGGCGGAAGATAGTGTGGAAGAAAAACTTTTGGCGGTGCAAAATAAATATTTAAGTTTAAAAAATAAAAAATCTTGCGTTGACGTGAATAGTTTAAAATTTAAAAATAATATTGCCTATGTAGATAACATTTTAAATTTAAATTGTGATTTGGTTGTTGTGATTAGTGAGAACTTGCTTGAAAATGTTAATAAGTTGTTTTCCCATAGCGTGGATAATGAACTTATCTTAAATGCGGGGCTAGAATTTAAGGCGGATTTAATAAAGCAACTAAAGGCAAACAACGGGCAGATAGATTACTCTAAACCATACATATTAAGTGGCTATAATTTAAATGCAAAAAATATTGCAAAAATAATTTATAACAAAAAATTATTAAATTTAATCAATTTTAACGAAAAAATTAACAAAAATAATGAAAATTACATTAAATTTTTAAATATTTTAAAAAATAATATAGATTTTTTATTTAATTTTATTTTTTCCAACAACATAAAATCGGCCGCGTTTTGCTTTAACTTTGAAACCGCCCCGCAAGCGAACGGACCTGCCGCTGACGGCGCGAGCGAGTTGAAAGCGAAAGCCAATGAAGAGAGCAAAAACGAAAAATTAATTGCTGCTATAAATAAAGAAATAACAAATTATATAATTTTAAAAAATAAAAAGAGCAAAACCAAATTAATTTTTAATTTATAAACATAAAAAACAAATAAAAAAGCAAACGGAAAATTAAAAATTTTTATTACGTTTGTTTTTTTACATAAAGCGATATAATTGAATATTGCTATTTTCTAGGGCGGTTACAAGGCCCAATAAAATTTCATTTACAGTATTTAGTGAGTTTAAAGAAAATTGTTTAAAATATTCTTTTTGCTCAAATTTATGCCAAAAAATCAATTTTTTTTGTAAATTTGCTAGCATTTTTAAGAAATTAAATAAATTTTTTTCTTTAATTTCATTTTTGTTAATTTTAAAATTAAAGGTTGAATTAAAATTTTCAACAAGTTTTTTTAGTTCGCCTTCCGCCATTTGTAGCCCTTGCCTTAAAACCTGATTTGATTTGGCAACTAAAAGCGGAGTGGCGTTTTGCAAGGTTAATAAATCATTAAAAATATAATAAATATTTTCGTCACGATTAAAAGAAATATTTTCGTTAAATTTATTTTCTAAAAATTTATATTCTTCATCATTTAAAATAGGGTAATCGTTATATTCCATACTGAATATATTATTTTTTTTATCTTTTTAGAATTATTTATTAAAATTAATCAATTGTTAGTGTGTCCATATTTAAAGTGGTGGCAAACTCTAACCTTGAATTGTAACTTTTTAATATGCCCTTTCTTACGCCTTCGTGTGAGCGTTTTTCGGCCGATTTCCTTAGCATGTTGCCTTTTGCTCTATTTATAACATTTAAATTCCTTAAATATCTATCGTTTTCTTCCTTAAGTTTTTGTTGGCATGAAGTTTTTAAATAATCAATTAAAGCGGTTTTATAGTTTTCACCAAAAATTAAATACATATATTTATAAAAATCGATATTTCTTAAAAAATAACTAGTGGCGTAGTTGTTATTATTAAAGAGTTTTCCGTGCATATCAAGTTGAAAATCCTTAATTTTAAGCCCGAAAACATAACTTTTTACAAAATAGCCATTAACATATTTTTCCACAACCGCATCTATGATATCATAATCAAAGTTATTGTTAACTTCTTGCGCGTTGTTGTGTTTACCATAAATAAAAATTAATTTTTCGCTTGGCGAAATCCTATATTCAACATTGTTTTGCGTGCTAAGGGTTTCGGATTTGCCGGCCTTTGC
Source organism: uncultured Clostridia bacterium (assembly GCA_947630405.1). Classification (GTDB taxonomy): domain Bacteria; phylum Bacillota; class Clostridia; order Christensenellales; family UBA1242; genus Onthoplasma. The sequence goes on from CANRHL010000001.1 coordinate 148,803, forward strand.
CAAAAATAGCATTAATAGTGATGTTAATTCTTGTTTGTTTAATCTAAAATCATATTTTTTCATTTGTAACTCCGCGCTAATTATAACACGAAAAACATATTTGTCAATAGGAAAAATAAAAAAGAGCTTAATTGCTCTTAATTATTTCATATTCGTTTTTAGGTTTATCTAAAATTGTGTAACCGTAACTTACAATTTCGTCACGCAATTTATCGCTTGTTGCATAGTCCTTATTAATTCTTGCTAATTTTCTTTTTTCGGCAATTTCAATAATATTTTCAGGAATAATTTGTTTTTCCTCTTTAACTTCGCTTAATTTTAAACCTAAAAAGCGGTCAAAATCCAACACTAAATTATAAATATCCTTGCTATCCTTATAATTTTTAAGTGCGTCCCACACAACAGATAGGGCAAGTGGGCTGTTAACATCGTCAGCAATATAACTAGTAAATTTTTCTTTTAATTCATTTAATTTTTCTTTTTCAATTAAATTTTGCCCATTTTTATGTTTAATTAACAATTTTTTTAAATTATTTAAACTTTCTTTTGCATTATTTAATGCTTCAAAAGTGAAATTTTGTGGTTTTGAATAGTGCGCAGTTAAATAGAAATATCTTAAATCCATTGGCGAAAAGCCCTTTTCTTTAATTTGGGTTAGGGTGTAAATTCCGCCTGCGGATTTACTCATTTTGCCGCCATTAAACATAAGGTGTTCAAGGTGGAACCAAATATCAACCACTTGATGCCCGCATTTTGCATAATTTTGCGCAATTTCATTTTCGTGATGCACGGTTTTATGCTCAACACCGCCGCCGTGCAAGTCGATATGTTCGCCTAAAAATTTGTTGCCAATTGCGCTGCACTCTATGTGCCAGCCGGGGTAGCCAACACCCCACGGGCTATCCCAACGCTGAATATGGTTATCCCTTGCCTTAACCCACAGCACAAAGTCTGCCGGATTACGCTTGAATTCGTCCACATCAATGCGCGCGCCAAACTGCTTTTCGTTCTGGTTCATGCCGCCGAGTGCGCCATAATTAGGGCATTTGCTTGTGTCATAATAAACACCGTTTTCAGTTATATAGCCATAGCCGTTATCTAAAATTTGCTTAACAAAGGCAATAATTTCCTTAATTACGCTAGTTGCGGGGCAGATGTGTTCGGGCGTTTCAATGTTAAGCGCTTGCATATCCGCAAAGCAAATGTCCCAATAAAACTTTGCCACTTCTTCCGGCGTTTTGTGTTCGCGCTTGCTGGCAACTTCCATTTTATCTTCGCCCTCGTCGGCATCGCTGGTCATGTGGCCCACATCGGTTATGTTCATAACGTGATTAATATTGTAACCTAAATATTTAACTGCCCGCCTAACTGAATCCATAACAAAAAATGCACGCATATTACCAATGTGTTGAAACCAATAAACAGTTGGCCCGCAAAAATAATAATTAACTGTGTTGTTAATTGGCTTAAGGGCTTGCTTTTGCCTTGTGAGTGAATTGTAAATTTTTAATTCCATAATTTTCCTTTTTATATTTTTTTGCTTAATTATTTTATTAAAAAATTTTAAATTTGTCAATAAAAGTTCAATAATTTTATCTAAATTCAAAAAAATAGCCAAAAAATACGCATTTTTTAATAAAATTTAAACAAATTTTAATTATTTTTTAATTTTTCGTCCATTTTTCCGCCTATATATTTTTATAATATTAATTATAAAAAATTGTGATAATTATTTGATAAATAAATTTTAATGTGTTAAACTATTAGTGAATTAAGAAAAGCATTTAGTTCGTACATAAGGGGAAAAATGACGAAGTTAAATAAAAAACATTTTATTTTGATGTTCATTTTGGCAATTGCTTGTGCCGTGTTTTTTGGTTGCGGGCAGGAAGTGATTGTTGAAGGCATAAATTTTGCCGATAAAAACATTGTGCTTTTGGTGGGCGAAAGTTATACACCAAATGTGGATGTTTACCCAAGTTATTCTTCCGGCTATGAACTAACAAGTTTAAACACCGCGGTTGCCACAATTTCAAACGGCAAAATTAACGCAATAAGCGAAGGCACTGCCACAATTAAAGTTGTTGCCACAGATAATCGTTCACTTGAAGATGTTATGACAATCCGCGTGTTGTCTAATAGCGTTACGCTTGAAAGCCCAACGGTAAATTACAACGCAGAAAATCAAACAATATATTTTAGCCCGGTTGCTAACGCGGTTGGTTACACCTTAAAAATTAACAACAACACAATTGACCTTGGCAATTATTATAGTTATTCGCTTGCAAGGCTGCAAACCGAGTTTGGCTCGGCTTACGATAACGTTTTAAACATTTCAGTTAAGGCAAACGCGCCAACATATACGCGCGCTTTTGTGGAATCTAATTACTCAGCCAGCAAGGCAATTTATCAAGTTAAAGCAATTGAAAATGTGAGTGTTGTTGGCGGCGTTCTTCACTTTGATGTGAATAGCAGCGCAAGTTATAGTTTTAGCATTAATGACGATAGGTTGATGGTCGGCGATTATAGTGCGGGCGTAAACTTAACGGATATAACAAACTACGGAGCCAATCTTGCAAAATACGCAGGCAAAAACGCAACACTAAAAGTTGTTGCCGAACGTGCAGTTGAGGGTGCAGAAGTTTACCCAGCAACTGCAAGTTTGCCGGTTTACATATTGGATGCTCCAAACCGCCTTGAGTTTAGCGGCGATGTTGTTTCGTGGAACAATGTTTTAAATGCGTCTAAATATACGGTGCTTTTAGACAGTGAAAAAGTTAAAGAAGTTAACACAAATTTCGTAGATTTAACCAGTTTGGAAAATGATAAGTATAACGAAATTGAAGCGGGCCACACTTACACTTTGAAAATTGAATCGGCAATTGCATTAGATAGCAAAAATATACTTGGCTGCGGCAAATTTATTAGCCAACAAATTTCAAGAAAACCAACCTTAGATTTAACACCACACAACAACATTGTGTGGTGGCCATATTCATCTAACAGGTTTGAAGCCACCATTTCTTACGATGATAAAGTTGAAACTTTTGCGCTTGTAAATAGCCAGTTAAACCTAGATAGTTATGCGGGCGGCAAAACTTACAAAATAAAAGTTAAAACGCTTGGAAATTTGGAAAGGGATGGCATTTACTATTTGCCGGGCAAGGAAAGTGAAACTAGCATAACAAAGCAACTAAGTGTGGAGTTATCTTACGATAATATTAGCGAAAAAGTTTTAACTTTCACCGCATCGGCAGACGATAGTTTTAAAGCATATTTAGATGAAGAGAATGAAGAAACGCTTAATAACAATGCGGGAACAATAACTTTTGATTTGTCTAGACGCAACATAGCGGAAGGAACGCATACAATAAACGTTAAGCGCGCAGGCAACAATAGAGAAATTTTTGATAGCGATGTTACAACTTTAACCTTCATTCAATTGGGGCAAATAAATAATATTGAAATTATTAATAGCCACGCAACAATAGTGCGAAGCGAAGCCAACCAAAATGGCATGGTTGTGTTCACAATTAAAAAGAATGTTGGCGGAGAGAAAACAATTGAACTTGAAACCGAAAACTCCGCGTTAATCGATAGCGAAAATGATGACTTTTACACGGCTGGGCTTTACACAATTTCGGTTGCCATTAAGGGGGATAACAAACGAGTGTTCACCGCACCTACAAGCGAATATAACATTCCATTTAACGTTTTAGATATTCCAACACTTTCAATTTTATCAACCAACGCAAGCGAAATAAATTTTGCCGGGATTGATAATGCAAGCGAATATAATGTTTTTGAAGATGGAAGCAAGAAAAATTATTCGTTGGAAAGTGAAGGCAATTATAAGTTTAATATAATCATTTTAGATGGCGAAACAAAAAAATATAAAGTTCAAACAATAGGCGATGGCGTGCACTTTTTAAATTCAAAAGTTTCTGATGAATTTGTGGTTAGCCGCCTATCTCGCCCAACTGTAAAATACAACAATGAAACAAACCATCTTGAAATTAGCGGAAATGATGAAAATCTTCTTACTAATCCGCAACACATGGTTACTGTTAACGGCGTTAGTGTGGATGAGGGTTCTAGCCTAAATTTGTTAGAGGGCACAAATGTTGTTAAAGCTTTTGCAAACGCGGTTAATCAATATGAAGGGGTTAATTATTTAAGTTCAACCGAAACCGAAATAACTATTGAAAAAATTGAGGCGGCAACTGCTTTTTCGGTGGTGGATAATCAAAAAATTAAATTAACAAGAAATCCAAACGTTAAAACTCGCTATAAACTTTATGTGGAAATCACAACAACTCAAACAGGTTACATTTTTGACGAAAAAGACAACAAACTAACCAGCAGAATTGGAAATGTGGATTTGCCACTAAGTTATGAAGATGATTGTTACATAATTACCTTAGAAAATAATTTTGAAAAACTTATTCCAAATGAGGATAATGAGTTAACAATAAAAGTTAAATATTTAGCAGATGGCTTTGAAAATGTTGCCAATAGCGAGCAAGTAACACAAACAATTTCTTATTTACAAAAAACCACCCTTTCAAGAGAGGGGCAGAACATTGTGGTTTCTAATTTAACTGAAACGCGCGATGTTGATAATTATGCAATGCTAATTAATGGGGAATATCTACCATTAAACAACGCAATAAAAGATGGCCAAAACATTAAAGTTGATATAGCATTATTAGATGAATTTTTAACAAGTTCGCCAAATGAAGTTAAAGTTGTAACTCTTAATTTTGATTACTCCGAAAAACTAACTCTTGCATCAATTAGCGAGCCAATTTATGTTGAGCGCGCGGGCAAAATTGAATTAATTTCAACAAAGGATAATGAGGATAGAAACAACTCGGTTGTTGTTAGTGTTAATGCGCTTGATGTGGAATATGATTTAATATATGTGTTTGAAATAACCGATGGCGAAGGCTCGCCTTTAACCACCCTTAAATTTTCAAAAGGGCATGAAAAGAATGGATTAATTTCGTTCGATTTGGATGAGAAATTAGATAAGGTTTTAGAGGAATTTAAAGCCGAAATTAATATTAGCGCACACGTTGAAACAGTGGGCAGTTATGAGAACGAAAAAATAGTGCAAGTGTTCAACTCGCTTGATTCCAACACCATTAATTTAACAATGGTTGAGGCCGCAACAGAATTGTACATTGAAAATAACCATTTAAAATTTACCGAATCAATTTCCGACTACGTTGAAGGTTATGATATTTATGTTGACGCAGGCACGGGCGAACTAACAAAGGTTAACGCTCATCCGGTTACAACCAACGATTACGACCTAAATGATTATGTTGGCAAACTCACAGGTTTGGCAGTGCGCGCCATTGCTTCAAGCGAGCTTGCTGGTTACACAAACTCGTTATTGTCGCTTAAAATTAGTGCAATTAAACTTTCTAACCCCGACATTAAAATTGTTAATGGCGATGTTGTTTTAACGCTTCCTAACGAAGCTCAAACTTTGCTTGACTCGGAAATTGAGGCGGAAATTTTAATAAGCATTAAAAACGGCGAAACAATTTTAAACTTAAGCGAATTAAAACAAAATACTGACGACAGTTTCATAATTGAACCGAACCAATTTTTAACCTATTTAGACATCAATTTGCAAACCAGCGAAAGTGTGGATTTTAAAATTTTAGTTAACCTTGCTGCGGGTGGGGAAACTTATTATTTGAATTCCGACCCAGTAACTTTACAATGCACGGGAATTTTTAGCCCAACCAAAGTTGATGTTAGTGCAGAACAAAATTTGGAAACAATTGTTTGGACAAAAAGCGAAAATAACATGCTTGATGATGAAGATATAACCGCTGGCTTTGTGTTTAAAATTGAATATGAGGGAGTAATTTATTATTCAAACGATGAAAATTTAGTTTACAAGCAAAATGATGAATTTATTCCATACGATGCAATTATAAATGGCGAAAGTGCCCCATTCCCTTATGGCTATAAAGTGAACGGGGATAAAACAGATTGCGAAATTGTGTTTGGCTCGGGCGAATATAAAATTAGCGTTAAGACCGTGCCTTTGAATTTGGATGGACACAATTTTGTTTGTTCGGATTATATAACAGTTATTAAAACAATAATTCCAGTGCCAAAAATTTGGTCGTCAGACGGCTGCTTAAAATGGAATTCAAACGACCTTGTGCAAGAATATCGCGTTGTGATTTATGACGATACTTTTAAACAGGTTAAAAAGGATTTTAGAATCCCTAATGATAACCAAATTATTTCGTTTGACTTTTCTTCAAACGATAACGAGTTTGACAATTTCTACGGCATTTTTGGTATAACAGTGCAAGCAATTAGCAAAACGGAAGATGTGGATGTTGTGGATAGCCTTGCAACCGAAATGTTCTATGTTTATCGCATGAAAGAGGCTTCCGGTGCGTTTATAGATGATGGCGCAATTGTGCTTGAGGCAAACGACTTGTTCAGCAGCGCTCAACTTACCTTTAGCAATGGAAAAACCAGCACCACAATTGACTATTTTAGGCCTTTGGATGCCGAACAAGCGCGAAACGATTTAAAAATTGCAAGTTGGAAGGAAGCCGAAGGAAAAGAAATTGGCAAAGAAAAGAATATTATAGTTAACTTCTCAAACAACAACACAATACTGTCGCTTGTTGAAGGTGGGGATTTCACAACCTTAAGTGTAAGGCTAATTGGCAACTCGTTCTCTGAAATTTCAACTGGCTCCTTAGTGATATTAAATTCAAAAGTTAAAACAATTACTGACTTAAAATCCACCAAATTAAAATCTAGTTTATATGAAATTGCAAAGGGCAGTTATAAATTTAAATTGGATGGTCATAACGCAAATTCTAACTTCAACCATCAGTTTATTGCAGACGTGGAAGATGAGTTTGTTAAAAAAGCACCAATCTTTAAAATAAATTTAACAATTGGCGAAAAAATTTACGATTTCTATGCAATTGATTATGACTATTTCATAGCACAAAAAGGCACCTTAAGCCAAGACGCATTTGAGGAAATTAAAACTAATGGCCTATATGCCACATATATTTACAACCATTCACAAGAAAACAAAATGTACTTTAATGTGTTTGAAAACAACATAATCAATTTCAACAACACCAATTTTAATTTCTACCCATTAAGGCAAACAATAGAAAAATCCACCGGCATATTTGAATATTCTAGCGAAGGGCTACAAACCATCAACTTGTTGGATGGCGGAGTGTTCACAATTTATTCAACAGTGTTGGGCGGAGATAGTTTTGATGAAGAAGGAATTCTTCATGGCTATTTAACCAGCAACAATTCAACCACATTTAATTACATTCGTTATGAAACAATTAAACCGGATGGTGAAGATGGGCTTATTAAGTTTAAAAATTTGCAGCCAAAACGTGGTGCATTGAATGTGGATTACCCAGTTTACGAACTGCAAATTACTCCAAACAACGCAGAAATTACTTACTACATTTATTTGTATTATGCGGGCAACTATTATAATGGTGGAGCGCTTAACGCAGCAAAAGAAATTTCAACCAAACAGGGAACAACTGATAAAAACCCACAATTTGTTGCAATTGACCAAACAAATATTGTAGAGGGTTTTGTTGTATTTGATATTACAAAATATATATCATCATTTAGTTATTCTAACTACACAATAAAAATTAGAACATATGCCAACAAAGGTTCGGGCAACTCAATTGTGGGCAATATAGATGAATCCTATTTCTTGCTTGATGCTAAGATTCCGGACTATGCACCATATCCTTGCCATGAGCTAGATTCAGTTAAGGATTTAGCAGTTGAATCGGGTGAACTTTCTGCAACCCTTGTTTCCGTGAACGAAAGCGATGGAGAAAGAAAAATTTATAACTACGAATTTACAATTGAGCAAGAAGAACAAACTTTTGTGTACCGAGTTAACATGATAAACGACCCTAACGTGCGAATTTCTAATGGCAAATTTTATTACACAATTCCAAGTGTTATTGAGTATAATGAATCGCAATTCGAATTGAATTTTGATAGCCAATATAGAATTAAGGCAAGAGCGATGGCGGGCGATGATAGTTCACTTTTAAATGGCGATTATTATAAGAAAGACGGGCAGGATGCGTATGTTGAATTCTTCAAAGCGCCAACGATATTATCCGAAAATGTGCGTGTTGCAGGCGGCATACTTGTGTGGGATGCCCCAGTTAACGCCTCAGAAAACACAACATATTCATTAAGAATTATTGTTGACGAAGTTCACTCAATTACAATAAGCAAGTTAACGGCAAACGAATATAAATTTTTAGATGGCTATTATGCAATAGATAATTCAAGCGAACCTATTCAATTAAATGGCAGTCAAAACCTAACCGTTCAAGTTAGAGTTGAAGGTAAAGATAATTATATTGATAGTGATTATGGCGATCCAACCGAAGTTCAAAGATTAAAACAAATTTCAACAAGCAGCGTTGTTTCGTTAGATGGCGTTTTAACTTGGGAAGAAATTGGCGGGGCAGTAAGTTACGTTGTAACCTTAAACGACAGTTTGACCTTTACCACCCAAATTAATTCACTTGACTTTGCAACCACTTTAGATGATGAAGGAAATAATATAGAAGTTAATACTGAATATAAAATTAAAATCCGCGCAATAGGGGATGATAGATTAACTTCAATGCCTTCAGCCGAGCCTGAACAAACCTTCAAAAAACTTGAAAGTGTTAATGTTGAAAGCATAAAAATTGTTGGCAAAACTGTTACATTTAACGCAGTTGATGGCGCGCTTGGATATAGAGTTATCGTTAACGAGGAAGAGCCAATAACCTTAGGGCAAGGCGTAACAACTTTTGACTTATCAGACAACATTGTTGGCGAAGTTCAAATTAAAATTACCGCACTGGGCGTTGGCGAATGCTATGTGTTTAATAGTGATGAATCAACTTATGGCGGAATTGAAAGGCCAAATTCTGTTAGAGAAGTTTTGTATGATGGAACAAATAATGTATACTATTGGCAAGAAGCAGAAGATGCCGAACAGGGAGATACATTCTTAATTGGTTACGATTTTGAAGAATATTATTTATCTGGCTCAAGCATTGAAAAACACGCCAAAACAACCCTTTCAAGTGGGGACTTTAAACAATATACAGATGGAAGTGTAACTTACTATTATTTCGAGCCAACAGTTATGGGAGAATATTCAAACTTCTCGGTTATTGTTGTGCGCGATGGAGTATATTCAACACCAACAATTTTAACAGATTTAAATGCTATAAAATTATTTAGTGTTGGTGCAGGCACAGAAGAAAAACCATATGTTATAAACAACGCAAACGAACTGCTAAATGTTGAGAAAAAACCAGATAAACATTATCAACTTAATGGCACAATTGACCTAACCGAATACTCTAACACCTTGCTTGCGCGCGTAAGTTTAGGTTACATTGTGGCAAACGAATTTAGTGGCGTGTTTGATGGAAGTGAATATAAATATGCAATAATTTTACCTGAAATTACACTTTCTAACACTCCAACCTTTGCTTTGTTTAAAACGTTAAACAACGCAACAATTAAAAACTTAATAATTGGCTCACGTGGTGGCGAGTCTAAAATAACCGCAAGTTACAACACAAACACTCAAATTGACGAAATTGTTATTGCAACCCTTGCCTCTTCGGCATCAAATTGCACAATTTCAAATGTGAATGTTTTAAATTATCAAATTTCAATTAGCCAAACAAATCAAATTAGCAATAGCATTAATGCAGATATTTACATTGCCGGCTTAATTGGCAAAGATAAAGGCTCAACAATAACAAATTGCAACGTAAATTTAAGCGTGGATTATAGAATTAATTCGGCAAAAAATAGGTATGTTGCAGGCGTTATTGCAAAAGCGGAAAACACAAAAATTAATTCTAACTCTAAAAACGAAGTTGAGTTTGCAGCAACTTGCCAAGAGGGTATTAAAATTTCATATTTAGGTGGTGTGGTTGCATACTTTACTGCAAGCGGGCAAGAATGTGGAGTTTTCAACACCAACGTTAAATTTAGTGTGGATAATGTGGGCGCAAGCAACGAGGCAGGCATTGTTGCACATGCTGAAAACATAACCATTTCTGGCTGCTCAGTGAACGGAACAATTAAAGAAACGCTTAATCAACAAATCAACCTTGGCGGCTTTGTTGGCGAAGGCAACAATGTGAACTTTTCTAATTCAACTTGCAGCATTGTGTTTAGCCTTTATTGTAGGTCCACTTCAAACAACATCTGCGTGGGCGCAATTGCCGGCAAAATGACGGGCGGAGAAGAAGAAGGCTGCAATGTGAACACCGAAAAAGAAAGAACACAATTAGTTTCAAATAGCAATGCCGTTATAGGCAAATATGGCACAAAGGATTAGTAAATTGTATAGTTTAAGGAGTAGATGAAAAACAAAGGTTTTAAATTTAAAATTTTAAAATTTTTGTTGCTCTCACTTAATCTAGTTTGTCTAATTTTGTTAACTTTTGGCTATTTTATAATTCAGCCAAATTTGGTTGTGGCATCAGGCGAAAGCATGATGCCCACAATTAAACCAAATAACGCACTAATTTTTAATAAACAAGAAAATTACAATTTGTTTGATATAATTGCTTTCAAGCAAAATGGCATTGTAATTGTGCACAGAATAATTGATATAAAGGCGGAAAATAATTTCACCTATTACATATGTTCGGGCGATAATATTGAAGTTGAAGGCAAAACAAACCAAAACGAAAAACGGCAAATTATTAAAGACTTAACCCTTTCAAAAACAAGTGAAATTTCGGGCGTTCAAGTTGTTGAAACAAATGAAATTTTAGGCAAAATTAATGTAAACTCGTCATTCTTAGGCTTTCTAATAAAATTTAGATTAATAATTTTAACAATCCTTTTAGCGCCAATAATTACACTAATTTTAAAGAAATTAACGAAAATAAAAAGTTAATTTCTTTTTTTATTGACAAATCTATAAATATTTATTATAATATCTATATGATTATTTTAGCAAACGACAACAATAATAACATTTAACACAATTTTATTGTGTGCCTTTTGCTATTGTTCAAGGTGCACAACCTTGAATTTTTATTTTAAAGGAGAATTATGATTACAATCAAAGATATTAACCACCTTGAAAACCTTTCAAAACTTGAATTTAGTGATGAGGAAAGGCAAAAATTTTTATCTGAATTTGAAAACATTGTGGCTTTTGCATCTCAAATTACGGGTGCAAAAACTGAGGATAAATCTTTTATTAAAGCGGTGGATATGAATAACCTTCGCGCCGATGAGCCAAAGCCAAGTTTGAGCCAGGACGAAGTTATTTCAAACGCACCGGTTAAGAAAAAGGGTTGTTTTTCAGTGCCTAGAATTATGGAGTAGCCTATGTTAGAGTTAGGAATTAAAGAGATAAGAGAGCAAATTTTAGCAAAAAAAATAACAAGCGAGCAAATCACGGCAGCATATATTGAGGAAATTAAAAAGAGCAAATTAAATGCCGTTATTGAAATTTTTGCTGACGCCTTAGATAGGGCAAAAGAGATGGATAAAAAAATTGCGGCGGGTTTTACGGGCAAACTTGCCGGCGTGCCAATTATTATTAAAGATAACATTTTAGTTAAAGGCAAAAAGGCAAGTGCTGGTAGCAAAATGCTTGAAAATTATGTTGCCGAATATACATCCACCGTGGCACAAAAAATGCTTGACGCGGGGGCTGTTTTGTTTGCACGCGCCAATATGGACGAATTTGCAATGGGCAGCGGCACAGAAACAAGTTATTATGGAAAAACTTTTAATCCGTTTGATTCAACTCGTTCGCCGGGCGGCAGTTCGGGCGGAAGCGCATCAAGTGTGGGCGGCAACCTTTGTGCGGGTGCAATTGGCACAGACACGGGCGGCTCAATCCGTCAGCCGGCATCATATTGCGGTGCGGTTGGCATGAAACCAACCTATGGCAGAGTTTCGCGTTATGGTGTTATTGCGTTTGCTAGTTCGCTTGACCAAGTTGGCCCAATAACCAAAACAGTGGAAGATAACGCCATTTTGTTGGAAGTCCTTTCAGGTGAGGATGCTAACGATGAAACTTGCGATAAAGTTTTAGTGCCGGATTACACTGAATTTTTAAATAAAGATATTCGCGGCATGAAAGTTGGCGTTGTTCGTTCGGTGGAAAAAATGCTATCAGGCCTAGATAGTGAGCCATACTATAACCAAATGAAAGAGTTTTTAAAGAACAACGGCGCCGAAATTGTGCCTATTGAAATTGAAAATATGGAATTGGCACTCCCAGTTTATTACATTATTGCGCCGGCAGAGGCGGCAAGCAATTTAGCAAGGTATGATGGCGTTAAATATAGTTATAGAAGTAAGGAAGCAACCAACCTTGAGGAGATTTACAAAAAGAGCCGCAGCGAAGGTTTTGGCAAAGAAGTAAAGCGCAGAATTATGCTTGGCAACTATGTGCTTTCAAGCGGATATTTCGATGCGTATTATAACAAAGCACGCGCCTTACAAGCAAAGTTGAGGGACGATATGTTAGCAGCCTTTAATAGTTGTGATGTTATTTTAATGCCAACCACAAAAGGCGAAGCATTTAAAATTGGCGAAAAGGCTAACCCTATTGACGCATATAAGGAAGATATGTTCACCGTTGGCGCAAACATCACGGGCGTGCCAGCAATTAGTGTGCCTTTTGCAATGGGCAAAAACAATTTGCCAGTTGGCATGCAATTTATTGCTCCGCATTATGAGGAGGGCCGTCTATATCGGGTGGCGGACTTTGTTGAAAAACATAAGGAGGGCAAATAGATGGAATACGATGTTGTAATTGGGCTTGAAGTCCACGCCGAACTTAAAACCAACACCAAGTGTTTTTGTTCTTGCAAAAATGAAAGTGGCGTTGAGCCAAACACCAACTGTTGCCCAGTTTGTGTGGGCTTGCCGGGGGCGTTGCCCGTTTTAAATAAAAAGGCAGTTGAGCAGACTATCCGCGCCGGGCTTGCGCTTGGTTTTGATATTAACAGAATGGCAGTGTTTGAGCGTAAAAATTATTTTTACCCCGACCTTGCAAAAGCGTATCAAATTAGCCAACTTGTTAAGCCAATTTGTGTGCGTGGATATTTGCAGGTGGGCAATAAAAAACTGCCAATTAACCGCATACATTTGGAAGAGGACGCGGGCAAACTTGTGCATAGTAACGATGGCTCAACGCTTGTTGACTATAACCGCGGCGGCGTGCCACTTATTGAACTTGTTACCGAAGCATTGGAAGAACCACACATTGAAAGTGCGGACGAAGCCATTGCTTTTCTAGAAAAATTAAGGCAAGTTTACATTTACGCCGGCGTTGCCGATTGTATAATTGAAAAAGGCCAGATGCGTGCAGATGTTAATGTTTCGCTAAAGCCAAAGGGCAGCAAAACTTACGGCACAAAAGTGGAAATGAAAAATATTATGGGCTTTAAAGCCGTTCATCGCGCAATTGAATATGAAATTGCAAGGCAAAAAGATATATTAGATGACGGCGGCGTTATTGAGCAAGAAACAAGAAAATGGGACGACGATAAGGGCATAAGTTTCACACTTAGAACAAAGGAAAATAGTGAAGATTACCGCTATTTCCCAGACCCAGACCTTCTTGCCGTGAACATTAGCGATAAAGAGATTGACGAAATTAGAAAAACCATGCCACCACTCCCACAAGAGTTGAAGGCAAAATATATGGGCGAATATGGGCTTAGCGAATACGATGCGGACGTGTTGCTGCAATTTAAAAATGTTAGTGATTACTTTAATGCTTGCGTTGAGCAATATAATCAGCCAAAAACAGTTTGCAACTGGATAACCACCGAAATTATGGCGCGTATAAAAACTGAAACGGGCGCCGGGCCAATTTTAATTAGCAAAGAAAATTTGGTGTGGTTAATGAAAAATGTTGACGATAAAAAAATTAACCGCCTAAACGCAAAAGACGTGCTATCTGCCGTTTGGGGAACAGAAAAATCAGCAGAAAATGAAGCGAAAGCGCGTAATTTAATTATTGATATTGATACAAACGCACTTGACGAAATTGTGAACAAAGTAATCTCAAATAACGCGGGAGTTATTGCGCAATTTAAGGCGGAGCAAGACCCTAAAATTTTAAATTTCTTGGTTGGCCAAGTTATGAAGGAAACGCGCGGCAAGGCAAATGCCGGCGATGTTATGGCAAAAATTAAGGAACTTACAAAATAGATATTGACAAATTAAAAATTTTAAATAAAATAAATTTAGTTTACAAAATATTTTATTATCATTATAATAATAGCGTATTAGGAGAAATTTATGTATAGAACAATGAACTTAGGCGAAGTTGACGAAAGGCTGGTTGGCAAACAAGTTGAACTTGCCGGGTGGGTGAACACAATGCGCGACCATGGCGGAATTGTGTTTATCGATTTACGAGATAAATATGGTTTGGTGCAACTAACCACACATGACGATAGCCTTCTTTCAAGTTTAACGCGTGAAAGCGTTATTTCGGTTTCAGGTAAGGTGGTTTTAAGGGACGAATATAACATTAACCCTAAAATGAAATCGGGCAAAGTGGAAGTTGAAATTGAAAATTTAACAGTGCTTTCTAAGGCAAGAAATATTCTGCCTTTTGAAGTTGAAGATAGCATGAAAGTTAACGAGGAATTAAGGCTAAAACATCGCTATTTGGATTTAAGAAATTCCACAATGCAAGAAATTTTAAAACTTCGTGCTGATATGGCGTATGAAACACGCACTTGCATGAGAGAGCTTGGTTTTGTTGAAGTGAACACCCCAATTTTAACCGTGCCAAGCCCAGAAGGTGCACGCGATTATCTTGTGCCTTCCCGTGTGCATAAAGGCAAATTTTATGCGTTGCCACAAGCACCACAACAATTTAAACAACTTTTAATGTGCGGCGGGGTGGATAAATATTTCCAAATTGCACCATGTTTTAGGGACGAGGACCCACGTGCTGACCGTTTGGCTGGCGACTTTTATCAAATTGACTGCGAAATGAGTTTTGCAACGCAAGAAGATGTGCATAAAGTTGTTGAAACACTTATTGACAGGCTGTTTTCTAAATTTTCAAAATTCCCGTTTAATAAAGGTCCATTTCAATGCATTCCGTTTAAAGAGGCTATGATAAAATACGGCAGCGATAAGCCTGATTTACGCAACCCAATTGTTATGTGTGACTTGGGCGAAGTGTTTAAGGAAACCACCTTTGTTGGCTTTAAAGATAAAACAATTGAAGGCTTTTCAATTAACGCCGGCGCACAGCCACGCAGTTTTTACGATAAATTACAACAATATTTAATTGAGCAGGGCGCAGAAGGTTTGGCTTGGGTTAGGGTGCAAGAAGATGGCACACTTAAAGGCCCAATTGTTAAATTTTTAACCGAAACCGAGTGCGAAAATCTTAAAAAAGCAACTGGCGCACAAGTTGGTTATGATATTTTCGTTATAGCCGATGCAAACAAGAAAAAGTGCTATAAATTAGCAGGTTTGCTACGTACCGAAGTTGGTGAAAAACTCAATATTATAGATAAATCCCGCATCGAATTTTGCTGGATTGTGGATTTCCCTATGTTTGAACTAAGTGACGAAGGCAAAATTGAATTCTGCCACAACCCATTTAATATGCCAAAGGGCGGCATGAAAGCGTTAACCGAAATGAATCCGCTTGACGTGGTGGCCTATCAGTATGACCTTGTTGCCAATGGCTATGAATGCGCATCGGGTGCGGTTAGAAACACAGACGATGCCACCATGATAAAATTATTTGAAATTGTTGGCTATGGCAGGGAAGAAGTTGAAAAGCGCTTTGGCGCATTATACACCGCTTTCTCATATGGTGCACCACCACATGCCGGCGTTGCTCCGGGGTTTGAACGCCTTATGATGTTGATGTTGGGAATTACTAACATTAGAGATGTTGTGCCTTTCCCAATGAATAGCAAAGCACAAGACTTGCTAATGGGCGGGCCAATTGAAGCGGACGAAATGCAGCTACGCGAACTTCATATTAAATTAAGATAACACCAATTTGGGTGTTATTTTTTAATTTAAAAATAATAAAAAATTAAAAAATATTTAAAAATAATAAAAAAACACTAAAAATTGGTGTTTTTTTAATAAATATTTAAAATTTTTATTAATTTTTACAAATTTAATAACATTTCAGTTTCTTCATTTTTATTTATCTCTTTTCTTAGTTGTTCATACTTGTGCTTTGTGCTTTCACCGCCGTGTATATGTTTAATGCTGAAATTTTCTATTAATAATTTTTTTACTTGCTTATATAGGGAATAATCCAAATATTTTAATTTTACTGCCAAATCGTGATGAACGGTGCTTTTTGGAATATTAAATTCTTTTGCGGTTGCCCTAATTGTTGAATTATTTTCTAAAATGTAATCGGCTAAAATTATTGGTCGGGTTGATAAATCGTCTATCATCATTTAATTTCTCCTTTAAGGCAATATACTTTTAAAAGTTTCAAATTATTACAAAAAACAAAAAATATCGACACAATTTTTTTGAAAATTTTTAATTTAAAAAATAAAAAATAAAATAAAAAAATTGCAAAAATTTTTTAAAAAATTCAATTTTTTACCTATTTTTTATTAAAAATGCGCATTTTTGTTTAATTTTTTTACAATTTTTAAAAATTTTTACGTTCCGCTGGCAAGCAACTTGTGAGTGCTAAAAATTTTCTTGATGTTGTTTGCCAAAAATTTTTAGTGCGGAAAAATTTGTTTTGTTTGGAGTGTTAATCAAAAAATTAAATAAAACAAAAATTAAAAAAATAAATATTTTCTTTTTAAAAAATTGATTTTACAAAATTCTACAAAATTCACTAAATTATTTTGACTTATTTTTTATTTTTATATATAATAAAAATATTAAATAAAATTTGCAAACTAGTGCAAATTAAAGTGAGGGGATATGAAAAAGAAAGTATTTGGGATTTTAACATCGATTTTCCTTCTGTTTGCAGGCATAATGTTTTCCGCCTGCGGCGATAAATATCAAAATTTTGAATTTAACATTACATATGCGTATAGCGAGGATGCTACCGAGTGGTTAGACGGTAACAATGGTATTTTGTTGAATTATGGTAATGAGGATGACGAATTTAAAATTGACGAAACCACATCTGTTGGCAACTTGTATGTTAAAGTTGAAGTTAGAAACGTTAAAGCGAAATACATTGGCGGCATAACAATAACTGCCGATGGCTCGCAATCCCAAAACATAAACTTTCAAAGCAAAACCGTATCCCAGAACGAAATTGTAACTATTCCAATAAGCGGGCGAGCAAGCACCGAACTTAAAATTTTTGAAAATAAATCGAATCGCCAAACTTCAGTTAAACTTGCCGTTTACGAAAGTTTAAAGAGCCTATCTAGCGCACAAACATTTAATTATGTTAACGTTGGCGAAACAATAAATTTATCTACACTTAACAACATTATCTACAACCCTAACGGGACAAACCAAACGGGTGTGGACTATTCCATTGTAAGCCTAGGGCAATATAATGGCGGGGTGCACACTGATAATAGATACATATCCTCCCGTGCCACAGTGGATGAAAATGGGAACTTAACCATTAATCCTAACTACGTGGTTACAGGCGATAACTATGTTGTTCGCATTAAGGCAACATCAAAACACAATGCGGACATTAGTTGCGAGTTCGATATTTATGTTGTGGATAAAGTGCAAACAAATGGCGCGCTCTTTAGCCCAACCATAAGTTATAAAAATGATGCCAATAACACTCCGTTAGATAGCATCGATTTGTATTTGAGCGGAAGCAGTTTGGCGGCAAATAATCTAAACTTTTCAAAAACCGAATTAAATGTTGACCTAACCGATTTTAATAGTGTTTATTCCACACCAAAATCAACCATTTTGGGCGAAATAAGTTATGTTGTTGCAGTCGATATAGACGGCAAAGTTTTTCATTTTGAGGATGCCGAACTTGTAAGATGTGATGGCGTTGAAGTTCAGCAAACCGCCACAGGATATCAAGTTTCCATCAGTGAACATCGCACCACACGCAACAAACTAACTTTCTTCTTAACTTTAAAAGTTGAGGACGGCAACGGCAACATTAGTTTTTTGGATGATGTTAAACCTAGATATTCAAAAACAATAGACATCAACAAAAATAATCTTGTGAACAACGTGCTTGTAAACAACAAACGGGAAGGGTTTGACGCCAACATATATGCCAACATCACCGAGTCATATAAAGGTTTGGAATTAACTCTGGATACCGACCCAGCTAACGCTATTAACAATTTAATTTATGTTGAAGGAAAGAACGGGGTCAGCCTTAGCGATTTGCAATTTGATGTTTTATCAGGCGATGACAAAACTTGGATAAGGCAAGATTTCAAATTTTCAATTCCAAGCGGCAGCAAAATAAGAATAAGGTATAAAAACGATAATAGTGCAGCGCAAAAAACATTGGTGTTCTCTTCACAAATAACACCAAATAATTTTGAAAACTCAGAAGTTGGCGATGTAAAATATAGTACACTTGAATTAAATCTTAACAAACTTGTTACTGCCGACAGTTTTGAAACATTCACCGATGAAAGAACAACAAATCCAACCGATAGCTTTTTCCTAAATGCACAAACCGAAAATAGTTTCTATTTAAAGGTCAACCATAGTGGAAATGGCTCTAATAACAACAGTTTGGCAGAAAAGACAATTGTTTTGGTTGCCACAAGGGCAAACTCGCAAGAGCCGGTTAATATTTTTGCTAACAATAAAAACGAAATCGATTTAACCGATATAAGCGCTGTAACTTTAACTTCTCAGCAAACTAATTTTAACACATATAGAATAAGTCTTAGCAGAATGCCTGCCGGCACAAATGTTAAAATAGACATTTACGCAAAAGACGCAACCACGGGGCAACCATTAAACATTTCAAAATCTATTACTGCAAAATGCGTTAACACGGTTGATGAGGCAAACGCAAATAGTTTTTCGGTCACCACCAATAGCACATCAATAATGAATGGCGCAATTAAATTTAACAACATTAACAACAACGAGGATGTAAGGGTTGAAAACTTTGCAATTAAGCGTGGTAGCGCACAACAATTTGAAGTGCTTGGCTATGTTGCGGGTTCAAACGCTCTTTCTACTGGTGCAGTTAGCAGAATTGATTTAACACCTGCGCCTGAAACGCAATATAACGATGGCGTAAACTTTTCATCCAGGTCAATGCAAATAACCGTTTTTGAAAAAGGTTTTGAGTTGCAAAGCAATAGCGATGGCAAAACCGCCGTGCTAAATTTAAAAGTTTATTATTACACATATGATGAGTTAACCAATGCGGTTAAAGAAGCAAGCACAAATATGCGCTTGAATGTTGCCGTGGTGGAAACCATCAACTCAATTAGTCAATCAATGCCAACAAAATCCAGCATTAGTTACATTAACGATGAGTTTGCCGACATTGCCGAAACAAGTTTCAGTTTTTACATAAATGATAGAACCAGGCCAACCACAAGGGTTGTTTTCACAGGAACAGATAACACAATAACCAACATTGCAAAACTAAAAATCAACTTTTTAGCAGATGAAAACATAGAAGTTTATTTGAACTTAGAAAACGAAATTTCAAGAAAACTTGCAAATGGTGATTATATTGACCTTGAGGAAATTAACTCAAACACAACCATTTTTGTTAAACTTGTTGGCAAGCCGGCAAGAACTGAATTTACAATAACCTTTACCGCCGTTGAATTTGGTGAGGAAACAAATGTTAGGTCAAACGCGCCAACCAGCATTGCAATAGTTAAATATGATGCCGTGCAAAGCATAACGCTTGATGGCGTTGAAAATCGCGGAGTGGATAGCAACTACGTTTATCTTTCTTATTTGAAAGTTGAAAGTGAGGACCGCGATAGTTTAACCTTTTATGCAATTCCACAATATGCAACTCAAAGTAGCATTAGACTAGAAAATATTTTAAGATATCAAATTTATCCAGTTGAGCAAGAAGATGACGGCGGCCCGGTTATTGAAAATGGAAAAATAAAATTGGGCGATTTAGATAATGACGCCTTTGATGTGGATATTGACATTAATGGCAAAGTAACACTTCAAACAAAGCCTAAAACAATGGCTTTGCAAGGTGGATTGTTTAAGATGGTTATCTATTCATTAGATAGCAAAATTGTGGAAAATGACGAAGTTCGTTATGGCACAACCGCAACAGTATTCGTTCAAATCAGCGATGGCTCTTTGAAAAATAGATACATTTTAAATAGCGCTGAAGAGTTTGAATATATTCGCACCAATTTAACTAGCCATTTTGTGCTGGGCAGCGATGTTGACCTTGGCGAATTTGTGCCAATTGGCGCAACAACAAATGCTGGGCAAAATGTTGTTGGAGATTTTACTGGCAGCTTAACCGGCGTTAGCCAAAGCATTAATGGCTCGGATGAAATTTCAACTTCCTCAAGACATCAACTTTCAATTACTTTATCTCAATACATTTCTGAAAATTCGGGTTCATCAACAAATTATTACTATGCGTTGTTTGGCAAGCTTGGAGATGCGGGTTTTGTTGAAAACTTGGATCTTAATGTTTACTTTAACATTAACGCAGCAAATGCCGGCCAAATATACATTGGCGCAATTGCGGGCATAAATAAAGGGCGAATTAAAAACGTCAACATCAATGTTGAAGAATATAATTCAATTAACAACTCTATAACGCTTTTAGCGGGCAGCAGTTTAAAATTTGGCTTAATCGCCGCTCAAAACGATGGAAAAAATTTATTGGGCAAGGGCATTGAAGGGTTTACAATTAGCGATGTCAATCAAATAAACTTTAACTTGCCAAGTTCTAGCGATAAAGATTTCTTAATTGGTGGCGTTGTGGGTTTAAATAATGGCACAATTTCTGCCGGCTATAAAGGTAAAGAAAGTTTAAATGGCATAGAATATTCGGCTTTAATTAAGTTTATAATCAATAGCGATTCAAATTCAATCAACAACGCATATGTTGGCGGCATTGCCGGCGAATCAACTTACATAATAAAAAATGTAATCGTTGGCGGCAAAATTAATATTGAAAAGGTTAATGGAGCAGCAGGCGGCATTGTTGGAAGAAACACATCAAAAAATTCAAACGTTTCAACTTCTGCAGCACTTGGGCTTGATATAATTGCAAACTCTAGCATGATGGTTGGCGGTATTGCTGGCGAAAGCCAAAATTCAACATACGAAGAAGTTCGCTTTATTTCGGCACAAATGGTTTACAACCATAGCCATAAAAATTTGGAGAGCGTGGGCAAACTTGAATCTAATGGCTATGTTGCTGGCTTAATTGCAAACTCGGAATCAGATATAATAACTTTTGCGTCTGTTGAAAGTTTTATAACAACTTACAACGATAAAATTTTCTACACCTTAAAAAGCGGGACAAATCAGGTTGCGGGTTTAATTTACCATGTGGTTAAGGACACAAAAATTGCCAACTCTTTTGTTAACGCGAACATAGATACTGTAACCGATCCTGAAACCACAATAAGAAATGATATATTCACAACGATTCCTTATGTTGCAACAGGCGGTACTCACGATATCTACTTTATTGGGCAAATAAATAATTTTGATGATGTTAAAAATTCAATAAAAGTAAACAACACAACTAATGGTTACACATTTGTTTATTCCGCTAAAAAAATGTACGTTTATAAAAACGGCGCTTTTGAAGAATTAACCGAATTTTATGCTTCTTTTGAATCGGTAGATTTACATGTTGATATACTCCAGCCGGGTTCGGGAGAATCTGGGACAGATAATTATTATTTTGATGAAGATGGCAATACAATTGAGGATTCAGAAGCCGAATTTGCAGCAAGTTATTTATCTAAATCCTCTTGGGAAGAGTACATTGCGTTGGGCCTTTACTATGAAGATGTTGATGAATTTAAACGGGTTCAGCCGGGCGAAGATCCAGACGGCACAAAAGAATATTTCTGCTTACAGGGTCATTCCACACTTTACACTCTTGAAAATGGCGAGTATGTTATAGCAAGTGAACCTTACGACTTTACTAAAGAATTCTACATTTTAACAGAGCCAACTGGCAATTGGGCAGACGAAGTTAAATCATGGCTTAGCGGTGTGGATTTCAATACTAGTGATGTCTGGGCATTTGTTGAGGATAATAATGTTATAAAATCTAACACTGAAAACTTTTATTTGCCTTATCTATTAAAAGATGGCGAGCCTTTCATGATTGTGCGCCCAACCGACATTGAGGCACATTTTGATGAGGAATATAGGTTCTTCACCAACTCAATTTATAGCAAAGGGGTGGATGCCGAAAACATCACTTCCACCTTGTTTGTAAACTTCTATAAAGATGAAGTAAATGGGCAAGCCGATATTGCTGCAAACACTCATTACATTATAAACAATGCTGAGCATGCGGGTTTGGTTGACCTATCCATTATTCCAGCAAATGCGCAAGGCGGATTGCGCTTTGAAATTGTTAATGAAGGTAGTGATTGCGCTTACATTTTGAATAACGAACAAATTGTATTTACAAGAGCTAGCGAAAAGAAACCAATTATTGTGAAATGCGTTAGCACATTTGATGAAACTGTGAGCGAGTCTTTCGTGTTCTACACAATGTTAGGTGTTTCAAAATTAAAACTTTATAGCAACTCTAATTTTGTTGATAACTATCCTAATTACGAAACCACCGTTTATATGGGCACAACAAGCACAAAAATTACAGTTGAAGCCGAAAACATATTTAACGGAAAGAGTTTTGCTTCAATTTTCGATAGCACAAATAAAGATTTAATTGACGCGTTAAGCCTTGACGCAGAGCAAATTGATAGCTTGCTTAATATTAATGTGGATAACAATTTCGATATCACTTTATCGGTTAAAGATAATGCCGATTTTGAAGAAGTTTCTAAATTAGAAACCATTACCTTCAAACTAAATTTGAACTTAACTAAATTCTTAGGCAAAGAAAATTTTGTAAATGACGATGAAACAGATAGAATTGTAACAATAAGCGAAGTTAATTTGGTTGTTACAATTAGGCGTTCGGCACAAAGTTTGCGTGTTATTGGCAACGATTACAACCGCTATTCAACCGCCAACACAATTAACTTTGATGTTGAATTAAGAACGGGCTATGTTGCAACAAACGACACCACGCAAAGCACTGTAACCTTAGAAAGAGATAAAAATGCAGTAGATGCAAATTCAACAACATATGTTCCACTGGTTAGCAACAGAGATACAATTAAAATTAATATTGAGCCTGATGGCGATGATCAACCGGCATTAACCCAAATTATAAAACGAAGCCATGAAACTTTAATTGACCTATTCAACATTATTATTGACGAAGAAAAACTTATTGAAGGCGGCAAGGTTGTAGGTTATAAATATCATGTGAAAATATCACTTAAAAATGATTTTGAACATAGATACATCGATGTTATAAATGATTCGCAACCAGAGTTTACAATTAACATTTCAGTTCAAGCGCGTAGCAACGATAGCATCAAAGAGACTAACCAAGTTACTTTCTACGCTGCACAATTAACGGATGCAAGGATAGAAAACTATTCTGCAACAAATAAATCATCAGCAACTGCAATAACAGATACAATTGAAAAAAGCAATCAAACGACTGCTATAATTTCGCCATCTAAATCAAGCTATGGCAATGTTATGATTTTGTATCTCGAGCCAAGTTACGCAAATGTAACATATGCAAAATTAACAAGCAGCACAATAATAGTGGACGGCGAAACAAACTACATTGCATTTGAACAACTTGTTTATAACGAAACAACAAAAACTTATGAAACAATTTATCCACACAATGAGCCAGTTGAAAACGAATATGGCATTAAGTTGGAAACAAAAACCAACAAAGTTGGCGATTCCTACACCTATAATGGCATAATATATGTTCACGCTTATATGCACAAAGCTTTCTCTGGGCATGAATTGCCAGTAACCGCAACATTAACGGTGGACACAACCGAAGGTCAGGTGAGCGAATCTAAAACCTTGTTAACACAGTTCTTGCCGGGCACATATTTGGAATATGACGGCATGCAGGCAACAGAAACAACTAACGAATATTTCGTTCAAGAAAATAGTTATAACAACAAAATAACCTTGTCAGTTTATGGTTATAAATATGCCAACCCAACAAGTGAAGTTGAGTGGTATTTAACCGACAACACCGTTTACGAATATGTGACAATTGAAAATGCTGAAATAACTGAAAATACCTTTAACACTTATAAAAACTATATTTACATTTTAGATGGCAATAAATATATTAAAGTTATTGATAAATATGACATCAAAACATGGGGCGACTGGAAAGCGCATTTGGATGCAAAACTAGAGGGTTCAGAAAATCCACAGTATCCAGATTTGCAAAACGCATTTGTTATTAACCCTAATTACATTAAAGAAAAAGATAAAGTAGGAAACGATAGTGAAGAAAAAGATAAGACGAGCAAAACATATAACATTTATGATTATGTTTCAACAAGAATCGATTTAGATAATGTAACTCATGTTTCGGAAGATGAAGATAGGTTGTTTATGTACTTTAACGTGTTCCCAAACATCGTTACAAGTTTTAAACTAAAAGCTAATTTAACCCTGTTCACCGAAAGTTCAGTTTTATCAACTGAGGACGATAACTCATTAATATTCCATCCGGTTGATTACATTTTGAAATCTGTAAGTGTGGAAGGTGTTGCAAATGGCATTTTGGAAACTGCCGTTAGAAGAAACACTTATTTGAATTTTGTGTTTGAAACACAAAATGATAACGTTGATTTATCTGAAGAAATTTATGAAGATATTTTAGCCGAATTGGATGAAAGAATTTTATCACTTTTCTATTATTACACTAATGGGCAAGAAAAGAACTTTGGCGAGCTAGACGATACAAACGCATTTGAAGTTATGCTAACAACAAGAACAATTAACGGCCAACAAAAACGCCTAATTAATTTGATTGGAACGGCACAATTCACCGGCACAATAAATTTGGGCATAACATATAGATATCAATATAATGCGGCAACGGCAAGATACGAAATTCATTTTGGCACACATAATTCAACAGATAAGTTGTTGTTCGGCTCAAATGGTCAACCTTATAGTTTTGTTTTAAACATAATTAGCGCAACCACAGAGGCAACTGCCGAAGCGATTACCGATGAAGCAGATTTCATAAGGAAAATGCAATCGGGAGGGGCAGGCGATAACTACATTTTAACGCAAGATTTAACTTTCGATTACGATAACGTTTTGCCAAGCATTGCAACCGAGGTTGCAAGTTTGGACGGCAACAACTATATTATAAAAATTAACAATTTTGCAACAGATGTTAATAATCAAAATTATGGTTTGTTTGCATCCATTAGCGAACACACTATATTAAAAAATGTGGTTGTTGATTATAGTGACTTTACAACACTTGATTTAACCTCGTCTAACCAGCACGAATTTGTGTTCGGTGGTTTGGTTGCTGAAAACAATGGTTTAATTTATAACTGCGATGTTATGAATTTCTCGGCAAACGAATCCAATATGTCAATTTTGTTGAACAACTCGCTTGAGGATAGAATAACCTTCGGCGGTTTGGTTGGCATTAACAATGGAATAATAACCAACTCTCGCGTTGGTAGACAGGGCTTTAGAAAAATTTCAATTCGCTCAAATAACGAGGAATCGATTAATGATGATTGGAAGCAAACATCCACAATGAAATTTACTCTTGGCGGCAAATTTGTTGGCGGAGATTTGTCTAACAAAAACGGCTTTACGGCAATTGCCGGCGGTTTTGTTGGAGAGAACTCAGGCTCAGGCATAATTTCTAACTGCTATTTTGCAAACGCAAGTTTAATTAACTATTCAACCGCCGAGCAAAATTCTAAAACTGCAGGTTTTGTTGCAACCAACTATTCGGGCGGAACAATAAGCTTTAGTTATGTTAAAGCAGTGGAAAGCACCATCACGCCAAATCAGCCATATTCCACCGGGGCAAGGATTGAAGGCGGCTCAAACGTTAACGTGGCAGGTTTTGTTTACGAAAATTTGGGTACAATTTCTAATGCCTTTGCCAACACTGAATTAAGAACGGATAGTGCTTATCTTGCCGGCTTTGTGTTCACTAACTCAGGCACAATTTCAGAATCATACGCTGCTTGCACACTTAACAATAGCTCAAGCGATAGTGCGCAAATTTCAGACCAGCCATTTGTTGGAATGGGCCCTGATTTAACCCCACTTCAAACGGGCAGATTAATTAACACATTCTATTTTGACGATAATAATAGATACAATCAAGCGAACGATGCAAACAGTGCAATTGGTTTAAAAGCAGAAGATTTTGTAGATTCTAAAAAACTAACCGGCTTTGTGTTCGTTTTAAGCAACACAAGGCAAGAAAGAGAGCAAGGCGTTTGGTCGTATTATGATAAAAACAATGTTTATCACGTTTTGCCAGAACTTGTTGGTGCAAACCAAATTGCTTACTCTTATAGATATGAAAATTTAAATGATAATCAAACAGAGCACACATATTTCAATGCTCCTTCATTTGCACCGGGCAGTATAAACAACCCATTCATTATAAGAAGCGCAAATGAATTTAACCAAGTTATGACCAACAATAACAGTAGCGAATCTCGCTCAATGGCTGGTTACGTTCGTTTCATTAATAACATTAGATTTGAAGTTCAAGACCAATATGATGATATAATTTCAACCCGCATGAACTTCACTTTGGGTGATAAAAACGGCAACACAATAACAAGCATTGAAGGCAACGGCATGACAATAAGCGGCATCAAGTTAAGTTCGGGCGGATTAACCACATATAACGAGATTGGTTTGTTTGCAAATATCGAAAATTCTTACATTAAAAACTTGAACTTGGAATTTGAGCCTAATAATGCGGGCGATATAAACAACCCATTTAACACTGCGCGTATTCAATATAGCGGTGGTTTGGCAGGTAAAATTAACAATTCTGCAATAATCAACATTAACTTAACCAGCACCGCCAACACAACCATTGCGGGTTACAACTTTGCCGGTGGCTTGGCTGGTGTTATAACGGGCAGAAGTTTAATTTATGGCATAAACACAAACTTAAATGTTCGCACAATTAAGGACAACACAACTTATAACTATTATAACGCAACCGATTTTTATGAAGTAACAAGGCCAAATAACGGATTAGTTTACACTGCAGGATACGATACTTACTTAAAGGAACTATCCTTTGCCGGTGGTGTTGCGGGCGTAATTGATTTTAGCAGCGAAAGTTTTGGCAGCGTAACACATAATATTTCATATGTAAATGTGAATTACAATAAAAACGGCGTTGTTGGCAATAGTATAATTCTTAGCGGAGGCTATGCCGGCGGCGTGGCAGGCTACTTTGGGCGTGAAGGCTCAGCATTAAAATTAAAATACTACACCGGCTCAACCGATTCAATTGAGGGAACCTTTGCGGTCGGCGGCTTGTTCGGCATAAGCGGTGGTGACATTACCGCTTCGCAAGTTACCGCCCCAGAAGGCGAAAAAACTTCAACAGGCTACACCGATCAATATTTGTACGACACCAACTTTGGTGCTTACATCAAGAATTTAAACCAAGATGAAAATGCAACCATGCAAGAAACAGGCTATGGCAATCTAAACTTAATTCACGGCGAAAATTATGCCGGCGGTTTGGTTGGCTATAGTGATATGGAAAGTTCGGCAACAGAGCCTCCAACAATCACAACAACAAACGGGGCAAATGTTTCAATATCTGTGTTCACCGAAAATGTTGGT
>CANRHL010000002.1 GCA_947630405.1 uncultured Clostridia bacterium
GCAAAAAACAAACCCAAATGTGCCGATTTAAGAGTAACAATTCTTCAACCAAATGTTAGCCAGGCGGATTTTAGCAGTAAAACGGCAATAAAATCAATAAACAAAGGCTTAAATGCCGGGCATCATAACATAGATAAAATTTTAGAATTGTTAAGGGATTAGTATGAATATTATTGAAAAAATCACAAACAAAGCAAAAAAAATTAATGCAACCATCATTTTGCCAGAAGCAAATTTGGATAAACGCGTTTATTCTGCTGCAAAAAAACTTATTAAAGAAAATTTGTGCAAAATCATTGTTTTTGGCGAGGCCGCAGACTATGATGCAAGTTTTAACTCGCCAAATTGCAGGATTATAAACATAAAAAAATATCCGCAACTAAGCGATTATGCAAACCAACTTTATGAACTTAGAAAGAACAAAGGTTTAACCTTAAAGGAAGCAAAAAAACTTGTGTCCGCGCCCGATTATTTCTCTATGATGCTATTAAAAAACGGAGTGGCAGATGGCGTTGTGGCGGGTGCTTGTTGGACCACGGCAAACACTCTTCGCCCGGCCTTGCAAATTATTAGAACAAAGCCAAACAAAAACATCGTAACGGGTGCAATGCTTATGATTAAAGAGAATAAAACTCCGCTTTTGTTTGCCGATATTTCACTAATTGAAAACCCAACCAGCGAAAATTTGGCAGAAATTGCCGTTAGTTGTGCCGATTTTTATAAAAAAATTGTTGGCACGCCAAAAGTTGCAATGTTAAGTTATTCCACAATGGGCAGTGCAAATGGGGAAATGGTTAAAAAGGTGCAAGATGCAGTAAAAATTGCAAAAGAGAGCAACTATTTAATTGATGGCGAAATGCAGGTTGATAGCGCACTAGATAAAGTTACTGCCAAGCGAAAGGGTGTTAAATCTGGTGTTGGAGGCAATGCAAATGTGCTTGTTTTCCCCGACCTTAACTCTGGCAACATCGGTTACAAACTTGTTGAAAGGTTGGGCGGATACACTGCAATTGGCTCAATTATGCTAAATTTTAATAAGCCAGTAAACGATTTAAGCCGCGGTTGCACGGTGGAAGAAATTATTAACACAGTGCTAATTACAAAACTATTAATTTAAAATTGCCTATTGACAAAGCCATATTCGTGTGTTATAATTTCGACATGAAGTACGAAAGAATGATTTTTGATGAGTTTTTTAAATACTTTTTAAAATATGGCAATGTTAAGCCGTATTACGTGACAAGAGAGGGGTATCCACTTGGCGAATATGAAAAAAGAATAAGGATACACCGCGTAAAACTTTTGCCTAGCCAAATTGCAAAATTAAATGAGCACAACTTTTATTGGGGCAAAAAAAGAAATTTACTTGTCCGCACAAGCGAAAGAAAAAGGCATTTTGATTTCGATTTGTTTTTAGAGCATTATAAACAATATGGCAATGTAAAAACGCTTTTCGTTTGCCCAGATGGTTACAAATTGGGTAATTCAATTTTAAGGATACGCGGCAGGCTTGTTAGCCTTAATGAAGAGCAAATTGAAACATTGAACAACTTGGGCTTTATATGGGAAATTAATAGAAGGTTTGATTTTGACGAATTTTTTGAATATTTCTTACAATATCACAATGTGCAATTTACTTTTGTAACTCCGGATGGATATAAACTTGGATATATCGAAAATCGCATAAAATGTGGCAATGTGCATTTATCAAGCGAACAAGTGCAAATATTAAATGATGCACACTTTTACTGGGGCAAGCACAGGACTAATAACGAAGTTGGAATTTAGAGCATTTTATGCTCTTTTTTCTTAAAATGTTTTGTTTTAATTTTTTAGTGTGATAAAATTAAAAAAGTTTAAGGAGAATATATGAAAGTTTTAGTTGTTAATTCAGGCAGCAGCAGCCTAAAAGCACAGTTGATGGAAACATCAAACGGCAAAGTTCTTGCCAAGGCATATTGCCAACGCATTGGGCTTGATAAATCGTTTATGGACTTTAAAACAAGCGAAAAACGCGTTATTGAAGCCGCTATGCCAACGCATAAAGAAGCCTTCCAATTGTTTTTAAATAGCCTAACCGATAAAAAAATTGGGGTTATTAAATCGCTAGACGAAATTAAGGCAATAGGGCATAGGCTAGTTAATTTTGGCGAAAAATATAATAAGTCAATCGTGGTTGATAAGCGCGTGCTTAAAGACCTTGAAAAATATGTTAATTTTGCACCATTGCACGACCCCGCAGCCTTGCTTGGCATAAAAATTTGCTTGGAGTTAATGCCAAAAGTTAAAAATGTTGCAGTGTTCGACACCGCCTTCCACTCAACTATGCCAGAAAAGGCTTATATGTACGCAATTCCTTACGAATTATATAGCAAAAATAAAATTCGCCGCTATGGCGCGCACGGCACAAGCCACCGCTATATTGCATTAAAATGCAAAGAGCTTTTTGGCTCACTAAAGGGCAAAAAAATCATTTCTTGTCATATTGGCTCGGGCAGCAGCATTTGTGCTATTAAAGATGGCGTTTGCGTTGATACATCAATGGGTTACACTCCGCTTGCGGGCGTTGTTATGGGCACTCGCTCGGGCGATATTGACCCATCTGTTGTTAAAGAAATTATGGCCGTTAAAGGCATAGATGCCGACAAAACTATCGATTTATTAAACAAACAGAGCGGTTTGCTTGGCATAACGGGCAAATATAGCGATATGCGTGATATTGACGATAATTTAGATAATCCACGCGTTAAACTTGCATTTGACATGCTTGTTTACTCAATAAAAAAATACATTGGCGCATATGCCGCAGCCATGAATGGGGTGGACTATATCATTTTCACGGCCGGCGTTGGCGAAAATGATGCTTTGGTGCGCGAAGCCGTTTGCAAAGATATGGAATATTTAGGCGTTGAATTTGATAGCAAAATCAACAAAACCGCACCACGCGGCACAATCCAAGAGTTTTCTAAGAAAACAAGCCGCGTAAAAGTTTATCGCATTCCAACCGATGAAGAGTATATGATTGCAATGGACACCGCAAGTTTAGTAAAATAAAATTGTTGTGTTTTAAATAAATTTTCAAAAACTAGTTGACATCAAGTTTAATATTTGTTATACTTATCTCGATTTTGTCGGGTGCAACTAGATGTGTTGTATTGTTAACACATTGGCGGCACAATATATAGGAGGTAAAAATGGCTGTTCCAAAAGGAAAAGTGTCTAAGGCAAGGCGCGATAAACGCCGTGCAAACTGGAAAGCCGCTGTTCCTACATTAGTAGAATGCCCACACTGCCATGAAAAGAAAGTGGCACATCAAGTTTGTAAAAATTGTGGTTATTATGATGGCGAGCAAGTTATCAACTTAGACGAAAAAAAGACAAAATAATTAATTGGGGAGTTTATCCCCATTTTTTTATTTAAGTTTTAGTTTGACAAATTTAGCCCATAATGTTATAATAATTTTATGACGAGTGAAGAAGTTAAAATTTTTTTTAAAGAAAACATTGCATTAAAAATTGTTTTAAGCGATAAAGTTGCTGGAAAATATAACAAAATTAGTGTTCGCCCGGTTAAAATTCAAAACAAAATGCTCTATCAAGTTGAAAGGGCAACCAAAACGCAGGTTTTTCATGAAAACCTTGCCTTATGCCGATGCAATTAGCAAGTTGGAGATTGATAATTTTAAACAAATTTTATTTGAAATGCCTAAAAAGACATACATTTTTTCGGTAACTAAAACGGGGTTTAGAAAGCGCGTTAAAGCCAATGATTTAGTTGAAGTGAACACCGAACACAACAAAACAAAAAAATATTTGCTAAACGAGGGTGACGATGTTCCTATTATGCAAGAGTTGGGCATTTTTACAAAGGAAAATAAAATTGTTGCTTCTATGTACGATAAATTTAAGCAAATAAATAGATTTGTTGAAATTATTGACGACGAATTTAAAACATCTAACCTAAAAGAAATTACAATTTTGGATTTTGGTGCGGGCAAAAGTTATTTGACGTTTTTAATTTATCATTATTTTGTAAATATCAAAAAAATTAAGGCAAAAATTATTGGTTACGACATTAAAAAAGATGTGGTTGAAAATTGTAACCGCCTAGCAAAAAAATATGGATATGATGGCTTGGAATTTATTGTTAGCGACGTTAAAAAAGATAAACTTTTTGAAGGCAAAATAGATATGGTGGTTAGCCTGCACGCGTGTGACACGGCAACCGATTATGCATTAAATTTTGCAATAAAAAATAAGGCAAAATACATCTTTTCTGTGCCTTGTTGCCAACATGAAATTAATTTATCAATAAAAAGGGGTGGGGATTTCGATGTTCTTTTAACTGACGGGCTAATTAAAGAAAGATTCTCAGCCCTTTTAACCGATAGCATTCGTGCGGAAATTTTGCGTTCGTGCGGCTATTCGGTTGATGTTATTGAATTTGTGGATTTCGCTCACTCGCCAAAAAACATTATGTTAAGGTGCAAACTAACAAATCAGCAAAAGAACATAGAAAATGTTAAAAATTTAATAAAAAAATACAATTTTTCGCAAAAATTATACGATTTAGTAAAAAATAATTAATGGCACGCGGCAAAACCCGTGCTTTTTTATTTAAACTAGCAAAAATATTTTACTTTTCTTTTTATAAATAGTAAAATATATGGTAACTAAAAAGGAGAAAATCATGAAAATTGTTGTTGATGCTTTTGGTGGCGATTTTGCGCCACTTGAAATTGTTACTGGGGCAGTTAAAGCCTTGCAAGCAAATGATAAATTAAAAATTGTTTTGGTTGGCGATAAAGATAAGATAACCGAAATTTTGCAAACGCAAGTTTTTGTTAGCGAAAGGCTAGAAATTGTGCATGCGCCTGATGTGGTTACTATGGATGATGTGCCAACCGTTGCAATTAGAACTAAAAAAACCTCTAGCATTGTTGTTGCGTATGATTATTTGAAAAACAACGATGATGCGGTTGCCTTGGTTAGTGCGGGCAGCACGGGCGCAACACTTACGGGTGCGGTTTTAAAACTTGGGCGAATAAAAGGGATTTCTCGCCCGGCACTTGCACCAATTTTGCCAACGGTTAATGATAAAGGCGTTATGCTTTTAGACTGCGGTGCAAATGCTGATTGCAAGCCGGAAAATTTGCTGCATTTTGCAATTATGGGCAATGAATATATGAAGGCAACGGGCGTAAAAAATCCGCGCATTGCACTTTTAAACATTGGCACGGAAGAAGAAAAGGGCAGCGAAATGATAAAAGAAGCCTATCAACTTTTAAAAAATTCCAACCTAAATTTTG
Organism: uncultured Clostridia bacterium; assembly: GCA_947630405.1. Taxonomy (GTDB): domain Bacteria; phylum Bacillota; class Clostridia; order Christensenellales; family UBA1242; genus Onthoplasma. Next base: position 5,310 of record CANRHL010000002.1, read on the forward strand.
TTGGCAACATTGAAGCGCGCGATATTCTTCGCGGCAGTGTGGATGTTATTGTAAGTGATGGTTTTTCGGGCAACATTGCCTTAAAAACAATTGAAGGCGTGGGCGAAGTGTTGTTTGGCGAATTAAAAGATGTTGTTAAATCTTCATTTAAAGCAAAACTTGGCGGCTTGTTGTTAAAGAAAAGCCTAAAAGGGATAAAATCTAAATATGACTATCAAAAACTTGGCGGCGCACCAATGCTTGGCGTAACTAAAATTGTGTTAAAATGCCACGGCAATAGCAAGGCAGAAACTATTGCAAAAACAATTGAACAAGCCTATCAACTAGGGCAAAATAAAATGATTGAAAAAGTGAGCAAAGCAGTTGAAAAAATTTAAAACCAATTCATTTTTAGAACTTTTTAATAAGTGTAGTGAAGAGTATAAAAATTTGGCCTTCACTCATTCTTCTTATGCACACGAACACAAAATTGAAAGTAACGAACGCGTTGAGTTTTTAGGCGATAGCGTACTTTCAACAATTGTAAGCGATTATCTTTTTAAACACTGCCATCAAACAGAAGGCAAAATGAGCAAAGTGCGTGCAAGTTTTGTTTGCACCGAAAGTTTAAGTGAAGTTGCAAAAGAATTGGGCATTGAAAAGAACATTAAATTTGGGCATAGTTTTAAAGATAAAATTTCAAATTCTATTTTAGCAGACACGGTTGAAAGCATGATTGGTGTAACCTATTTAACATATGGCCTGCCGTCAATTTCCACCGCCGTGCTTGAGATGTTGAAGGTTAAAGAAAAGCTTAAAGCCGGTGTGCATGAGTTGGATTATAAATCCGAACTGCAAGAGTATTGCCAAAAGGAAAAACTTAAATTAAACTATAAATCCGAAAAATATGCGCTAGAAAACGGGCAGGAAAATTTTAGGGCATCAACATTTATTAATGGCGAGTTTATATCCTTCGGCAATGGCTCAACCAAACGCGAAGCCGAACAAAATTCCGCGCATACTGCTTTAGAAAAGTTGAAAAACATCTAAAAATTTGTTGAAAATAATTGAAAAAGTTTTGGAAAATAATTATAAAGTGATAATATATTAACTAAGGAGGAAATATGAACGATAGTGAACAATTCAATTTGGTTTTGGGCGATGGGGAAGTTATTTTAAAAACTTACCGACCAAACAAATTTAGAACATTTGTTGGCCAAATCATTTTATGGGTGATAATTGGCCTTTTGTTTATTCCATTTTGCGTAACTGCCGGCTACACCGAAGATGGCAGTTTTAATAATGGCGTCTTTATAGGTGCTTTGGTGGGGTATTTAGTGGTTTATGGCGTTTGTGCTGCAATTTCGTTTATTTTGCTTGCTTTATGGAGCAAAAAAACAATTTATGCCGTTACAAACAAGCGTGTTTTAATCCGCACTGGCAGAATTGGTGTTGATTATAAGAGTTTGGATTTCTCAATGCTTGGTGCAATAACCGTTAATGTAAGCTGGGTTGATAAACTTTTACATAAAAACACCGGTTACATTGCTTTTGGCAGCATGTCTAGTCCACTAACCGCGCAGGGCGGCGCAAAATTTAACTTTTCTTACATTCAAAATCCATATGAGGTGTATAAAGAAGTTAAAGCGTTTATTGATAGCAATAAAGAAACTAAAAAAGACTAAATTTTGCTTGACAAATTAAAATTTTAGGCTATAATATAAGAAAATTCAAGGAGATATTTATGTTATTCGATCCACCTATTGATTTATTAGTTAAACAAGTTGGTTGCCGCTATATGGCAGCAGTCGTTGTTGGCGCAAGGGCAAAGATTTAATTAACAAAATTTCCACAACTCTTAATGGCAATAGCAATTTAGCAATTGACTATGCAGCCGAAGAAGTTGCCCGTGGCGAAGTGGTTGGAGTAAAGTCTAACTAATTTTTATGTATGCACAGGTTATAGTAGATATTCAAAACGATGCGGTTGATAGAGTTTTTGACTATCTTGCTTTGCCCGACACAAAAATTGGCATGCGCGTGAGCGTGCCTTTTGCTGGCAGAACTGTGCTTGGCTATGTTATAGGTTTAAGCGAAACCACGTCGTTCGATGCGGCAAAAATTAAATCAATTAAAAAAAATTTAGAAACAGTACCTAGGCTGAAAGGCGAAATTTTAGAACTTTGCAAGTTTATGGCTAGGCACTTTTTTTTGCGTTTGAGCGACACAATTAGGCTTGCGCTTCCATCTTGCGTTTGGCTAGATAGCGAGCGGGCGCAAATTAATTACACATGCTCACTTATTTTCGATATCGATACGGCAATAAACATGATTGGCAAGCGGGCAAAAAGCCAACTTGCAGTTGTTTCTTTTCTAAACGACCAAGGCGAAGCGGAATATTTAAAATTGGTTGAGCTTTTTGGCAGAACTTCGGTTAATGCCGTAATTGAAAAGGGCATTGTTAGCAAAAACGGGGTAAGAAAATTACGAAAACCAGAAATTGAACAAACAAAACTAGAAAAGCACACGCTAACCAAAGCGCAAGATAACGCAGTTAAGGAGATTGTTAATAGCGAACAAACCTTTTTGTTGCACGGGGTTACTGGCAGCGGCAAAACCGAAGTGTATATGTCGGTTATTGAAAAGGCATTAGCCGAAAACAAAACTGCCATTATGCTTGTGCCGGAAATTTCACTCACTCCACAAATGATGCAACGCTTTAATTCGCGTTTCCCGGGGCATGTTGCCGTTCTTCATAGCGGGTTAAGCGAAGGCGAGCGTTTTGACGAGTGGGAGCGCATATTCTCAGGCGAGGCAAAAGTCGTTTTAGGGGCAAGAAGTGCCGTTTTTGCGCCAATTGAAAATGTTGGTGTGATAATTATTGACGAAGAGCACGATAGTTCATATGTTAGCGAAACCAACCCTCGCTATTTCACGCACGATGTGGCTCAGTTTAGGGCAAAATACAATCATTGTCCGCTAGTTTTGGGCAGCGCAACGCCAAGCCTAGAGAGTTATAAAAAGGCGCAAGATGGCGAATATAAACTGATAACTTTAACCGAGCGAGTTAACAACCTTGAAATGCCAAAAATTGAAATTGTGGATATGCTAAATGAAGTGCTTGACGGCAACACATCACCTTATAGCAAAAAACTTATTGCCAAACTTGACGAGTGCATCAAGAACAAAAAACAAGCCATTTTGTTTATAAATAGGCGCGGATTTGCATCTTTTGTTATGTGCCGTGAGTGTGGTTATAGGGCAAAATGTCATTTTTGCGGCAAACGATATAGAATGTTAACAAATTGCCCAAACTGCCATAGCAACAACATAAAATACGGGGCGCTTGGCACAGAGCGAGTTTGTAATGACCTGCAAAAAATGTTTCCAAACGTGCCAATTTTTAGGATGGATAACGACACAACGCGCGGCAAAAACGGGCATAAGCACATTTTAGAGCAGTTTTCATCTGTTAGCCCAAGCATTTTAGTTGGCACGCAAATGATAGCAAAGGGGCACGATTATCCGCTTGTTTCGTTTGTTGGCATTTTGGATGCAGATGTTAGCCTTTATAATAGTGATTTTAAGTCTAACGAGCGCACTTTTCAACTTGTAACGCAGGTTGCAGGCAGAGCAGGGAGAGCAAACAACGATGGCTATGTAATTTTGCAGACCTACGCACCAAAACACTACGTTTACCGCTTTGCAACAAACTATGATTACACAAGTTTTTACGAAAAAGAAGTCAATTTAAGACAAACCACCGGTTTTCCGCCATATAGCACAATTGTGCGCATTTTGGTGTCTTCAACAAGCGACAATAGGGCAATTGAAGTAACCAAAAAACTATACGATAACGCACTTAAATTAAAGGAAAAGTACGGCAAGCAAATTATATTTTTGCAGGCAATGCCAAGCCCGGTAAAACGCATACAAACCAAATATCGCTATCAAATTTTGGCGCGTTACACCCCAAATGACGACATTACAAACGACCTATTTAAAGTTGCCGATGTAATTGAAAAGGATGTGTCGATTTTCGTTGAAATTAACCCGAATAATTTAAGATAAACACTTGTTAAAATGTAAAATTTATGTTATAATAATAGTGGAGTGGTTATGAAAAAGGCAAAAGAACAACAGGAATTAGAAAAGGATATTCAAAACGAAGTTAAATTGGAGTTTGATAGAATAAAACAGGCGTTGCGTTTGTTTAATGCGTTGCAATTAGATGGTATGTCGTGGGAAGAAAACGAAGTTGCAAAAAGTGCAGTGCCTTATATTGGCATGGAAGATGCTCAAATTAAAAGCCGTATTGAAACAAAAATAAGGGCAAAGCGCGGCCGTGAAAAATCAAAAAATGCGGTTGGCTCAACAAAAGCAAAACGCAAGGGTTTGCTTGCACGTATGGCTCGCAGACGAAACAATAAAAAAGAAACTGGCATATCAGTTGGTTAAAATTTCCTATTTAGGAAATTTTTTGTTTTTTAAATTGACAAAACCATATTTGTATGATAGAATAAAAAAGTTAAGGAGAATTTATGGCAATACGAGAAATTGTTCCATACACTGATAAATTTATAAGGAAACAGAGCAAACCTGTTACGGTTTTTGACGATAAACTTGCCGAACTTTTAGACGATATGTGGGAAACACTTTTGTCTGTTAATGGTGCAGGCTTAAGCGCAGTGCAAGTTGGCGTTTTAAAGCGCGCTTTTATAATAAACATTAACAACATGAAAATGGAGTTTATTAACCCCGTTATTATAAAAAAGAGTGGCGAACAATATAAGCAAGAAGGGTGCTTGAGTGTGCCCAACACCTATAATTATGTTAAACGCCCACAAACTGTAACCATTGTGGCTTATGACCGCTATGGCAACAAGTTCACTTTCACTTGTGAAGATTGGACTGCCGTTTGCGTAAGCCATGAATATGACCATTTAGATGGAATTTTGTTTACAGATAAAATTTGTGTTCCCCCAAAAGGCAAGGCGGAGTAATGAAAATAGTTTTTTTTGGTTCAAATGAATTTAGCCTTAAAATATTATGCGGGCTAATTGAAATGGGGCAGCAAGTTGTTGGCGTTGTTATGCAGCCAGATAAAGTTAATGCAAGAAACAACAAAATAGTTTTTTCGCCCTTAAAAAAATATTGCTTAGATAACAACATTAAATTGTTCCAATTTGAAAAACTTAATAAAGAAGGGGAGCAACCATTAAAAGAACTTAATGCGGATTTATTTATAACGGCAAGTTATGGCCAAATTATACGCCAAAATATTTTGGATATTCCTAAATTTGCAACCATTAATGTGCACACAAGTTTGTTGCCAAAATATCGCGGCTCAGCACCCGTGCAATATGCAATTTTAAATGGCGAAAAGGTTACCGGCGTAACCATTATGAAAACAGAACTAGGGCTTGATACGGGCGATATTTATTTACAAAAGCAAATTGAGATTTTAGACGACGATACAACATCAAGTATGTTTAATAAGCTATCTACACTAGGTGTTGATTGTCTAAAAGAGTTCTTTAATAACTTTGATTATTACATTAACCATCACACGCCACAAGACGAAAGCAAGGCAAGTTACTATCCAATGCTCAAAAAAGAAGATTATTTATTGGATTTCAATGCCCAAGATTTTGAACTTATCAACAAGGTGCGTGCGTTAGAAAATTGCTATTTTGTGTATTACGGAGTGAGATATAAAGTTTTAAAAATACAAAGAGCAAATTTAAAGGGTAAGGCTGGCGAAGTTCTAACTTGCAGCAGCAAAGCGGGGTTAATTATTGGTTGCAAAAATGGTGCAGTGGAGATTTTAACAATTCAGCCAGAAGGCAAACAGCCAATGCCGGCAAAAGCGTATATGAACGCAAACAAATTTAGGGTTGGAGATATTATTGAAAATTCTTAGTGATTTTAGCCTTAATGAATTAAAAACCGAGTTGGCAGAATTACCAGCTTTTCGTGCCAAGCAAATTTTTGATGCAATTATGCAAGCAAAGGATTTTAGTGAAACAAATCTACCCAAAGCCATAATTGAAAAGTTCCAACAAAATTACATTTTAAAGCCGGTTGAAATTTATAAAACGCTAACCAGCAAGGACGGAACAAAAAAATATCTTTTAAAACTCTTTGATAACAATATTGTTGAGTGTGTTTATTTAAAACAAAATTATGGCAACACAATTTGTATGTCCACACAAGTTGGCTGCAAAATGGGGTGCAAGTTTTGTGCGTCCACACTTAATGGCTGCGTTAGAAATTTATCTAGCGGCGAAATGCTTTCAACTATTGCGGTTGTTTCAGCTGATAACGGCAAGCGAACCGAACGCAATTTCACAAACATTGTGCTTATGGGCAGTGGCGAGCCGTTTGATAACTATGATAATGTTGTAAAATGGCTTAATTTGATAACCGATAAAAACGGCTTTAATGTTAGCGAACGCAACATTTCGCTTTCAACTTGCGGTTTGGTGGATAGAATTTATGATTTTGCCAAATTAAAATTTAACATAACACTTTGTTTGTCGCTTCACGCAACAACTGACGAAGTTCGAAAAACTATTATGCCAATAGCCAATCGATACACAATTAAGGAAACGATTGACGCACTAAAATATTATGTTGGCGAAAATAATAGGCGAGTGGTGTTTGAATATTGTTTAATTAAAGATGTTAACAACTCGCAAGCGGATATAATGCGCCTAAAAGACTTAACAAAAGGGTTAAATTGCCATGTTAATGTAATTTGCCTTAATCCAAATGGCGGCCCGCTAAAAGCCACCACGCGAACAGAAGCGCAAGCGTTTGTTAAAGCACTCAATGATAATGGCGTTAGTGCAACATTAAGGCGCAGTCAGGGTAGTGATATTGAAGGTGCATGCGGCATGCTTAGAGCAAAAACCTTGAACAAATTAAAATAAATATTTAATAAAAGCCAAAATTTTATTTTATATTTATTTTTTTTATGCTATAATATTTTTAGGAGAGTTTATGCGTAAAATTGTTGTTTCAGCATCTAGTTTGCCGGCTGGGAGAAATATGTCCAGCCAAATTGAGTATATAGAGCGTGTTGGCACATACGGGGCGGATATGTACCATCTTGACGTTATGGATGGCGAGTACACCCGTTTTAAAACAATTGACCACGCATATATAGAGCAGTTAAGGGAACATTCCCCGCTTCTTTTTGATGCGCACCTCATGGTTAAAAATCCAGAAAAAGTTGTTGATAAATACATAAAGGCGGGCGCCGATATAATTTCAATTCATTATGAAGTTTTTGAGGATGCCGAAACTCTTATTAAAGTTCTTAAAAAAATAAAAAGGGCAAAAAAGATGGTTGGCCTTGCTTTTGATATTGACACAGACATTAAAATTGTTGAACAATTTTTGAAATATATCGACATGGTTGTTATTTTGTGCGTAAAAGTTGGCAAGGGCGGGCAGCCGTTTAATGAGGCCGCACTTAAAAAAATTAAATATGTTCGTTCGCTGGACCGCGACATTTTAATTGAAGCCGACGGCGGCATCAACCCAACCACTGCACAACAATGCGTTAAAGCGGGTGCGGATATTTTGGTTAGCGGTGCTTATATTTATAATAACGACACTTACACCGCAATTCAAGAAATCAAAGGCAAGTAGTATGGACGATAGATTTTATTTTGAAAGCGAAAATAACAATAAAGTTATTTTTTCTGCGGGCGAAAGTCAGCACATCGTTAAGGTGAGAAGAAAGCAAGTTGGCGACGAAATTTTGGGCTTTAATGGCGACGGATTTGATTATAAATTAAAGATTGAAGAAATTGGCAAACAAGTTAGGGCAAACATAATTTCAAAAACAAAAAACAGGGCATATGGCGAAAAGAAAATTGTGGTTTACCTTGCCATGCTTAAAAATGAAGCACTGCAAACTGCAATTGATAATTTGGCTGAATTAAATGTTAGCGAAGTTAAACTTTTTAAAGCCGATTTTTCCATTGCCAACCTAGATAATAAGAAGTTAGAAAAATTAAATTTGCAATCAATTCAAGCCAGCAAACAATGTGAGCGTGCCGATGTTATGCGCGTTTCAATAATCGATAAAAATGCGATAAAAATAGATTTAAAAAATTTTTCAAACTGCTTTTTTGCCTATGAAAATTCAAATGAAAAAATTAAATCTTTTGCTGGCGATTTTTCCTTAATTATTGGTCCAGAAGGTGGATTTTCGCCGGACGAAGTTAAATATTTTTCTAGTTTTGCAACCGAAATTAGTTTAGGCAAAACCATTTTGCGCGCCGAAGTGGCAGTTGTGTCTAGTGTTAGCGCATTAAAGGCGGTTAGCCTATGATAGCAAGTGTGGTAACCCTTGGTTGCAAGGTCAATGAATATGAAAGCCAATCGATATTAAACCAACTAAAAGCGGGCGGCTACGATATTTGTGAAGGGCTTGTGAAAGCCGATGTTTATGTTGTAAACACATGTGCGGTAACCAACATGGCAGAGCATAAATCTCGCCAAATGCTTTCTAGAATTTTAAAACTTAATCCACAAGCCAAAATTTTTGTTTGCGGCTGTGCGGTGCAGAACAATCCGGCTCAGTTTTTAAAAAATCCAAATGTGTTTGCACTTGTTGGCAATGCGGGCAAGGAAGATATTTTAAACTTTATAAAAAAGCAAAATAAAACCTTGCCGGATTTAATTCATAATAAATACACGCCAACCGCTCGCCCAATAAAAACCCGCACCAGGCAATACATTAAAATTCAAGATGGCTGCGATTATTTTTGCAACTATTGTTTAATCCCATATGTGCGTGGCAGAAGCCGAAGCCGAGATATGTTGGATATTTTAGACGAAATTAAAAACACCAAGGCTAAAGAAATTGTGCTAACTGGCATAAATATGACCGACTATAAACAAAACAACAAACCCGCCCTTAAAAAACTAATTAAAGAAGTGGATAAACTTGGCATAAGATTTAGAATTTCATCTATTGAGTGTATGGCGCTTGACGACGAAATGATAAAAATTTTATCGTCTTGCAAAAACTTTTGCCCGCATTTTCACATAAGTTTGCAATCGGCTTGCAATGAAACGCTAAAGCGAATGAATAGGCACTATACAATTGAAAAATTTATGGAGATTGTTAAAAATATAAAAGCCAATTTTCCTAATGCGTCAGTTTCAACCGACATAATTGTTGGCTTTGTTGGCGAAACTGAAAAAGAGTTTAAAACAACACTATCCAATTTAAAGAAAATTGAATTTAGTTTTATGCACATTTTCCCTTATAGTGAGCGTGCCGGCACGGTTGCAAGCAAAATGGAAGGAAAAATTGATAAAGCCACAAAAAAAGCAAGAGAAGAAAAATTAATTGCCCTAAACAAGCAGTTTAAAACAAAGTTTTATAATCAAAACAAAAACACCACGCACAAAGTTTTAGTTGAACTTTATGAAAACGGCTATTCTTGTGGCTACACCGAAAATTATATTTACACTTACATAAAGGGCAAATTAAAAACAAACGAAATTATTGATGTTAAACTAACAAAACCTTATAAAGAAGGTATGATTGGAGAACTTTGTTAAATTTATTTTACTTAAAATAAAATTGTGTTATAATTAATTAAGGAGTGAGATATGGAAGATTGTGTATTTTGTAAAATTATAAAAGGGGAGTTGCCTAGCACCAAACTTTATGAAGATAAAGATTTTATTTTAATTAAAGATATTAATCCAACTGCAAAGGTGCATTTGTTGGCAATACCTAAAAACCATGTGCCATATATAGATATGATGACGGAAGAGGGGGCAGCATATCTTGGCAAAATTATGTTAAAAATTTCAAAAATGCAGGAAAAACTTGGCATAACCGAAGGTTTCCGCCTTGTTATAAATCAAGGTGAAAATGCTGGCCAATCGGTTGAGCACGTTCACATCCATGTTTTAGGTGGCGAAAAACTAAAAGAAATGTAACAAATTTTTAAAAAGTGGTTGACAATGCCACTTTTTTTGTGTATAATATTTAAGAATTTTAAATAAAAGTGGGTGAATAAGTTGACAACAGTTAAATGTGGCGAAAATGAGTCTATTGACAGCGCTTTAAAACGTTTTAAACGCAAATGTCAAAAAGACGGCATTATTGGCGACCTTAAAAAGAAAACTGAATATGTTAAGCCAAGCGTTGCACGTAAAGAGAAATCTAAGGCTGCACGCAAACGCGCTATGAAACGCAACAAATATTAAACCACTAGTTCGCTAGTGATTTTTATTTAAAAAGAAGGTAAATTTGTTTAATTTATTTCCTTTTTTTTAATCAATTTAGTATAATAAAAATATGGATTACGTAAGTCTACTCAACAACGAACAATATCAAGCGGTAACCTGCACAGAAGGGCCGGTTTTGGTTAGCGCGGGGGCAGGCAGCGGCAAAACGAGGTTGCTTACTTATAGGATTGCCTATTTAATAACCGAACGCCATGTTCCAGCGCAAAAAATTCTTGCCATAACCTTCACAAACAAGGCCGCCGCTGAAATGAAAGAGCGCATTTTAAAAATTGCCACAGATGGCGATTTGGTTACAGTTTGCACCTTTCATAGTTTTTGTGCGCGCATGTTAAGGGCTTATGCAAGTTTTATTCCGGGTTATAAAGAAAATTTTTCAATTTTTAGTGAAGTTGACTCAAACAAAATTTTTAAAGACATATTTAAAGAAATGAATATATCTGACGAGCAAACAAAAGATAATTTTAAGCACAACATCTCAACAATAAAAAACGAGAATATGACGGTTGAAGAGTTTGTTCACATCTATAATTTTGATAGGTCAATGACCGAATTTGAAAAATTTTATAGGGCTTATCAAGCCGAACTAATGAAAAACAACGCGATGGATTTTGACGATTTGCTTGTGAATTTTTATAATTTAATTGCAAACAATAGCGAAGTTTTAGATAGCATTCAAAATAAATATAGTTATTTTAGTGTTGACGAATTTCAAGATACAAACAAACTGCAATATGATATAATAAAACTGCTTGCAAGCCGAACGCAAAATTTGCTGATTGTTGGCGATGAGGACCAATCAATTTATGGTTGGCGCGGGGCAAATATTGATAACATTTTTCAGTTTACAAAAGATTTTAAAGATGCTAAAATATTTAAGTTGGAGCAGAACTATCGCAGCACCAAAAAAATTCTTGACCGAGCCAATTTGATAATAAAAAATAACAAAAACAGGCTAGATAAAAAATTGTTCACTGAAAATGATGACGGCACAGATGTTTTTTATTATCCGGCAATGAGCGAAACGGACGAAGCAGACTTTGTTGTGCGAGATATAATTTCAAAACATAATCAAGGTGTGCCGTATCACGAAATGGCAATTTTGATGCGGCTAAATGCGTTATCCCGTGCGTTTGAAGAAAAACTTTTAACTTACAATATTCCGCACATTATGTACAACGGCTTTAAATTCTTCGAGCGTGCAGAAATTAAAAATGTGCTTGCCTATCTAACTGCAATTGTTAACCCAAGTGACGATGTTAGTTTCTTGCGCATCATTAACTTCCCAAAACGTGGCATAGGGGATACAAGCATTGAAAAAATTTCACAAATTGCCATAACAAGCAAGCGGTCAATTAAAGACGTTATAATGAATTGCGAATATGAAGTTTTGCCAAAACCACTTAAAGATAAATTAATTCCGTTAAGAGATGTGCTAAAAGATTTGCAAGATAACATTGATAAACTTGGCGTTTACGAATTCTTTACCTATATGATTAACAAAACCAACATTTTAAACTCGTTTGATAAAGAAAATGAGCAAGAATATGAAAGATTGTTAAACATTAACTCGCTTGTAAATTCGGTTAGAGAATTTGAAGAGAACAATCCAACTGCAACAATTGTGGACTATCTAGAAAATGTAACGCTTTCTAGCCAAATGGATATGGACGATGGCAACGGTGTTGTTATAGCCACTGTGCACGGGGCAAAGGGCTTGGAGTTCGACGATGTTTATGTTGTTGGCTGCGAAGAAAAAATCTTTCCAATTTCTCGTGACGATAATGACGATTTAGAAGAAGAACGCCGCTTAATGTATGTTGCCATAACGCGCGCAAAAAAGAATTTGGTGCTTACATCAAGTTCGTCGCGATACATGTATGGCAAGCGTGAATATAGCGTGAAATCTAGGTTTTTATATGAATTAGACCTAGCACGCGAAAGAGAGATAAATTCAAACAATTTTGTGTATAATAAATATCAATACACAAACACATATAAAAATAATTATAATGGAGATAATATGAACACAATAAAATCAAACAATAATCAATCATTTAACTACACTTTTTCTCGTTCAACAGTTGAGAAAAAGAATTTAGATTTATCCAAACTAAAATTAGGGGCAAAAGTAACGCACCCTAAATTTGGCGATGGCGTTATAACTGAAATTTCAAATAATAGTTCTAACCACACCGTCAAAATTAAGTTTGATAAGTTTGGCGAGAAAATGTTAAGCCTTGATTACGCACCAATAGAATTTAAGGAGTAATATGGATAAAAAAGAGCGCCTAATATGGCTGACGGATGAGGTGAATAAACACAATAAAAACTATTATGTTTACGATAATCCCACCATATCAGATGCAGAATACGATGCGCTATATTACGAACTTGTTGACCTAGAAAAAGAACTAGGTTATTCTTTGCCATCCAGCCCAACAAATCGGGTGGGGGACGATGTGCTAGAAGGCTTTAAAAAGAAAAAGCACGAAATCCCGCTTTATAGCCTTAATAAAGTTAAAGATTTTGCCGACCTTAATAAGTGGATGCACGATATGGAAAAGGAAAGCGGCAAAAAGGAAGAATTTTCGCTTGAATATAAATACGATGGATTAAAAGTGGTTATTGAATATAACAATGGACAGTATCTTTCAGCAACCACGCGTGGCAACGGCACGATTGGCGAAGATGTTACCACACAAGTTAAAACAATAAAAAGTGTGCCGCTAACAATTCCGTTTAAAAATAGGCTAATTGTTCAAGGCGAGTGCATGATGACAAATAAGTCTTTCATTGAATATAACAAAACCGCCGAAATACCGCTAAAAAATCCACGCAATGGCGTTGCTGGAGCGGTTAGAAACTTAGACCCTAAAGAAACAGAAAAACGAAGGCTGGATTTCTTTTGCTACGATGTTTTGCTAATTGAAAACAAACAAATCAGCACACAAACGGAAATGCACAAGTTTATTATAAACGAAGGTTTTAAAACCGGCGATTTCTTTAAAATTGTTAATTCAATTGACGAAGCAAAGGAAGAAATTGAAAAGATTGATAAACTAAAAAACAAACTCGATGTTATGATAGACGGCATGGTTATTAAGGTAAACAACTGCTCGGTTCGTGATGAAATTGGCTACACAAACAAATTTCCAAAATGGGCAATGGCATATAAGTTTAAGCCGGTGGAGTTAAGCACAACACTATTAGATGTTGCTTGGCAAGTGGGCAGAACGGGCAAGATTACTCCAATAGCAATTTTAGAGCCAATTGAGTTGAGTGGCGCAACGGTTAGTAGGGCAACACTTAATAATACACAAGATATTGAACGCAAGCAGGTTAAAATAAATAGCCGTGTTTTTGTCCGCCGCTCTAATGAAGTAATTCCAGAAGTTATGGGAATTGCTGAGCATGGCGAGCATGAAAAGGATATAATTGCGCCTTCACTCTGCCCAAGTTGCGGAAGTGAACTTAAAACAATTGGTGCAAATTTATTTTGTGTTAATCACAAAGGTTGTTATGAGCAAATTATTGATAGGCTCACGCATTTTGTTTCACGCGATGCGTTTAATATTGAAGGATTAAGCGAAAAAACCCTTATGCAACTTCACAAAGAATTTCAAATCGCTTATCCTTATGAATTGTTCAAGTTGAATGCCGAAATGCTAAAAAAACTTGAAGGGTTTAAAGATAAAAAAATAACCAACATATTATCTAGCATAGAAAAGAGCAAACAAATTGAGTGGTCAAATTTCATTTTTGCACTTGGAATATTGAATATCGGCAAAAAAACCGCTTTTGTGTTAAGCAAAATATTTAATTCGCTTGACGAACTTAAAAACGCCGATATGCAAACGCTAACCAACATCGAAGATGTAGGCGAAATTGTGGCGTCTAGCATAATTGAGTATTTTAAAGATGTCGATAATTTAATTAACATACAAAAATTGTTTGATTTAGGCGTGGTTATAATTAAGCCAGAAGTTAAAGAAACAAATGCTAATTTTACAAATAAAACCATTGTTTTAACAGGCGCACTAACAAATTACACCCGCCCAGAACTAACCAAAATCCTTCAAAATATGGGTGCAAATGTAACAAGCAGTGTTAGTAAAAATACTGATATGGTTATTGTTGGCGCGGATGCTGGCAGCAAACTTGATAAGGCAAAAGCCCTAAATATTAAAGTCATTTATGAAAACGAACTCATTGAAATGTTAAAAAAATAAAGAAATTTTCATAATTCTATTGACAAATTTCTAATTTATGGTAATATAATTGCGCTATGAAAGAGAAAGAATGCACATATGTAGATAAATATTTTTCAGTTGAAAGCAATAAAAAAGAGTTTTTAAAAACGCTTGGTCGTCTTTTTAACAACGGGGAAGGCCATGCAGATGTAATCTTTTCAAGCAGAACGGCCGTGGACATTTTGTTAACAAACGATAAAAAAGAACATTTGCTTGTTTTTGAACTTACCGATTACGAATGCGAGCTTAAATGGATAAATTCAAGAACCTACGTTGAAGTTGATTTAGATACAATTAAAAAATTGTGGATTATAGAATTGAAAAACATGTATACAGATTATAAGGACGACTACATACAATATCACAGTAATTTAATATCAAATTTATAAATCTGCTTTGGGCAGATTTTTTATTGAATTTGTGCCATTTTTAAACGAGATTACGCAATATATATAAACTAAATATTAATATAAAATTTTAAATTTAGGTAAAATCTTTTGTCTTTTTAGGTTAAATTTGCTATAATAAACGTTAGTTAAATTTACTAGGGGACAAAATGATTACTTTTAAAGAAATTGAAATGGCAGGTTTTAAATCGTTTGCCGACACAACTCGCATCAACTTTGACGGTGGCATAACTGCCATTGTTGGGCCAAACGGCTGTGGAAAATCCAATGTCAGCGATGCAATTCGCTGGGTGCTTGGCGAACAATCTAGTAAGGCTCTGCGTGGCGATAGTATGCAGGACTTTATTTTTGCCGGCACTGAAAAGCGCAAAAAGTTAAGTTATTGCGAAGTTTCCCTTGTTTTTGACAACACCAACAAATGGTTTAACATTGAATATGACGAAGTGGTTTTAACGCGTAAACTCTATCGTAGTGGGGAAAGTGAGTATTACATAAATCGTAAACTCTGTAGGTTAAAAGATATTCGCAACATTTTGTACGATAGTGGCATCGGCAAGGACGGCTATTCCATTATTGGTCAAGGCAGAGTTGAAGAAATTATTCAATCCAAGCCAGAAGATAGGCGCGCCATTTTTGAAGAGGCTGCCGGCATTGCAAAATACAAAGCAAGCAAAAAGGATACCGAGCGCAGGCTTGAAAATGTTAGGGCAAATTTAAGCCGTGCTAACGATATTTTAACAGAAGTTGAGCGTAGGCTTGGCCCGTTAAAAAAGCAAAGTGAAGATGCAAAAAAATATTTAGAATTAAGGGACACTTTAAAGCAACTAGAAATAGATGCCTATATTTATCAATACGACCATGCATCTCAAACAAAAGAAGAAATTAACACAAAATTATCTGGGTTTAGGGATAACCTTAATGTTTTAACCAATTCAATGGAAACGGAACAAGCAAAATATGATAAATCCTTAAACGAAATAAACCAACTTGATAAGCGCGCAAATGAACTGCACGAGCAAGTTTTAACTTACACTGTTGCGCTTGAAAAAAAGCAAGGGGATACGCGCTTACTTAACGAGCAAACAAAATATTTAAAAGAGCAACTTGATAGATTAACAAGCGAGTTGGATAATTACAACCTAGATTTAAATCAACGCACTGCGCTAGTTAATTCGGCATTAAATTTGCGTGAAGAAGAGAAAGAAAAATTAAATAGTTTGCGTAAGCAAAATGAAAGTTTAAGCGAAAAATATTTTGAACTTATTGATAAAATTACAAAATCGGAAGGCGAAAAGGAAGAAAATCAGCGCGCCATTATTGATAACCTTGAAAAGTTGACCGACATTAAAGCAAACCTATCCGCTTACATTGCAAAACGCGATGCAATTAACGAAAACATTAGGCAAGATAATGAAAAATTAAAGGCAACAAACCTCGTTAAAAACAAATTGCAAACCGAGTTTGATGGCCTAAATAAAGAGATAACTAGGTTAAATGAAACAAAGCAAGCAAAAGAGAGCAACATAAATAAAATTAAAACAAAATTGGAAGGCATTGAAGAAGAGAATAATGTTGTTTTAGAAAACATTGCAAACTTAAAATCTTCAATAGATAACGATACAAACCGCAAGAACATTTTAACCAATTTGCAAGCTGATTTTGAAGGTTATCAATATGCCGTTAAGAGATTGTTGCAAGAAAGCAAAAACAATCAAACTTTAAACAAGGCAATTAAAGGTGTTGTTGGCAACATCATTTCGGTTGACGAAAAGTTTTCTGTTGCCATTGAAATTGCACTTGGCGGCAGCATTCAAAACATTGTAACAAAGGATGAAAACGATGCTAAAACCTTAATTAACTATTTAAAAGATTCTCGTCTTGGTAGGGCAACCTTTTTGCCAATCACAACTGTTAAGCCGCGCAGTTTGTCCGCACAAGATAAGTCAACTTTAAAATCGGCAGGTTGTTTTGGTGTTGCTAGCGAACTTGTTAAGGCAGATGCCGTTTACAAGCCGGTTATTGAAAGTTTACTTGGCTCAACAGTTATTGTCGATAATCTAGATAACGCCACCGCGCTTGCAAAACGCACCGGTTTTTCCTACCGCATTGTAACGCTTGAGGGCGATGTTTTGTCCCCACAAGGCAGTATGTCAGGCGGCAGCAAAAAAACAAACGATAGTTCACTTTTAACCAAAGAAAATGAAATTAAAAATTTGGCAAAACAAATTGAAGATAAAAACGGCGAATTAAAAACGCTTTATAGTCAACAATCTTCATATGTTGACGCAATAAATAAACTTAAAGCTCTTTTAGAAAAAGAAAATGGCGAGTTGTCGGCAACAAATAACGACCTGTTTAGCAAAACCGCGCGCCTAGATAGTTTAAAAGAAAATTTATCTAAAATTGAAGAGGATATTTTCTCATTAAATAGCCAAATCACCGTTGCAACAAACATTGTTAAAGATTTAAATGAGAAAATCAACTCTATTGATAACGTAGAACTCAACTACAACGCAAGTCAGCAAAAGGCTAGTGAATATAACAAAACCAATAGCACCATGTTTGACGAGTTAAAGCAAAAACGTGACGAATATCAAGAGAATATGACGGCATCAAAAGTTCAAATTGCCGCCACTGAAGAAAAGATTAATTCGCTAAATAAAGATATTGAAACTCAAAATGCCGAAATTGAAAACATTAAGAAAAACATTGAAATTATTAGCAAAAACCTTTCTAGCCAGCAAGCAGTTTATAACGAAGCCATGAACCTAAATAAGGTTAAGAGTGAAGATAAAGAAGTTCAAGAAATTAAAGATAAACTTGACGATTTAAACACCAAAATTTCGCAGTTTGACGACTTTAAAAAGACCTTAATGCAAGAATTAAAGGACCTTGATGATAAGAAAACTCAATTAAATAATGAAATTGCCCGAGTTAACAACAAAATTTATCAGCAAGAAACTAGCCTTCAAAAAGTTGATATCGACATTGAAAACATGCAAGAACGCATATTTGAGGATTATGAATTGACTTATAACGATTGCTTGCAATATAAAACTCAAACCGAAAACTTCGATATTAAAGAAACATTAATTCAAATTAATAAAATCAAAAATCAAATTAATGCGCTTGGCCCGGTTAATATTAATGCGCTAGAAGAATATAAAACCGAAGGCGGCAGATATGAGGAGTTAAACGGCCAGATAACTGACCTAAAGCAAGCAGAAGAAGACGCAGTTAAAATTATTGCCGACCTATCTAAAGAAATGTTAGATAAATTTAATGCCGAATTTGCAAAAATTCAAGCCAACTTTACAAAAGTGTTTAAGGAATTGTTTGGAGGTGGCAATGCAAGGCTAGAACTCTTGCCAAGTGAGGACCCACTTACTGCCGGCGTTGAAATTATTGCTCAACCACCAGGCAAAGTTTTGCAACAAATAACCTTGTTAAGCGGTGGCGAAAAGACCATGACGGCAATTGCAATTTTGTTTGCGATATTAAAACTTAAGCCAATGCCTTTCTGTTTCTTGGACGAAATTGAAGCGGCACTTGACGATGCCAACATTGAGCGTTACGCAAGGTATTTAAAACGCTTTAGTGATGAAACTCAATTTATTGTAATCACCCACAGAAAGCCAACAATGGAGTTGGCAGATAGCCTTTACGGTGTTACAATGGAAGAGAAAGGCGTTAGTAAAATAGTGTCGGTTAAACTTGCCGATGCGGTTAAAGTTGCCGAAACCGAAGAACAACAAAAAGACCAAGTTACTGCGTAGTTAATTAACCACATACACAATATTTAGGAGATTTATGGGTATTTTTAAAAGGTTTTTTGAAAAATTAAAATACGCTTTTAAGCGCACCGAACTAAACGACGATTTCTATGACGAACTTGAAGCGCTGCTTGTTTCAAGCGATATGGGTGTTGAAACGGCAATGGACATAATGGACGAGTTAAGGGATTGTTGCAAACAAAAACTTATTAAAGATGTTGACCATGCACAAGTTGAATTAAGGCGAATTTTAATTGAAAAACTAAATGTTAGCGAAGTTAAATTTGATTACCCGTTGATTATCACTGTTGTTGGGGTTAATGGTGTTGGCAAAACCACAAGTATTGCTAAAATGACAAAATACTTTTTAAAAAACAAAAAATCAGTTTTGCTTGCAGCCGGAGATACTTTCCGTGCGGCAGCCACCGAACAACTTAACGATTGGGCAGAAAGGTTAAAAGTTAAAATAATTAAGCAGGGCGAAGGGGCGGATAGTGCATCAGTTGTTTTTGATGCCATAACCAGCATGAAGGCTAAAAACACCGATGTTCTAATTGTTGACACGGCGGGTAGGCTTCACACAAAAACAAACCTTATGAAAGAACTTGAAAAAATCAACAATATTGCAAAACGCGAGTATCCTGAGGCCAATTTCTTAAATTTAATTGTGCTTGATGCGTCAATCGGGCAGAATTCAATTGCTCAGGTTAAAGCGTTTAAAGATAGCGTTGAAATTGACGGCATAATTTTAACAAAACTAGATGGCACAAGCAAAGGCGGAGTGGTGTATCCAATTATAAACGACCTTAATGTGCCAATAATATTCACCGGTTTTGGCGAAGGAGTTGACGATTTATCAATTTTTGATGCCGATAGTTTTGTTGATAAAATTTTGATGTAAATATGAACATAGAAGATAGAATTAAAATTGCAGTTTTAACTAAATATTATGGCAATATGTTAACGGAAAAGCAAAAAAAGGTGCTTTACATGTATGTTGACAATAATCTTTCGCTTGCCGAAGTGAGTGGAGAACTTAAAATTACGCGCCAAGCAGTTAAAGACGCGCTTGATAGTGCAGTGTCAACGCTAGAAAAGGCGGAAAATGACTTGCATTTTATAGAAAGAGATGATAAAATAAAGAAACTACTAGAAGAAAAACCGCTATCGCAAATTGATATGCAAACAAGGCTAGAAATTTTATCTATTTTGGAGGACTAATGGCATTTTTTTCTAATTTAAGCGAAAGATTAAATCACATTTTTAGCAAAATGACCAAGCACGGCAAACTAACTTCTCTTGAAATTAAGGAAGCCATGCGTGAAATTCGTGTTGCTCTTTTAGAGGCCGATGTTAACTATGTTGTTGCTAAAGATTTTATAAATAAAGTTAGTGAACTTGCAGTGGGCGAAGAGATTTTAAAAAGCCTAACCCCAACTCAGCAAGTTATTAAAATTGTTCGTGACGAACTAACAAAATTAATGGGTGGCGAAAATCAAAAACTTGAAGTAAGCCCAAAGCCACCAACAATAATAATGATGTGCGGGCTTCAGGGTAGTGGTAAAACCACTCTTTGCGGCAAACTTGCGCTAAAACTTAAAAAAGAAGGTAAAAAACCATTGCTTGTTGCTTGCGATATCTATCGCCCGGCAGCAATTGACCAACTTAAAGTGCTTGGCAAGTCAATTCAAATTGATGTTTTTGAACGCGGCACAAACAACCCCGTTAAAACAGTTAAAGAAGCGGTTGACTATGCCAACAAATTTCAACTAGACACTGTGATAATTGATACTGCCGGCAGGCTTCAAATTGACGAAAAATTAATGGACGAATTAAAGGACATTAAAAAAGCCATTAACCCCACCGAAATTTTGCTGGTTATCGATGCAATGATTGGGCAAGAAGCGGTGGCAGTTTCCAAAGCCTTTAACGATGCGCTTGATGTTAGCGGTGTTGTGCTAACAAAAACAGATGGCGACACGCGTGGCGGTGCAGCACTTTCAATCCGCTCAGTTATTGGCAAGCCAATTAAATTTGTTGGCACGGGCGAAAAATTGACCGACCTTGAGCCTTTCTACCCAGACCGTATGGCATCGCGCATTTTAGGCATGGGAGATGTGCTTTCGTTAATTGATAAGGCACAAGAAGCGGTTGACGAAAAAACCGCCAAAGAAATGGAGCGCAAGTTCCGCGAAAATAGTTTTGACCTTAATGATTATATTGAGCAAGTCAATTCGCTTAAAAAGATGGGCGGGTTAAAATCGGTTTTATCGATGATGCCGGGGGTTAGCGGCAAAATGAAGCAAATTGAAAACATGATAGACGATAAAATGCTTGAAAAAAATAAGGCCATTATTCAATCAATGACGGCAAAGGAACGCCAGAATCCAGATATAATTAATGGCAGCCGCCGTCAGCGCATTGCAAAAGGTGCGGGCGTGCAAGTGAGCGATGTTAATAACCTTCTTAAGCAGTTTAGCCAAAGCAAAGAAATGATGCGCATGATGAAAAACCCAAAAGCCTACGGCGGCAAAATGGCAATGATAAAAAAATTAATGGGGCAGTAACCCCATTTTTAGTCGCCATAAATTCGCTTAATTTTGTATATAGATTTATAATCTTCAACAAAAAGTTTCATAATAGGTTTAAATAGATGTTTTTTTAAATATTTTGTTAAAGTTCTCTTGTTCTTTTTCTGCATAATATCGCTAAAATTTTTATTTGCAGTAATGAAAGTGTAATATATGCAATTTTTAATGTCCACATCAAACTCTTTGCTCACTTTTTTGGCGGTGTTAATTAAAAACACAAAATACTCATTAAAGCAGCCCAAATCTGTTAATTGCACATTAACCGCATATTTTTCGTTATAATCGTCACACAACACCTTCATTAATATGCACGCCCACACGCTAAACAACATAAAGCAATAATCATTTGAGTTCTTGCACATATTAAAAAATTCGTTTGAAGAGGCAACATCTTGCTCGCTAATTTCGGCAAACTGGTCGGTGTTGAAGTCTTCAAAAGTGTCGTCCCTATCTAACAAACTGAATATGTAATTAGAAATTTCAGTGTTAAATTTTGCTTCGTTGATATCCATATCTTCTCCTAGGGTTATTTTAATATTAAATTTCAATTTGTCAATATGCTTTTAAAAAATTTTTAAAAAAGCCTACAAAATAGAGTGCTTATAAAGTTAATTAATTTGTGAAAAGAAAATAAATTTAGGTTTTTTAAAAAAAAAATTTAAAAAACCCTTTACAAATAAAAAAATATATGTTATACTTGTAAAGTAATTTAGCTTTACAGACGCGTAAAGCAATAAAAGGAGAATATATGGCAGTAAAAATTAGGTTAACCCGTTTAGGCGACAAAAAATCACCTTTCTATCGTGTTGTGGTTGCAGATGCGCGTGTTGCAAGAGATGGCAAATATATTGCTCAACTTGGCACTTACAATCCGCTTAAAAATCCAGCAGAAATCAAAATAGATAAGGAATTGGCACTTAAATGGTTAAAAAATGGTGCTCAACCAACCGAAACAACCAAGTCAATTTTGCAAACTGTTGGTGTTTTGGAAGTTAAGGGCAATAGCACACCTAAAACCAATAACAAGAAAAAGAAAAAAGATTAGTTAGGAGTGGTGTATGCAAGAAATGTTAGAGTACATTGTTAAAAACTTAGTTTCCGAGCCTGAAGCCGTTGTAGTTGAGGGCAAAGAGCAAGGCAAAAGCAAGGTTTTTAATGTTAAAGTTGCCAAAAAAGATTTAGGCAATGTAATTGGCCGCGGCGGCAACATCGCCAACGCAATTAGAACAGTGGTTAAATCGGTTGGCAATGGCAAAGAAAGGCTTATAATTAAGTTCGATGCAAAATAATTTATTAGAAATCGGCAAAATTGTGCGCACTCACGGCATCAAAGGGGCAGTTAAAATTTTAAGTTACCTTGATGGCGTGAATTTTTCTATTTTCAAAAATGTGTTTGTTGGCGAGAAGTTTTTGCCCGCAAAAATAACCAAATGCCAGCCTCTGAACAACGATGCATATTCAATTTGCTTTGATATTATGCCTAATATTGAAACGGCAGAAAAATATAAAAATCAGTCGGTTTTTGTTAATAGGGAAGATTATAAAGAATTAAAAGATAAAATTTATTTATCCGATTTAATTAACAAGCCTGTTGTTAACGAAAAAGGCAAAGAAATTGGCACAGTGGTGGATTTTGACGATTATGGTGCAAGCGTAATTTTAACAATAAGATGTGGCTCAGTGGATTATCAAATACCATATGTTGATGAGATTATAGAATTTAATGCTGACCTAGATGCGTTTTTAATAAATCAACAAAAATTTGAGGATATTAGAATATGAAAATAGATATTTTAACGCTTTTCCCCGAAATGTTTGCTCCCCTTAAAGAGAGCATTATTAAACGCGCGGTTGAAAAGGGCAAAGTTAAAATAAACATTATCAATATTCGAGATTTTGCCGCTCCGCCACACTATAAGTGCGACGACGAGCCTTTTGGCGGCGGTGCAGGTATGGTTATGATGTGTGAGCCGCTTTTTAAGGCAATAGAAAGCGTGAAAAAAACCGGCTCGCAAATTTACTATATGTCGCCACGCGGCAAAGTGTTTGACCAACAAACGGCTGTTAAACTATCTAAAAAAAGGCATTTGATACTCATTTGCGGGCATTATGAAGGCATTGACCAGCGCGTGTTGGACTATTTTAAAATTCAAGAACTTTCTATTGGCGACTATGTGCTAACGGGTGGCGAATTGCCAGCAATGGTGGTTGCCGACACTATTATAAGGCTAATCCCAGACGTTATAACTGCCGAAAGCACGGTTGAAGAAAGTTTTTCAAACAACCTTCTTGAGTATAATCAATACACGCGCCCGGCAACTTTTAGGGGGATGAGTGTGCCAGAAGTGTTGTTAAACGGCAACCACAAAAAAATTAAAGAATATAGGGCAAAAGAAGCACTCGAAATTACTAAGCGTAACCGCCCCGATTTGTTAAATAAAAAGAAAACCGCTAAATAAAGTGGTTTTTTATTTGAAAATTTTATGCTTTTATGATAATATAGGGTTATGATTAATTGGTTTCCGGGGCATATGAATAAAACGTTAAAGCAAATGCAAAGTGATAGTAAACTTTGCGATTGTTTCATTTATGTGCTAGATGCACGCTGCCCAATTAGTTGCATTAATCCCGAATTTTTAAAAGTGGTTAAAGATAAACCTATAATTTATGTGCTAAATAAGGCAGATTTAGTTAACGCAACCGACATAAGCAGTTTTAAGACATATTTCACAAAGCAAGGGCAGGCGTGCGTTAGTTTAAACGCAACGATAAGTGGCGGCACAAAAATAATAATAAACACAATTAACAACATTTTTAAAGATAGGCTTGCAGCCAACAAACAAAAAAATGTAAACTTTATTACTCGCGCCATGGTGCTGGGCGTGCCAAATTCGGGCAAATCTACCATTGTAAATAATCTTTGCAACAAGGCCCGGGCAATAACCGGCAACAAAGCAGGGGTAACTCGCAGCAAACAATGGGTTAAGGTAACCGAAAACATTGAAATTATGGACACTCCCGGTGTGTTGCTACCAAATTTTGATGATGATGAAAAGGCATATAATCTTGCAATCGTAGGCTCGGTTAAAGACGAAGTTTTAAACCTTGTTGAAATTGCTTTAAAATTGATTGCCCGGCTAGATAAACAACTTTTAATAACTAAATATGGTGTAGAAATTGATAAAAATACACCAAATAATGTAGTATTAGAAAAAATAGGTAAAAAGCGTGGCTGTGTTATAAAGGGTGGCGAAATTGATATTGAAAGAACGGCAAAATTGCTTTTAACCGATTTTCGCTCGGGCAAGATTGGCAAAATTTGTTTAGAAAAAATTTAATTTAAAAATTGCCAAATTAAATAAATTACATTAAAATAGTAGGGTAAATATGATAAACACAAAAGCAATTTTTGATTTTGATAAATCGTTATTAAATAATAAAATTAAGTTAATTGCTGGCATTGACGAAGTTGGTCGTGGACCACTTGCGGGGCCGGTTGTTACCGCATGCGTTATTATGGATTATAAAGAAATGATTGACGGCGTGTTTGATAGCAAGCAAGTAACGAAAAAGAATAGAGAATTATTATATGACCAAATTTTAGCGCACGCGAAAGCGGTTTCAATTAGTTTAAGAGATAATAATAGGATTGACGAAATCAACATTTTGCAGGCAACAATTGAGAGCATGAAAGAAAGTTTCAATAAACTTGTTATAAAGCCCGACATTCTTTTGATTGATGCCGTTAAACTAAATGTTTGCGAAAATGAAAAGTCAATTATTAAGGGCGACGAAAAGAGTTATGCCATTGCTTGTGCGTCTATTGTTGCCAAAGTTTATAGGGATAGATTGATGGCAGATTTAGCAAAAACATATCCTAATTATGATTTTGAAAACAATGTTGGCTACGGCACTAAAAAGCATTACGAAGCAATTAAAAAATATGGCATAACGCCAATTCACAGACTATCATTTTTAAAGAAATTTAACGAAGAACAAGCAAAAGAGGGGTAAAATGGAGCATTTATTATATGGCAAGAAAAATGAAGCACTTGCCACAAGTTATTTAAAGAAAAAGGGCTACACAATTGTTGCAAATAACTATAAAAATAAAATTGGCGAAATTGACATTATTGCCAAGTTTAATGATTGTTATGTGTTTGTTGAAGTGAAGGGCAGAATGTCTAGGAAATTTGGCGACCCACTTGAAGCAATTGACGCACGCAAACAACAAAAAATCCGCATGGTTGCCACAATGTTTTTAAAAGAGCGCGGTTTGTTAGAAACCCCTTGCCGTTTTGACGCAATCTCAGTTTTAGGCGACAACGATGCCGAAATTCGCCACATAGAAAACGCCTTTTAAAAACTTAATTACTTGACAAACTTAGGTAAGGTTCTGCTATAATTAAAACAGAACAACAAGAAAGGAGAAAAATATGGATTTAAAGAAAGGTTACAAAGAATTTAAAGCGCTTATTAGTGGAGGTATAAAACGCAACAACTCCATAGAAAAGTTTTTAAGTGAGGATTTTGACATTGAAAAGGCAATTCAAACAAAAATAGAGTATGACAAAGAACTTGCAAAACTTTTGAAACAACCTAAAACGCCTGAAACCGAAGCCCGAATTGATAAATTAAGGGCAAAGAAAAAAGAATTAAACGACATTATATATAATAGCGATTTTATGTGGGGCTTTTCATATGAAGATTTATCAGGCTATGATTTATCTAATGTGCCAATTGAAAAATTGATGCGCATTCCTTTCAGCACAGATACAAAATGGCCAGCAAAATCCAAACTCCCAAAGGGTTTTGACCCTGAAGAAATTCTTGCCGCAGCCAAGAGTTTTAAAGGTTTGGGTGTGGAGCGACTACATAAGCATGGCATAACAGGTAAAGGGGTTAAAGTTGCCTATATTGATAAAAATTTAGATTTATCTCACGAAGAATTTGCAGATAGAAAAATTGATTTAGTTAAAGTTCAAAAGAATAAGAATTTAGATTTTCACGGCTATTCAGTTTTAGCAAGATTAATGGGGAAAAACGTGGGCATTGCACCCGATGTTGAGTGTGTCTATTATGCTTGTGAAGGGGAACAGGGTGGCAGGCAAAAATATTTTGAATCTAATTTAGACTATGAATTTTCAGCCCTAAAAGATGTTATAAAAAGAGTTAAATCGGGCGAAGAGATTGCGGCAGTTGGCTTATCCGCATCAATTCCTTATCATATTAGTTTAGTCGCAAACGGGGATAAAGAAAAGGAAGAAAAGTTATTAAAAAAATATAATAAACTTGTAAAAGAACTTGCAGAATATGGTTGCGTTATTTTTAGTTCGGAAGAATTTTGGAACAACAACTTTTCTTACTCATTTAAAATTGACCCAACAAAAGAAAATGATGATTTAGATAATTATGTGGCAAATGTTCCGCAAAAAGATGCCGCCACAGTTATTGATGCCGGCAAATTAACTCCGCTAGTTAGTTCAACAATTGGATATAAATATGAAAACAATTTGGGTTGTGCTAGTTGGAGCATTCCGCAAGTTTTGGGCTTATATTGCTTGGCAAAACAAGTTAATGCAAATTTGACTTTTGAAGAATTTGTGGATATCGCACACAAAACCGCACGCGAAAATAAAAATGGTACAAAATTAATTGATGCGGTTGAACTTGTTAAAGAAGTTAAATTAACCCTTTCCGATGGAGTTGGGGTGTAAATTCGAATAATTTACGAATAATTTATGAAAAATTTTTTAAAAAACACTTGCAAATTGTAAAATTATGTGTTATTATACACAAGTTGATTATTGGCGGTCCGCTATGTTCCAATCATAAGAACGTCAAAATAGGAGGTAAAAATGACTATTATCGACCAAATCGAGAAAGAACAAGTTAGAACAGACATTACTCCTTTCAATATTGGAGACACTGTGCGTGTTATGTACAAAGTGAAGGAAGGAGATAAAGAGCGTGTTCAAGCCTATGAGGGCGTTGTAATTGCTAAAAAAGGTGCGGGAGTTAGAGAAAACTTTACAGTAAGGCGCATTTCATTTGGTGTTGGTGTTGAGAGAACTTTCCCAACAAATAGCCCAAGAATTGAAAAAGTTATTGTCGTTCGTAAAGGTAAGGTTCGCCGTGCTAAAATATATTACATCCGCAATCTTTCTGGTAAGGCAGCAAAAGTTAAAGAAGTTAGATAAGGCAGCAATGCCTTTTTTCTTTTTTATATTTTCAAACATTTGTTCGATAAATCAGTTGACTAAAATTGGAAAAATTTGTAAAATAAAAGCATGTTAGCAAAAATTTTATCGTATGGATTAACGGGTATAACAGGTTATCCCGTTACAATTGAATTAGACATTAACGCAGGTTTGCCGGGTTATGATGTAGTTGGCTTGGCAGATACCGCAATTAAGGAAAGCAAAAGCAGGGTTAAGGCTGCCATTAAAAATAGCACCTATAACTATCCAATCAGCAAGGTTATAATAAATCTTGCGCCGGCGGACACTAAAAAAGAAGGCAGTTTGTATGATTTACCAATAGCCCTTGGTATTTTGGTTGCCGAAGAGGTTATAACCAACAATTCGCTTAAAGATTTTGTTGTGTTGGGCGAACTTAGCCTAAATGGCGATGTTAGAAAGTTAAACGGCATTTTGCCAATGTTAATTTCGGCAAAGCAAATGGGCTTTAACAAGTTCATAATTCCAAAAGACAACGCAATGGAAGCCGCTTTTATTGATAAAATTGAAGTTTATCCGGTTGAAACACTTAAACAAGTGGTTGGCTTTTTAAAGGGCGAAATTGAAATAAAACCAAATGATAACAAAACCTATGAAAGTGCACTTAAAGACCATAACTTTAAGCACGATTTTGCCTATGTTAAAGGTCAAGCGAGTGCAAAGCGCGCAATGGAAATTGCTGCTGCGGGCGGGCATAACATAATTTTAATTGGCCCACCAGGCGCGGGCAAAACCATGCTTGCAAAATGTTTCCCATCAATTTTGCCTGATTTAACTTTTGAAGAGAGTCTTGAAGTTACCAAAATACACAGTGTTGCAGGCGTACTTGACCCTAAAAAGGGCATTGTTGTTGAGCGCCCATTTAGAAGCCCACATCACACGGCAACGCTCATTGCCTTAACCGGCGGTGGCTTAAAAGCAAAGCCGGGCGAAATAAGTTTGGCGCATAATGGGGTGTTGTTCCTTGACGAGTTGCCCGAATATAACCGCAACACCATTGAAACCCTGCGTCAGCCTATGGAAGATGGCTATATAACAGTTGCAAGGAACGCACTCACTGTGCAGTATCCGGCAAACTTTATTTTGGTTGCCAGCATGAACCCATGCCCATGCGGCTATTATGGCAGCACCACGCACGAGTGTAAATGCACGCCAACTGCAATTCATAACTATTTATCTAAAATATCTGGCCCATTACTAGACAGAATTGACTTGCACATTGAAGTGGATAGCGTAAATTATGAAGAACTTTCAAACTACGAATTAGAAGAAAGCAGTGCCGAAATTAAAAAACGTGTTAACAAGGCGCGTGCAGTGCAATTAGAGCGCTTTAAAAATAGCGGCATTTATTCAAATAGCAAAATGAACGAAAAGGAATTTAAAAAGTATTGCGCCCTAGATAAAGAGAGTAGCGACCTTATTGAACTTGCATTTAAAAAATTTAACCTTTCTGCGCGTGCGTATAACCGCATATTAAAGGTGGCTAGAACCATTGCCGACCTAGACGGGAAAGAGCATATTGAGAAAAAGCATATAATGGAAGCAATACAATATAGAACTTTGGATAAAAAATACACGGTGTAAAATGACAGTTGAAGATAAAAACATAGTTTGGTTGGACCTTTTTCCGTTTTTAAGTTATCAAAAGAAAATCAAATTACTAACACTTTTTGATGTTGATTTGGACCTTAAAAAGGTTTTTCTTGTAAAACCCGCATTTAGAGAAGTGCTTACGCAAGAAGAATTTTCTAAAATGAGCAAATTATTGGACGATAACTATCTAAATAGCCAAATTGCTCGCTTTGAAAAAGACAATATTGAGATGATAACAATCCACAATGAAAAATACCCATCACTTTTAAAGGAAATTGATAGTCCGCCGCTATGCTTATATTGCAAAGGCAACACTCAACTGTTAAACACAACATCAATTGCCGTGGTTGGCACTAGGAAACCAACCGATTATGGCATTGTAACCACAAAAGAGTTTGTTAAAGAACTTGCCCGCGCGGGCGTTACAATCGTTTCTGGCATGGCTGTTGGGGTGGACACAATTGCGCACAAAACCGCACTTGAAGAAAACGGCAACACCATTGCCGTTCTTGCTGGCGGGCTTTATCACATCTATCCGTCAATCAACATAGGTTTGGCACGAAAAATTGTTGAAAACAATTTAATAATAACCGAAACAAGCCCAGATATTAGCGCACAAACCTATTATTTTCCACTTCGCAATAGAATTATTGCCGGCTTAACAAAAGGCACACTTGTAACCGAAGCGGGCGAGAAAAGTGGCTCACTCATAACTATAAATCGCGCAATCGATTATAATCGAGAAATTTTTGTTGTGCCGGGCAGGATTGATTCTCCAAATTCAAAAGGAACAAATAACATTATTACAGAATATCCGCCAACTTTTACCACTTCTGCCAATAAAATATTGGATTTTTTGCAAATTAAAAAAGAAAATTTAAAAAATTCTTTTGTTCAACTTGACTTGAACGAGCAAATTATATTAAATTATATCACGGCTGAAAAGAAAACCTTCCAAGAGATTTTAGACCACACCAAACTTAAACCAAACGATTTAAACGCAATTCTATTGGAACTTGAAATGAACGGGGTTATAACCAAATTAGCCAACAATAGTTATATTAAGAATTAAGGAAAGTAATTATGAAATTAGTTTTTATAGAAGGACCTGGTAAGCAGGAGTCAATTAAAAAATATTTAGGGCCAGAATATGTGGTGTTTGCAACAAAGGGGCATGTTAGGGATTTGCCGCAGAACTCTTTTGCAATAGATTTAAACAACAATTATGAGCCTAGTTACGAAATAATACCAAACAAAAAAGCAACCGTTGATGAAATTAAAAGGCTGGCATCAAAAGCCGATGCAATATATCTTGCAAGCGACCCGGATAGGGAAGGTGAAGCAATCGCTTGGCATTTATCAACCATTTTGGGGTTGGAAAAGGATGCCAAAGTGCGCACCGCTTTCAATGAAATAAGCAAAAAGGCGGTTAATGCCAGCATCAACAATCCGCAGCCAATCAACTACGATTTAGTAAACGCACAGCAAGGCAGGCGCGTTTTGGATAGAATAATGGGTTATAAATTAAGCCCGTTACTCAGCAAAAAAATCCATGGCAAACTAAGTGCTGGGCGTGTGCAATCCGTTACCTTAAAATTGGTTGTTGATAGGGAAAAGGCCATCAAAAACTTTGTGCCGGAAGAATATTGGAACATTTCGGCAGAACTCACTAAGGGCAAAGAAAAGTTTAAGGCCGACCTAGTGCAATTTAAGGATAAAAAACTAGAAATTAAAAATAAAGAGCAAGTAGACGAAATTTTAAAGGTTATTGACACTGCCGAATATAAAGTTAGCCAAGTAAAAAGGCAGGTTAGCTATTCAAAACCGCCTGCACCATATATTACAAGCAGTTTGCAGCAGGATGCCCTTTCAAAGTTGAAAATGAGTTTGTCTGCCTACACAAAAACCGCTCAATCTCTTTACGAAGGCGTTATGATAAAGGGCGAAGGCAAAACTGCGCTTGTAACCTACATCCGTACAGATAGTACCCGTGTTAGCCTAGATGCACAATTTATGGCAAAAGAGTATATTATTGATACTTATGGCAAGGAATATCACCCAGGCAAATTTAACGAGTTTGCCACAAAAGAAGGCGCGCAAGACGCCCACGAAGCCATAAGGCCAATTAACTTAAAATACACGCCAGAATATTTAAAGGATAAAATTGACGAACAATATCTAAAACTTTACACTTTAATTTTTAACCGCTTTGTTTCAAGTCAAATGAGCTGGGCGCAATATGATAGCCTTACCGTTGACATTTTGGCGGGCGATTATAAATTCCGTTCAAGCGGAAAAGCCTTGATTTTTGACGGCTTCACAAAACTAACAAAACCGCAAGATGACGATAAAAACGGCATAAACATTCCAGCATTAACTGAAGGCGAAATTGTAACCAAAAAACAAATTAAAACCGAGCAAAAGTTCACAAAACCGCCCGTTCGTTTCACAACTGCAACGCTAACGCACGAAATGGAAGTGCAGGGCATTGGAAGGCCTTCTACCTATGCGGCAACAATAACAACCTTATTTAATAGGGAATATATCAAAACGGAAAAAAATGCACTTGTGCCAACCGATTTGGGCGTGCAAGTTACCGAATATCTTGAAGAATATTTTAAGCAGGCTATGGATATAAAATTTACCGCAGCCATGGAAAACGAACTTGACGATGTTGAATTGGGCAAGGCAAAATGGCAAGAGATTGTAGATAAATTTTATGTTGATTTTGCCAAACAGTTAGATTATGCAAGTAAACAATCGGGCATAAGCCTTCCAAAGTCCGCACCTGAGCCAAGCGACATAAAATGCGATAAATGTGGCGCAATGATGGTGTATAGAGATGGCAAATTCGGGCGTTTCCTTGCTTGCTCGAACTTCCCAAAATGCAAAAACACCAAAAATTTAAATGAAAATGAAATCACAGAAACAGGCATTTGTCCAAAATGCGGCGGAGTGGTTAGCGCAAAACACAGCAAACATGGCAAACTCTTCTTTGGCTGCAACAACTATCCAAATTGCGATTATGTGTCATGGGATTTGCCTTTAGATAGGCCATGCCCAGCTTGTGGTAAAAATTTGTTTAAAAAATTTGGCAAGAAAACCTCAATTGTTTGCCTAAACAAAGGTTGCAATTATGTTGAAAATTAACATTATTGGGGCAGGGCTTGCTGGCAGCGAGTGCGCCTTGCAACTTGCAAAAAAGGGCTATAAAGTCCACCTTTATGATATTAAAGATAAGGCTTTCACGCCTGCGCATCACAGCGAAAACTATGCTGAAATTGTTTGTAGCAACTCGCTAAAGAGTGATGACGAAAACACCGCATCTGGTGTATTTAAACGCGAACTTACACTATTAGGCAGTGAACTTTTAAAAACCGCTTATGAAAACAAAGTCCCTGCTGGTCAGGCTTTGGCAGTGGATAGAGAGAAATTTTCACTTAGCATCACAAATCAAATTAAGCAAAATAACAACATTATCTTGCACTGCGAAGAGGTTGCAGATTTTGAGCCGAACGCCATAACTGTTGTGGCAACCGGACCGCTCACCACACCCAAAATGTGTGATGCACTAAAAAAGTTGCTGGGTAGCGAATTTTTGTATTTTTACGATGCGGCATCGCCAATTATTGATGCCGAAAGTATAAATATGGAAATTGCTTTTCTAGGTAGTCGCTATAATAAGGGCGAGGATGATTACATTAACTGCCCAATGAATAAAGACGAATACACTTTGTTTTACAATGAGTTAATTAAGGCAAAAATTGTTGAACTGCACAATTTTGAAAAGAAAAATATCTTTGAAAGTTGCATGCCAATTGAAATTTTGGCTTCCCGCGGCGTGGATGCTATAAGATTTGGACCGCTAAAACCGGTTGGAATAACTAATCCGCACAAAAAAGATAAGCCATATGCCGTTGTTCAGTTGAGAAAAGAAAATAAATATGCTACAATGTACAATATGGTAGGTTTTCAAACAAACCTTACCTTTGGCGAGCAAAAGCGGGTGTTCAGACTAATTCCGGGGCTTGAAAATGCCGAATTTTTGCGTTATGGTGTTATGCACACCAACAATTTCATCAATTTTCCAAAATGCTTGGATAAATATTCAAGGCTAAAAAGCCACCCAAACATTTTCATTGCCGGTCAATTAAGCGGGGTGGAAGGTTATGTTGAAAGCATTGCAAGTGGGTTATATTGCGCCATAAATGTTGAACGCATGCTGAAAAACCAGAGTTTAATTAGTTTTGGTGCGGACACAATTATTGGTGGAATATATAACTATTTATCTAATGCAAGCCCGGAGAGTGTGCAGCCAATAAATGCAAATTTTGGTCTACTTAACCCGATAGACGAAAAAAACAAGCAGTTAAGGTACGAAAAATTTAGGCTTCGCTCGCTTGAGAGCATTAAAAACACATTAAAGGAGATTAATTATGGAACAGTTTAGAGGAACCACAATCGTTGCAGTTAAAAGAGATGGCAAAACAGTAATTGCCGGCGATGGTCAAGTAACAATGGGCGAAAGTGTTATATTTAAAAGCAGTGCACACAAGGTGCGCAGGCTTTTTGACGACAAAGTTATTGTGGGGTTCGCAGGTGGCACGGCGGACGCGTTTTCAATGTGCGAAGAGTTTGAAAAAATGCTTAATAAATATAGCGGCAGTTTAATGCGTAGCGCGGTTGAATATGCAAAAAGCATCCGCTCTCAAGGGCACAATAACGCGCAAGCATTAATGATTGTTGCAGATAAAAACACATTGTTAATTCTAACCTGCATGGGCGATGTTATAGAGCCGGACGATGGCATTTGTGCAATTGGCAGTGGCGGCAATTATGCGCTTGCTGCAGCAAAGGCACTAATTAAAAACACAAATTTAACGGCACGCGAAATTGCAATTAAATCTATGGAAATTGCAAGCGATATTTGTGTGTTTACAAACAACCAGTTTGTTATTGAAGAGGTGTAATTATGATGACATGTAAAGAAATTGTTTCAAATCTAGATAAATACATTATTGGTCAATCTAAGGCCAAGCGCGCAGTTGCTATTGCACTTAGAAACCGCTATAGAAGGAGTAAACTTCCAAAGTCACTAAGTGATGAAATAACACCTAAAAACATAATTTTAAAAGGTCCAACTGGCGTTGGTAAAACCGAAATTGCAAGAAGGCTTGCAAAGCTTGTTAACGCACCATTTATTAAAGTTGAAGCCACAAAATACACCGAAGTTGGTTATGTTGGTCGCGATGTTGAAAGCATGGTTCGTGATTTGGTTGAAGCCTCTGTTCGCATAGTTAAAAACGAGCAAGCCGAAAAAATTAAAGATAAGGCAAGTGCGGTGGTAGATAAAAAGATAACCGATATCTTGTATCCATTAAAAAAGGCAAATAAGCCAGAGGAAATGGACACCGAACTATTTAGGCAAAAGTTTTATGAGGACTATAAAAACGGCGTTTACAACAATGAGCCAATTGACATTGATATTAAGGAGCAACCAAAACAAGTCAATTTGTTGGATGGCGTTGGGGCAGAAATAAACATTGGTCAAATTATGGGTGGCTTTATTAAAGCACCAAGAAAAGTTAAACGCATGACAGTTGAACGCGCCCGCGAAATTTTGCTTGAAGAAGAGTGCGATAGGCTCATTGACCCGGACAATCTTAATAAGGAAGCAATTTTCCGCGCCGAGCAAGAAGGAATTATCTTTATTGACGAGTTTGATAAGATTGCCGCCAAGAAAAATAACACTCAAGATGTTTCGCGTGAAGGCGTGCAACGTGATATTTTGCCAATTGTTGAAGGCAGCGTTGTCAATACAAAATATGGTGTAGTTCACACCGATTATATACTATTCATTGCGGCTGGTGCTTTCCACATTTCTAGCGTTAGTGACCTTATTCCAGAACTTCAGGGCCGTTTCCCAATTCAAGTTGAATTGAATAGCCTTGATAAAGAGGACTTTAAAAAGATTTTAACAATTCCAGAGAACGCAATAACCACACAATATCAAGAACTTTTAAAAGTTGACAATGTGAACATTGAATTTACTGATGATGCCATAGACACAATTGCCGAGTTGGCATACGAAGAAAACGAAACAAATGAAAATATTGGAGCAAGAAGGTTGCAAACAATAATGGAAGCTCTGCTTGAGGATATTTCATTTAACGCAAGTGAAGATAATCCTATGGTTGATGTGAAAATTGATAAACCTTTTGTTGTAAACACAATGAAGAGTTTAATTCACACTCACGACTTTAAAAAGTACGTTTTGTAATTTAAAAATTAATGGAAAACAATTTAGAATTTTTAAATAGATTTGCAATTATGTTAGATGAAAGTCAAATAAAAAAGTTGACGGCCGCTAACATAATTATTTTTGGCGTGGGCGGTGTTGGCGGCGCGGTTGCCAATTTCCTAGTGCGTTCGGGCATTTGCAATTTGTCGGTTGTGGACTTTGACACAATTGATGTAACCAACATTAATAGGCAGCTCGTTGCAAACACAAAAAATGTTCATAAACTTAAAGTTGACGAAATAAAAAAGCAATTAAAGGATATAAATAGCGGTTTAAAAATTAAAACCTTTCCAATTAAATATAATAGCGAAACAAAGGGTGAAATTGACCTATCTAAATATGATTATATAGTTGATTGCGTTGACGATTTAAGTGCGAAAAAACTGCTAATTACCGAAGCAAATCGGCTAAATAAACCAATAATTTGCGCAATGGGGGCGGGCAATAGGTATGCTGAAATTCCAAATTTTGAAATTGCGGACATATCAAAAACGAGTTATGATCCAATTGCAAAAATTCTGCGTAAATTTTGCGCTGGCACGGGTATAAAACACCTTAATGTTTGTTACACTAAACAGAAAGCGGTTAAAAATAATTGCAATAAGGTGGCAAGTGTGGTATACTATCCAATAAGTATGGCGTGTTGCATCACGGCATTTGTAATTAACGAAATTATAGGGAGATAATATGAAAGACCTTAATGAAAAAGATTTTGATAAAACAATAAACAGCAAAAAATTGGTGGTTGTGGACTTTTTTGCAACTTGGTGTATGCCATGCAAAATGTTAAGGCCAATTCTTGAAAAGGTGGAAGAAAAGGTGGAAGGAGTAACCTTTTATTCACTTGATATAGACGAAAATGAGGAAATTGCCAAGCGTTATAGAGTTTTCAGCGTGCCAACAGTAATTTGCTTTAAAGCGGGCGAAATCGTTGATAGCCTTGTTGGGCTTAACCCATATGATGACGTACTAGATTTTGTAAATAGATGCAACAAATAGGCAAAAACCTGCCTATTTTTTAATTTTTTAGTTAAAAATAGTTAGATGGTTATAAATTTTTTATAACTTTTTTTAATTTTGATATTGACAAAATCACTAATCTATGTTAAATTTTATTTTGGAGAGAGATTATGAACAGAATTTATTTAGATAATGCTTCAACCACAACCTTAAGCGCAGAAGTTTTAAATGCTATGATGCCTGTTTTAACTGACACATTTGGCAACACTTCTTCAATTCACTCATTCGGGCGCGATGCGGCAAGTTTGGTTGATGCAAGTAGAGATACGATTGCAAACACAATCAATGCAAAATCTAACGAAATCTATTTTACTTCAAGCGGC
This sequence comes from uncultured Clostridia bacterium, assembly GCA_947630405.1. Classification (GTDB taxonomy): domain Bacteria; phylum Bacillota; class Clostridia; order Christensenellales; family UBA1242; genus Onthoplasma. The sequence continues at coordinate 42,072 of CANRHL010000002.1, forward strand.
AGCGAAGCCAACAGTATGGCAATAATTGGCATTGCAATGGCAAACCGCACACATGGCAACCACATTATAACAAGCAAAATAGAGCATCCATCCGTGCTTAATGCATGCAAATATTTGGAGCAAAATGGCTATGATGTTACTTATCTTGATGTAGATAAAAACGGCTTTATTCGTTTCGCAGATTTAATTAGATATTTAAAGCCAACCACAATTTTGGTTTCAATTATGAGTGCAAACAACGAACTTGGCACAATTCAAAACCTTAAAGCCATTGCACAAACCGCACACGAAAAAGGCGCAATATTTCACACTGATGCCGTTCAACTTTATGGCAATATGACTTTTGACGTGCAAGATATAGGCATTGACGCTATGACAATTTCTTCACACAAAATTTATGGCCCTAAGGGTGTTGGCTGCCTATATTTATCTAACAAAGTTAAAATTGACCCAATAATTTTCGGCGGCAATCAAGAGCGTGGCAAACGCGGTGGCACAACCAACACGGCCGGAGTGGTGGGCTTTGCAAAGGCTTGTGAAATTGCTTATAGAGATTTGCGAACAAACCGCCACAAGTTGCAAGAACTTTCCAACTATTTCACAACAAAACTTAGTGAAATGGTTGAAAATATCATAATCAATGCAAATGTAAGGCAAAAAGTTTCACACATTATATCAGTTACTTTCTTAGGTGTTGATGGCGAAAGTTTGCTAACAAAACTTGACCTTAACGGCGTTGCAGTTTCAACAGGTAGCGCTTGCACAAGCAACAGTTTGGCAGTCTCTCACGTGATTTCAGCCATCGGCCTTAATAATGACGATGCAAAAAGCACAATCCGCTTCAGCCTTGGCAAAAATAATAGTTTTGAAGAGTTGGACGAAGCACTTAACATTATTAAGAAATCAGTTGAAGAATTACGCGTATATTCGTCCACCTATGGCGCAAAAACAAGAAAAAGAAAGGGGGATAAATAATGAATAACACAATTTTAAATTTATTTAATAACCCAACAAATGCCGGCAGAATAACAAAACCAAGCGGCATTGCAGATAATGCAAATTTTGATAACACCGCACATGTTGAGTTTTCAATTAAGGTTGAAAACAACGAAATTGTTGATGCAAAATTCCGTGCACAGGCAAACCCTTACATAATTGCCGTTTGCGAAACCATTGCAGAAATGGCAAAACACAAAACTCTTGATATGTTAATGATTGACGACATTTTAGTTAAAACCGCACTTAACGACGATAGTGATGTAGACATTAATTTCTGCATAGATTGCGTTAAAAATGCCGTTAGCGACTATTTAGAGAAATTGGCAAAATCTAACAAACAAAAAGCCTAAAAAAATACATATTTCGCCACATTTAGCAAAAACTATTTGTGGAGGGATTATGAAGGAATTTCTAATTGGCATGGGTTTAGGTTTTGTTGTTGGTGCAATAACCTGCAAAGTTAATAAACCACTTTCAGACACAGTTGAAAAAGGTGTTGAAAAGGGCAAAGAAATTATTGACGATGTTAAAGACGAAATCGAAACTCAAGCAAAAAAACAACAACAAAAAAAGCAAAATTAACACGGGCAACCGTGTTTTTTCAAATTTAGTGTTGACAAATTGTTAAAAATAAGATAATATAAGCCTTAAGGAGAACAAATGAAAAGTTTAGTTTATTATTTAGCAAAAATTAATGAAAATTATCCCGAAATTGAACAACTAACAGTTAAGGATTACAACGAACTTTCTGGCCAAATAGAAAAAGATATAGAAAATGGCGTGCAAAACAGTGCGGCGGTTGATAAACTTATTAAAAGATCCTATCAATACTTTCGCTATCTTGCACAAAAATATGTAGATTTGAATTTGAGCAATTATGATTTTGATGATTATCTTTCTTATTTCTATTTACGAATAATAAAGTCTGTTAAAAAACGTTATAATGATGGTAATTGGTTTAAAAATTATAAAGCATATGAAAGGTATTTATATACCAATGTGAGATACACTTTAAACAAATTGCAAAAAAGGGCAAATGAACCAAAAGCAAAACGGTTTGACGAGAATTCTCTCAACGAATTGGCGGTATCTCAATTTGAAGAACTATTAAAAGAGATAAACCAAAAAGAACTTTCAATCATAATTAAAGAATTTATAAATCATCTTACACCGCGCACAAGAGATATGGTTTATGATTATTATGGATTAAATTGCCCACGTTTAACCCCAGCAGAAATTGCGGAAAAATATCATTGTAGTGCAAAGAGTGTGCACACATTAGTTTATGATGCTTTAAAAAGGCTCAAATGGCAAAATTACAACAAAGCTTTACTTAATTTGGGCTTATCTTGTCGTGATTTTTTAGATTAGCAAACTTAATTGTTTGCTTTTTTTATTCATTTATGTTAAAATATTATTATGAAAGCAATGGGAATAGACTACGGCTTAAAACGAATTGGCATTGCGTTTAGTGACGAAAGCCCTTTTACCGTTTATCACACCAAAAATGAAGAGAGTGATTTAAACTATTTGGTGAGTTTAGTTAATCAAAACAAAGTTGACGAAATAGTTTGCGGCTTACCGCTAAACACGAAAGGGGAAGAAGGCGAAATTGCACATAAAACGCGTGAGTTTATGGCAAAATTAAAGACACTTACGCAAATTGAGCCCGTTTTTGTTGACGAACGCATGACAAGCGTGCTGGCAGAAGAGTATTTGGCAGAACGCGAAAAAGATTGGCGCAAACGCAAAGAAAAGTTGGACGCCGTGTCCGCTTCACTCATTTTGCAAGATTATTTAGATAATAAAAGGAGATAATATGAAAGATTTACGCGACGAAATTAAACCTAAAAAAATGAAGGCAGTTGACCCAATTAGCCAAATTTTAGACGAAGAAAATTATGATAATGTTGTGCTTTATGACCCCGATAAAAAGCCAATTGAATTTGAACAAGTGGCAGTTATTCCGGTTGATGACGAAAAAACCGACGAACAAACACTTTACACAATTATGATACCCGTTACACCAATGCAGGGCGTTAGCGAGGGCGAAGGTGTGGTTTTTAAACTAAACGAGGCAAGCCACGATATTGAAGTTGTTAATGACGAAAAAATTATAGATAAGGTGCTTGAAATCTATCAGCAATTAGTAACAGAAGGCGGCGGAGATAAGGGCAAAAAATAATTTAAGTATTGACAAACTAAAAATATCGGTTATAATAAAGTTGGTGGTGGTTATGAAAGATACTCAAGATAAAGCAATCAATAGATTGAGCGAACAATACATGGATAATGTGAAAAAGGTTTATGAAAACGCATACAAAACATCTAATTTAACACTTATGTTAAACTTATTGAAAGAGTATAATTATTTAGATTTTAATTTGTTATATAAGGCAATTTTATATGAAAATGATGCCGATATGGCAATTGAATTCTTTAACATTTTTGTACACAAATTGACTGCAAAACAAATTGCCGCCTTGCTAACAGTAATAGAAAACAACTATAAAAAGGGCATGTTTTACAAAATAAATCGAACATTTTACAGGAATAATTTAGATGACGATAACCGCCTGTCATATCTTATGGAAAGGTTGGCTTTAATAGAAAAAAATCTAAAACCAACGCTGCAACCAGAGGTTTAAAAATAATAAAAGACTTATAGAAATATAAGTTTTTTATTTTATTTGTTAATTTCTATTGACAAAAGATTTTAAAACTGGTAAAATAAAGAAGTTTTAAAAATAGCACCTAACTTGATTGCTTTGTCTGTTCCAAATTTGGTTAAAAGCAAAATGATGGTTGGGGAAGACGTTAAACAGGAGGTAAAATTAAATGTCAGTTATTTCTATGAAACAATTATTGGAGGCTGGTTGTCATTTCGGCCACCAAACTAGGAAATGGAATCCTAAAATGAAAAAGTATATCTTCACAGATAGAAACGATATCCATATCATCAATCTTGAAGATACTTCAAAACAAATTGATGAAGCATATAAGTTCATCAAAGAAAAGGTGCAAGCAGGCGCAACCGTGTTGTTTGTTGGCACTAAAAAGCAAGCGCAAGAAGCAGTTAAGCAAGAGGCAGAGCGTTCTAACATGTTCTACATCAACACCCGTTGGTTGGGTGGCACACTTACTAATTTCACAACAATTCGTAAACGTATTGATAGAATGAACAAGTTAAACAATATGGAAGCTTTAGGCGATTTTGACCTTCTCCCTAAAAAAGAAGTTATCAAACTTAAAGCAGAACGCGATAAACTTGCAAACAATTTAAACGGCATTAAGGATATGACATCTGTTCCAGGCCTTATTGTGTTGGTTGACCCACACACTGAACACATTGCAGTTAAAGAGGCGAAAAGGCTTAACATCCCAACTGTCGGCATTGTTGATACAAATAGCGACCCAGACGATGTTACAGTCTGCATCCCAGCAAATGACGATGCAATTGGCAGTGTTAATTTAATTTTAAACGCATTAACCGATGCTATTATGGAGGCAAAGGGTGGCGTTGTGTTGCATGACCTTGACGCTAATGACGAAGAAGTTTCAATGGCTTCAGTTGTTGCAGGTGGTGGCATTGCAAAAAAGGAAGAAAGCGAAGAGCAAACTGAAGAAGCTCAACCTGAAAAGAAAAAGCATGTAAGTAAGAAAAAAGATAAAAAGGAAGGGGAATAATATGCAAATTACAGCAAAAGACGTTGCAAATTTAAGAGAGCTGACAGGTGCCGGAATGATGGACTGCAAAAAGGCACTAACCGACGCAGATGGCGACATTAATAAAGCCGTTGAACTATTGCGTGAACGCGGTATTTCAAAGGCCGCTAAAAAAGAGGGCAGAATTGCAGCAGAAGGCGTTATTGGCGCTTATGTTGCAGGCAATGTTGGCGTGTTGCTTGAAATAAATTGTGAAAGCGATTTTGTATCTAAGGGCGAAGTTTTCCATAACCTTGTTCAAACAGTTGCAAAAGTTGTTGCCGAAAATTTGCCAAAAGATGTTGAGGCTCTTAATGCTTGCAAATGCGAAGGCGGCACAGTTGCTGAATATATAACAAATCAAACAGTTGTGATTGGTGAAAAAATCTCAATTCGCCGTTTTGAAATTTGTAAAACTAACGGCAAAATTGAAACTTACATCCACATGGGCGGCAAAATTGGCGTTATGGTTGAAGCGGTAGATTTTGTAGATGGAACAGACGTTTTACACGATGTTGCACTTCAAATTGCAGCAAACAACCCAACTTATGTTGATGCAAGCCAAGTTCCTGCCGATGTGATTGAAAAAGAAAAAGAAATTATGCTTGTTCAAATGCAAAATGATGAAAAGAACAAAAACAAACCAAAAGAAATATTAGAGAAAATTGTTCTTGGCAAAGTTGGCAAGTTTTATGAAGAAAACTGCCTTGTTGACCAACCATTTGTTAAAGACGATAGCAAAAAAGTTAAAGAAGTTATCGGCAATAAATTCAAAGTTAAACACTTTGTTCGTTGGGTAATGGGCGAAGGCCTTGAAAAACGCAATGAAGATTTTGCAGCCGAAGTTGCAAAACAATCTAAATAAAAAATAGGGCGTAACGCCTTATTTTTTTATATGTTTTTTGTGTCACCAATCATTGATTTATACATTGCCTTTAATTGTTTATAAAGATATCTTTTGCCGCGTTTAAAATGAACATCTTTTGCAAGTTGCCTAACACATTCAACATCTCCTGTCGATCTAAGAGCCTCAAACAAACCATCCAACCACCAAGTGTCATATTCAATAAATTTGGCTATGTATTTAGGATTTTTTAATTCACAAACATAATCTTTAACTTCAATGATAGTAAAGCCGGGGATAGCACCGCTATTATAATCTTTATGCAAATTTATCATAAATTCATCATCTACACCATTTTCGGTAATATATGCAATTCTTTCATTTAATAATGCGTGAGCCTCTTCTTTTGTATAATTTCTTTTCCCATAACTTGACTCCCACAAGTCATTGCTATTATCTGCATAATAAGTAGCCCCAGCAAAAACAAAGTTGCCAGACTTATCCTTTTCACCAATTTGTAAATTATTTAAATAATTTTGAATTAATTTATTTAACAGACCAACATTTTCTGCTTCCATAAATTCACTCCTTATGCATAATTTAACATAATATTGCAAATTTGTCAATAGTTAAATTAAAAATTATAAACCTAAAACAGTTGCTATTTTTGCTTAAATTAGTTATTATTAAATATAGAGTATAAATTAAGGAGAAATTATGAACGAAAATGTCGAAATGAATTTAATGGAGTATGAAGAGCAACTTGATAAATGTTTTAATCATTTAATTGACGAATATATGCTTATTCGTGTTGGCAGAGCAAACCCTAAGGTTATTGAAAATGTTATGGTGGACTATTATGGCACAAAAACACCCCTTAAACAAACCTGCAACATAACAGTGCAAGATGCACGAATGATTGTTGTATCCCCATGGGATGTTTCCACTTTAAGAAATTTGCGTGCCGGGCTAGAAGCCGCCAACACCGGCCTTTCAATTAGTGATGATGGCAAAATTATTCGCGTTGGTTTCCCAATGTTAACCGAAGAGCGCAGGCGTGAATTTAGTAAAGATGCAAGAAAACTATTAGAAGAGTGCAAAATTGCCATGCGTAATGCAAGGCGCGATGTGCTTGAAGAGTTTAAAACCATGAAGAAAAATGCCGAAATTAGTGAGGACGAGTATAATTCGCTTGAAAAAGATGTACAAAAAAGTATAGACAATTATTCTTCCCGTGCCGATAACGCGTGCGAGAAAAAGATTGCCGAAATAATGGAAGTGTAAATGAATATTAACAAACTTAAAGCCGACCCGCGCATGCCAAAGCACATTGCTTTTATAATAGACGGCAATGGCAGATGGGCAAAAAAGCGGCATTTAATTAGGTCGGTAGGGCATAAAGCCGGCTTTGAAAATCTTAAAAAGCAAATTCAATTCGTGCAAGATTTAGGCATTAAAAATTTGTCTATGTACTGTTTTTCGTGCGAGAATTGGAAGCGCCCACAAGATGAAGTTGACTATTTAATGCAGTTGTTTAACGAAATGCTAGATGAGTTTAAGGCCGAATATTTAAATAAAGACATTCGCGTTATAATTTCTGGCGATATGGACGATGAAAGATTGCCAAAAATAGTTAGAGAAAAGGCAAAAGAAATTGTTGAATTAACCAAAAATAAAACCGGCTTTATAGTTAACGCATGCATAAATTATGGTGGTAGGCAGGAAATTTTGAAGGTTACCAACGAACTCATTAAAGAGGGCGTTAAGGTGGTTGACGAAGCAACTTTTAATAGTCATCTTTATACGGCAGATATGTTGCCGCTGGATTTTATTATAAGAACCAGCGGCGAAGAGCGCACAAGCAACTTTTTAATGTGGCAATCGGCGTATAGCGAGTGGTATTTCCCTAAAAGTTTATGGCCAAGTTTTTCTAAAAAAGACCTTGTTAAAGCATTAAAAATTTACATGAACAGGGAAAGGCGTTTTGGCGGAGTTAAAAAATAAATGAAAAAAAGGTTATTAACTAGCATCTGTATTGTTCTAGTTGTGGCGGCCATGGTTGCCGCTAAGTTTTTGCCGCAAACAATTGGTGACTATATCTTTGATATTTTCATTTTAATTTTAACCTTTATTGCAAGTTTTGAAATGTGCATGTTGTTAGAAGAGCGGAAGAAAAATGTTAATAGAATATTAGTTTGTTTTTATGGTGTATTTAACTATATTGTTCTTTTAATATTTAGAAATTTAGTGCCATACTATTTCACTTTGCTTATTGAGTTGGGCTTTTTAGTGATATACTTTATAGCAACACTTTTAATTGAAATTTTAATTGAAACAAAAAAGCCACTAAAAGTTAAGTTTGCCATTAGCCTTAACACATTAATTGCATGTTTTTATCCAGCATTTTTGTTCACAACATTTTTGTTCATAAACCACATTGATGGCTATGCCGGAGTTAATCATTTTTCAGTTGTTTTAATTTTGCTTGTAATTTTAATAACATTTTTAACCGACACTTTCGCTTACATTTTTGGTTCACTCATAAAAGGGCCTAAACTTGCGCCAAAAATTAGTCCAAATAAGCGCATAAGCGGGGCAATAGGCGGGCTTGTTGGCGGCATTGCCGGGGCAATGATTGTGTATGTAATTTTCTATTTCATACCGCAGACGACCGTTATTTTAACCACCTTTTCGCTTTCTTGGTGGAAGTTCCTTTTAATTGGTCTCGTTGGCTCAGTTTTAGGGCAGATTGGCGATTTGGTTGAAAGCAAAATAAAACGCCTTGCCGGAGTTAAAGATAGCGGCAATATGTTCCCAGGGCACGGCGGAATGCTAGATAGAATTGATGCCATGATTTTTGTTGTTACATTTATTGCAATTGTTGGCTTAATTCTTGTGGCAATTTAGAATAAATTTAAAAATCTATTATTATAATTAAGGTATAAATGTCTAGTTTTTTAAGTGTATCGTCCGTTTTTAGTTATATTGGCTATATTTTGCTAGCCATTGTTGTTTTACTAGTTATGGTGTTGATACACGAGCTAGGACACTATACAGCCGGTAAGATACTAAAATTTAAGATTAATGAATTTAGCATAGGCTTTGGCCCAAAAATAATTCAAAAAACCAAAAAAAATGGTGAAAAAATAACCCTGCGCGCCTTCCCGTTGGGTGGTTATTGTGCCTTTGATGGAGAGGATGAGGACGGCAAAAACAATCCGCAAGCCTTTAACAATCAAAAGCCGTGGAAAAGGTTAATTGTGCTATTTTGTGGCGCATTTTTTAACTTTTTAAGTGCCATAATATTTTCTTTTATTTTACTCATGGCAAATGGCTATGATTTAGTGCAAGTAAAAACGGTGGGCGAAAACTCAATTAACTATGAAATAATTCAAGAAAATGACGTTATTTATGGCATTGAAAATCATAACATCGATTTTGTAGCCGACCAATATTTAACCACAATAATAACAAATAGTGTAACAGAAAAATATAAAACTTACACTCCAAAAAACGAGGGCGGAAAAATCAGTGAAGAACTTAAAAACCATAGTTTCACACAAGATAACAAAACCTTTTATTTAGACGAAAAGGATTTAACCTTTAATATTCGCCGAAACAACACACCACAGGCAATTTCCGGGCATATTAATGTGGTTTATAACGAGGCGGGCGAGTGTGTTGGCTGGTCACTTTTATCAAGTTATGAAGAAGATAATAGCGAATTTGCCACGCAAACATACAAATACACTTTTGTGGAAGCACTAACTCAAGCCGTGCCGTTTACTTTTAAATGGGCTTGGAAGGTGTTGGTTGTTCTATTCCGGTTAATAACGGGCAAAATGTCAATTAAAGCACTTGGTGGGCCGGTAACCACAATAAAGATGATAGCAACATCCACGCAAACAAACGCACTTAACTTGTTAGTTTTGTTGCCGGCAATTGCTGCCAATTTAGCAGTGTTTAACTTGCTACCAATTCCGGCGCTCGACGGCTTAGAGTGGATACGCAAAAAGCCTGTTAAACGCGAAGTCGTGAATATGATAAACAACATCGGGCTGCTTGTCTTGCTCGGCTTTGTTATTGTAGTTGACGTTTTGCAATTCGTAATACATTAAGGGTTGACACCCTTAATTTTTTTTGTTATAATATAGGTATGGAAAAAATTGAGTTTTTATCAACTCTATATCCTGGGTTAAAGTTTAAGGACGCAGAATACATTGAAAAGACAAACACTTGCGTTGCCAATTTTTTATTTAACCCTGAAAGTTTTAAGCCAAGCGAAGAAAATCGCAAGGTAATTTTAGAAAAATTAACCGAAATTATAGGCAATTTTGTAAACATTGACCTTAACTTTATTTCCTGCCCGCTAGATAAACGCGCCATTGCCAACCACACATACACCACAATTGTAAATACCTTTCCTGCCATAAGCAAAAACTTTAATTATGATGATATTTCGGTTGAAATCAACCAAATGAGTGTAAATTTAAAACTAAAACTATCGCCGTCTGTTTATGAGTACGCCGTTGGCTTAAATAGGCAAAGTTTGGTGGCGGAGAAGTTAAAAGAGAGCTTTTTGGCGGACTTTAACGTCTCATTTGAAAAGAAAGATGACATTGTTACAACTGAAACAAGTTACATAGAAAAAAATATAGAACTCATGTCCAGCATTAAGGAGGCCGAAGAAAAAACCATCTATGCACTAAGCGAAATTACCAATATAATCGGCAATAACGATTATTCTGTGGCAATCGACTTTACAAAGGTTAATTCGGTTGTTGAAAATGTGGTTATTTGCGGCGAAGTTACAAATATTTCTAAGCGAACATACACAAGAAAGTCATCAAAAGCCGAATCAAAGGAAATTGAGCGCACTTATTACTCGTTCACACTAAAGCTAAACAACAAATTTTTATATTGCTCAATCTTTCCAAGACAAGCGGACGAAGTTAAAGGGGATTTAATTGAAGCAGGCATGAATGTGTGCTGCTTTGGCTCGTTTAGAGAGTTTAACAATAAACTCAACTTCACGGCAAATTCAATTGCGCGTTGCAAATTCACGAGCGAAGAAATAAAATCCGGCTTTAAGCACGTCAATGAAGAATATCACACAGTTTTCCCACAAAAATATGTCGATTATGAGCAGGGCGGGTTGTTTGATGAAGAAAAGTCTTTCCCAGGGAATTTTGTGGTGTTTGACCTTGAAACCACTGGGCTTGAACCAACAAAGGATGAAATTATTGAAATTGGTGCATGCAAGGTTGTAAATGGCAGAATAGACGAGACTTTTTCAACGTTCGTTAAACCAACGCACCACATTCCAAAAGAAATAACCACGCTAACGGGCATAACTGACGATATGGTTAAAGATGCGCCAACAATCAATTATGTTTTGCCAGATTTTTATAAGTTCTGCTATAATTCAACCATGGTGGCGCACAACACTCAGTTTGATATTGGTTTTATTTACGCGGCGGCAAAAAAACTATCTTATAATTTTTCTAATCCGCTAATGGACACGCTTGAAATGAGCCACACGAAATTGCCGGGTTTAAAAAACTATAAACTTGGCACAATTGTAGATAAACTTAACATTGTGTTAGATAATGCCCACCGGGCAATAAACGATGCAACTGCAACGGCAAAAGTTTTTATAAAATTAATGTAAAAACTATTGATTTATTATATTTGATGTGTTATAATATAAGTATTGTAAGGAGTGGCGGTGCCACTCCTAACTTGGTTTTTATAGGAGAAATATGAAAATATCAGATTTGGTTTATGAAAAAATATCGCCATTATTTAAGGACGATATCAAATTAGTTGAGGTGGAGTACTTAAAAAAGGCAGACGGCATGCACCTAACCGTTTACATTGATAAACTTGGCGGTGTGTCAATTGACGATTGCGTTAAAATTAATGATTTAATTGACCCCGTTATTGACGAACTTAACCCAACACAAGATAAGCCTTTTACGCTAGACGTTTCCTCATATGGGCTAGATAAGCCACTAAAGTTCGATTGGCAGTTCAAGAAGTACACAAACGAACTTGTGGACGTTAAGTTATATCAAAAATTAAACGGCAAAAAAGCGTTCACCGCAAAGCTTATTGCCCATAATGAAAAGTCCACTCAATTTCAACTAGACAATGAAGTTTTAACCATATCTAATGTCGATATTGCGTCTATTACACCATATATAGAGTTTTAAGGAGAATTTATGATTAACAAAGATTTTTTTGAAGCATTAAAAGATTTAGAAGCCGAAAAGGGTATTAACGAAGAAGTTTTCATTCAAGCATTAGAGCAAGCGCTTACCGCTGCCTACAAAAAAAATTCGGGCATGGCAAAAAATGCGCAAGTGAAACTTAACCCAGAAAAGAACACCATTAAAATTTATTCTTATCGCACCGTCGTTCAAGAGGTTGAGGACGAGGATAAAGAGATAAGTTTGGAAGAGGCAAAGCAAATTAAACACAGTTATAAGGTTGGCGATTTAGTTATGCAAGAAGAGTCCACTAAGGATTTCAACCGCATTGCCGTTCAAACTGCAAAACAGGTTATAACTCAAAAAATAAAAGAGATTGAAAAACAATCCATCTATAAAGATATTGCCGAAAAAGAGGGCAAACTTGTTGTTGCCAACGTTAAGCGTATTGATTTGGATAATGTTTATCTTGAAATTGGCGGCACTTCGCTTGAAGGGTTACTCACCAAAAAAGATGTTTTACCAAACGATAACTTAAAGCCGGGGGATAGAATTAAGGTGTTTGTTCGCCACATTAAAGACGACTTTAAAGGCACAGTTATTCAAGTTAGCAGAACGCATCCTAATTTTGTTAGATTATTGCTTGAAATGGAAGTGCCTGAACTAACAAACGGCGAAGTAAACATTGTTAACTTGGTGCGTGAAGCAGGGCTTAGAACAAAAATTGCCGTTTCAACCACTGTTCCGAATCTTGACCCTATTGGTGCATGTGTTGGCAATAAGGGCAGCCGAATTAACGCCGTTATTAACGAACTTAATGGCGAGAAGATTGACATTATAAATTATAGCGAAAACCCAGCAGATTACATTGTTGCAGCATTAAGCCCAGCCGAAGTTAGCGAAATCACGGTGGACACCGCAGCCGGTGTTGCAAATGTGCTTGTGCCAGAAAACAAACTTTCACTTGCAATTGGCAAGGGCGGGCATAATGTTAGGCTTGCTGCAAAATTAACCGGATACAAAATAGATGTTAAACCGGTTAGTGCAACCACAAAAGCAAAGGTTAACGATGTAGTTTCAACTGCAAATGCAAATATCATATTAGATGACGACTTCTTTGACGATATAGACGAATAGGTTGAATATGCACATAAAACAAGAACGCAGATGCGTGGCGTGTAGGAGCGCAAAACAACAAAACGAAATGATAAGATTTGCAAAAATCAATGGAAACATAGTTCTAGACGCAAAAAACAATTTAGGAGGGCGCGGAGCCTATGTGTGCAGAGCAAAAGATTGCCTTGCATTAACAATCAAAAAAAAGTTACTAAACCGCGCATTTAAAATGAATGTAGATAATTCTGTCTACGAAAAATTATTAGAATATGGAGAAAATAATTAGTTTTATAGGTTTTGCAAAAAAAGCAAATAAAATAGTGATTGGTCAAAGCAGTTTAAAGCGCTACAATAAACAAATATATTTAATTATGGTTTGTTCCACCGCAAGTGGCAACTTAAAAGATTTGGCAAAAAATTTAGCAAACAAGCATAATTGTGAATATATTGAAACTAAAATTTCACTAGAAGAACTATCTAAATTATCTGGCATTAAAATTTTAGGCATAACAGATGAAAATCTGGCAAAGGGGATTATATTAAATAAGGAGAGTATTAGTATTGGCTAACGAACAAAAACAAGATTTTAACAAATCAATTAAAGAACTTCAGTCCATGGTTAAAGATAATTTGTTTATGTCTTTGGCTGAAAAGTTCCACAATTTAAAAATTGAAATGGGTGCACTTGTAAGGCAAGTTAAAGAAAAGGAAAACGAACTCTTACTTGGAGAGGGCAAACCAAAGGTTAAGGAAGAAACTCCTGAAGTTGTTTCCACGCCAAAAGTTGAAGTAAAACCACAAGAAATAGAAACAAAAGCCATCAAACCTCAACAACAAGAAAAGCCTAAAAATGTGCAGCCAAATAGTCAATTTAAAAAGCCAAACTCTCAATATAATAATCAATATAACAACAATCAATTTAACAATAAAAAGCCATTTAATAATAACTTTAAGCAAAACAACCAACAACCAAATGGCAACAAAAACTTAAATTTCAAACCTAATAACAACAAGCCAAATCAAAAACCTTTTAATAAGGATAATAAGCAACGCCCAGCAATCAACTATGCTCAGCCAATTATTGTTGCAAGCCCGGCAAGGAACTTTGCCAACAAGAAAAAAGAAACTCATTTTGAAGAAAAACATCAATATTCAAAGCGTGATTTGTTAAAGCGCGGCATGATTGAAGAAGAAGAGAGCAATAGAGATATTGTCAGAAAAAATAGAGTAAAGAAGAAGGAAAATCCAACCCCTGTTGTATCAGATAAGCCACAAGGCCCAGCAATAATTAACACCGATAACATAACAGTTAAGTTGTTGTCCGAGGCAAGCGGCAAGCCGGTTAGCGAAATTATTAAGAAATTTATGTTGCTTGGCATGATGGTAACCATCAACTCGCAAATTGATTTTAGTACGGCAGAACTTGTTATGAGTGATATGGGTGTTGAACTTATCCAAAAACTTGATAAAACCAGCGAGGAAAAACTTAAAGACGTCCAGAAGAATATCCGTTCTTATAGTGATAGTGATGCAATGGTTCGCCCACCAATCGTAACAGTTATGGGCCATGTTGATCACGGCAAAACAAGTTTATTGGATTATATTAGAAAAACTAAAGTTGCCATGGGCGAAGCCGGCGGCATAACGCAAGCAATTGGCGCTTATAGGGTTATGGTTGGCGATAAATACATCACATTTATCGACACTCCGGGGCACGAAGCGTTTACTGCAATGCGCGCAAGGGGTGCAAGCGTAACCGACATTGCAATTTTGATTGTCGCAGCGGACGATGGCATAATGCCACAAACGGTTGAGGCAATTAACCACATAAAATCTGCCAACATTCCAATGATTGTGGCAATAAACAAAATGGATAAACCGCAAGCCAATCCAGACAAAGTTATGCAACAACTTGCCGAACACAATGTTTTGCCAGAAGCTTGGGGCGGCGATGCCATAATTTGCAAAATTTCAGCAAAAACGGGCGAAGGAATAGACAAATTGCTTGAAACAATCTTGCTAGTTGCCGATGTTCAAGGCTTAAAAGCAAATCCTAAAGTGCCAGCAATTGGCACAATAATGGAGGCAAGGCTGGATAAGGGCAAAGGCCCTATTGCGTCTTTAATTGTGCTTGATGGCTCACTCCATGTTGGCGATACAATTGTTTCTGGCACAAGCCTATGCAAAGTTAAAGCAATGATAGACGAAAATAACAAGGCAGTTAAAGTTGCAACACCTTCAATGCCGGTAACCGTTTTAGGCTTTAACGAAGTGCCTGTTGCGGGCGAAAGTTTCACCGTTGTTGACGAAAAATTATCTAAACAAATCGTTGAAGAGCGCCTTGCTAAGAAAAAGGCAGATTTAATTAAAAATAGCGGCGGCAATACGCTTGAAGATTTAATTCAAAAGACAAGTGAAAAAGATGTTAAAATCTTAAATATCATATTAAAAACTGATGTCAACGGCTCGCTTGAAGCAATTAAGTCGTCAATTATGAAACTTGTGAATGACGAAGTTAAAATTAACATTATTCATAGTGGCGTTGGTGCGGTTAGTGAAAGCGATTTAATTTTAGCAAATGCGTCAAATGCAATGGTAATTGCCTTCAACATCGGGCAGGATAGCAAGGTTAAAACACTTGCTGAACGAATGAAAATTAAGATATATTCATATAAAATCATTTATGAATTAATTGACGAAATTGAACGCGTTGTTAAGGGCATGAAAGAGCCTAAATATGAAGAAGTATATCTTGGCAAAGCCGAAGTTATTGCCGTGTTTAAACTCACAAATGCCGGCATTGTTGCAGGTTGCATGGTTAGAGATGGCAAACTTGTTCGTGGCGAACATGTTAGAATTTATCGTGGCGACGATATGCTGATTGAAACTGAAATTAAATCTCTAAAAATTGTTAAAGACGATGTTAAAGAAGCCGGCAAGGATAGGGAATGCGGCGTTAAAACAAGTTTTGACGAAGTTCAAGTTGGCGATAGAATTGAGTGTTATTCTCTTAAAAGGATTGAAGAATAATGAAGAGTGTACGCGTTGAGCGAATTAACAGTGAAATACAAAAAGCCATACAACATATTATTGATAACGACCTACGCGACCCACAGATAGACGCTATAATTAGTGTGAATAGCGTTGATACTACACCAGATTTATCCTATGCCCGCATTTACATTAGTTCAATTGGCAAAACTCCGCAAGACGAGGTTTTGGCAAGAATTAAGGGTGCGGCAGGCTTTATAAGGGGCAAATTATCCAAAACGGTTAAGTTGCGCATAACTCCACATCTTGAATTTTTAAAGGATAATAGCATGGAATATTCAAACAAAATTGAAGGGATTTTAAAAACCATTAAATATACGACCCCTGCGGATGAGGATGATGAACAATAAAGGCATAATTGCAATAAACAAGCCTGAGAATTGGACAAGTTTTGACGTTGTAAACAAAATCAAGCACATATTAAAAACCAATAAAGTTGGGCATTTAGGCACATTGGACCCACTTGCAACCGGAGTGCTGCTTGTGACAATCGGCAAGGCAACCAAATTGTTTGATTTAATGCAAGAAAAAAGGAAAACCTATCTTGCAAAATTTAAGTTCGGCATTTTAACTGATACTCTCGATATCTTGGGCAAAATAGTTGATACTTCAATTAACGTGCCTAGTAAAGATGAAATTTTATCTGTTCTGCCTAAATTTATTGGCAAAATTATGCAAATTCCGCCAAAATATAGCGCAAAATCGGTTAACGGAGTGCGCGCATACGACTTGGCAAGGCAACAAAAAGAGTTCAGTTTGCCTGCAAAACAAGTTGAAATTTATGATATTAAACTAATAAACTATTCAAAAACTGACATAACGCTTAAAATAGTTTGCGGCTCAGGCACATATATTAGGGCTATAGGACGAGATTTAGGGAGTGAGTTAAATTGTTATCTTACAATGAGCGAACTAACACGCACTTTAGTTGGCAAGTTTAAATTAGAAAACTGCCTTGAAATAAGCAACTTAACACTTGAAAATATCGAAAACAACCTTATTAAAATTAAAGATGCGTTAGACTTTCCAACAATCAATTTTAGTGCGGTTGAACAACAAAAAATTTTAAACGGGCAGAAAATAGAATGTAAATATAGCGATGGAAAATATTTGCTTTGTGACGAATTTGACGCCATTGCAATTGTTAATGTTGAAAAAAATATTGCAAAAATGTGCCTATATTTAGGCTAAATCTATTGCCATAAGCCTAAATTTATGTTATAATAAATTAGATTTTTAAGGAGAAATATTTATGATTTATGCAGGAGATGTTAAAAAAGGTGTGATTTTTGATGACGGCAAATCAACCGACCCAAAACACCCAAGTTTACAACAGGTTATTGATTTCCAACACGTTAAGCCGGGCAAGGGTGCTGCTTTTGTGCGCATAACTAAAAAAGATTTGCTAACTGGCAAAACCTTGGATGAAACCTACAACCCTTCAACCAAACTTAACGATGTTAGCATTGAAAGAAAGGAAATGATGTATCTATATAACGATGGCTCATTGTATTATTTTATGGATAACGCCACTTACGAGCAAATTCCATTTAACTATGATTCAGTTAAAGATGCGCTTAACTTTGTTGTTGAAAACACAAATTGCAATGTTCAATTCTACAACGGCGTGCCAATTAGTGTTGAACCACCAATATTCGTTGAGTTAACAATTGCAAAAACCGAACCAGGCGTTAGAGGAGATACTGTTAAAACTGGCGGCAAACCAGCAACCCTTGAAACCGGTTATGTTATTCAAGTGCCTTTGTTCATAAATGAAGGCGACCGCGTTCGCGTTGACACTCGCACTGGCGAATATATTGAAAGATTATAAGCCGAGTGAAAAATTGAAAATTTAAACAATAAAAGGCGAAAAAACAATACTCTTGTAGTATTGATTTTTTTTGTGCATTTTAAAACAAAATTTTTAATAGTTTTTATTATGTTAAAAGATTATTTACCACGCGATATTTATAATGCAATAATAAAAAGTTTCAGTTTTAACGACATAACTGAAGTGCGCATGCGCGTGAACGAAAACATTATTATTGTGGTTAAAAATAAAAAGTATTATTTAAAAGACGAAAACGGCGCATTTATTAAAGCCAACAATTTGCTTATTGAAAACTTTATAACAAAGGCAAGTGAAAATTCAATTTATGCCTATAACGACAACATTGTAAACGGCTTTATAACTTTGCCAAAAGGGATTAGGGTGGGAATTTGCGGCTCTATAGTTACAAACGAAGATAAAATTGTAACAATAAAGGATTTTCAAGCAATAAACATCCGCATTCCGCATTTTATTAAAAATTGCTGCCTTATGGCTTACGATTATATGGTAAAAGATGGCGAAATTTTAAACACTCTTGTTATCTCGCCGCCGGGCAGTGGCAAAACAACTTTTATTAGGGATTTTGTTTATCAACTATACGCGCACAACAACTCTAAAAATGTGCTAATTGCAGATGAGCGCAACGAAATTTGTTCAATCAACTCGGGTGAGCCTGCCATTGAACTTGGTGGCTTTTGCGATATTTACACAAATTGCAGCAAAAAATTCGCCTTCAAAAATGGCATAAGAAGTATGCGCCCAGATGTGATTGTAACAGATGAAATTGATTTAGAGCGCGACCTAGAATCTCTAATTGAAGCCATAAATTCAGGCGTTAATGTGGTGGCAACAATACACGCAAAAAACTTAAATCAATTAAAGAAAAAACCAACTTTTGATAAGATTTTAGACGAAAAATTTTTTTCTCGCTTTATAGTTTTATCAAGTGACGAAGGCCCGGGCACACTTAGTAACATTTACGATGAAAAACTAAATTGTATTTATTGCAGGTGACTATGAAATGGGTGTTAATAACAATTTTAATATTCGTAATAATGTTAATTGCCTATGCGGTTAGCGAGCAATATAAGGATAGGTACGATTTTTACAACAACTTAAAATTATTTTTAAATCAATTTAAAATAAATCTATCTTTTAGGCAGGAAAAAATAACCGAATTTTTAAACAAAACAACTTGCAAAAAGCAATTTAAAATTTTTATTGAAGAATATAAAAAATTTTTACAAACAAACGAATTGAACTTGGATAAAATTAAGGTTTTGGATGATGCGGATAAAAAAGAATTAGTCGACATTGTAACTAATCTTGGCAAGCACGACACAAAAAGTGAACTTGAGCAACTTAACGGGTTTTTGTTGATTATAGAAAATAAACTTCAGCTTGCAAATGAAAACAAAAATAAAATGTGCCCAATGATTATAAAACTTTCACTTTTGTTTGCAATAGGACTAGCCATTATTTTGGTGTAGGAGGAAATATGGAAATTATTTTTAAATTGGCAGGCATTGGCTTAATCACATCAATTGTTAACCAAATTTTAAAGCATTGCGGCAAGGAAGAAATTGCCTCTTTAACCACACTTGCTGGGTTAATTATCAGTTTACTAATGGTGGTGAATCTGGTGCAGGATTTATTTAACACAGTTAAAACATTGTTCGTATTTTGAGTATGGTTGATTTAATAAAAATATTAGCAGTAGGACTTGTTACAGTCTTTGCCAGCGTAATTGTAAAACAATTTAAGCCCGAAATTGCCATGCTAATTACAATTGCCGGCAGCATATTGATAATAGTTATGGCAGTGGATAGCATAAAATCTGTCATTTCTTCTTTTTATCACATATTTCAAACAACCGGGGTAGAAACAACGCTGCTAACCCCACTGCTAAAAATTATCGCCATTGGCTACATTGCAGAATTCGGTGCTAACATATGCGCCGATGCGGGAGCGTCAAGCGTGGGGGATAAAATTTTATTTTGTGCAAAACTTATAATTCTTGTGATTTCTCTACCAATAATAACAACTGTTGTTGACATGATTGTGGGGTTGTTATGACAAAAAAACCAAATTCAAAAACAATAACAATTGTCGCACTTGTAGTTTTAATTTTAATATCTTCATTTTTAACTCCGTTAAAAGCATTTTGTTCAAATGAAACGACAACTCAAATTAGTGAAGAGTTAAATAAGTCCGTTTTAGACGAATTAACCAACATAGACTTTTCAAATTTTAATGAAGTTTTGGTTGAATTTCAAAACAACAACACAAATATATTTTCAATAGATAACATCAAAGCCAAAATTTATTCAATAATTTCAGGCGAGAATGCAGTATCCTATAGTTCATTTTTTGCAAGCATATTTTCAATTTTTGTAGATTTAATTTTAAAATATTTGCCGCTTTTGTCCGTTATTGTTGCAATTGGCGTAATAGGCAATTTGCTTGGCGGGGTAAAGAGCCGATTTAACGAAAAATCCACCAACAATTTAATTAACTTAGTTTGTTTTATGTCGGTTTGCATTTTAATTATTGGCATGATTACAAGCCTAACCAACAACACATCTAAAACAATAGGCAGCATGGTTAAACAAATTAACATAATCTTTCCTATATTATTAACTCTTATGGTGGGCATTGGTGCTAATGCAAGTGCGGGAGTATTTCAGCCAATTGTTGCAATAATTTCAACTTATGTTGCCGACTTTTTCAACTATTTTATAATCCCTCTTTTTATGGCAAGTTTCGTGTTTAATGTTATAACAAATTTGTCCGACAATATAAAGTTAGATAAATTCAACTCGTTCATTTCAAGCCTGTTCAAGTGGAGTGTGGGATTGGTGTTCACTTTGTTTTTCGCGGTTATGACAATTCAAGGCATTTCTGCCGGCACTTTCGATAGCCTATCAATTCGTACAACAAAATACACAATTAAAAGTTATGTGCCAATAATGGGCGGCTATCTATCCGATGGAATGGACTTAATTTTGGCAAGCAGCATTTTAATAAAAAATGCGGTGGGGCTAGTGGGCATCTTGGTTATTATAACAACAATTCTTTCGCCGCTTTTAGAAATTGTGGTGTTCAGCTTAATGCTAAAATTGGTTAGCGCAATTTTGCAGCCTATGAATAATAGCAAAACATCCAACTTTTTAATGTCCTCCTCAAAAACAATAACGATGCTAAGTTCGGCAATTATTGCAATCGGCTTTATGTATTTAATATCAATCGGGTTGGTTATGACAACCTCAAATGTGGTGATGTGATGGCAGGTTACATTTTAAGTGTGTTAGGGATTGTTGTGGTTGGCATATTTATAGATATAATTGTGCCATCTGGCAACATAAATAAATA
>CANRHL010000003.1 GCA_947630405.1 uncultured Clostridia bacterium
TAGATGCCGTTATTTTAAGTGTTGCGCCTAAAATTTCTCGGTCAATTTTTGTAGGAATAATTGTGTAAGTGTCGTTATTGTTTTTTACAAGGTCAAAATAGTCATATGCGTTATAGGTTGTATTTGGTAGTTCCAACTCAACCTGCTCTGCACCTTCATCCGCATTTTTTGTTCTAACAACAATGTCCGCATCTGCGCCAAGTGCCAGATACCCGCTTTTGCCTTCCATTGTTTTACCGCGTGGGTCAATATAATTAACTTCAATGCTTGGCAACATTCTAACATTAATAACATAGGTTGTTTCAATATCTAGCGGCTCGCCTACCCCGTCAACTAACGCATATGCGCGCACCCTAATTGTGTGCAAACTAGAGTTGAAACTTCTGTCAATTGCCGTTGCAACATAAAGCGTTAAAACATCTTGATTGCTAGCATCTTTTTGTTTAAACAATTTTATGCCATATCCATCGCTTGAAATAGGTTCGTTTCTATTTACCCTTGTTCCACCAACTCCGTTTAATTGGAAGAACGAGATGTGTTCGTTAGATAAATCTGTTATTTCCAAATAATCATAAGAGCCATCGCTTGGCGCCATATTTATAATAATAAGTCCGTCATCTTCCGGATCGCCTGTTGGCCTTAGCACGTTGCTTTCCTCAATTTGCCTATCGTCGTTATAAGTGTAACTTTTAACAATAATGTCCTCTATACGTTGTGGCAAAAGTGTAAGTTTAATAGTTTTTTCAACCTTTTCAAACGTGCTTGTAATTCTTATTGTTTTTTCTTTGTCAACTTTGTCAAGCACAACAAAGTTTCCAACAAAGGTTTGAATGCCATTTACATATTCATCTGGCTCAATTTGCAAATATTGGTTAAATTTTTCTATATTTGCACCTTCGTATCTAATGACTGTGCCATCAATATTAATGGATAAACTTTTTAAGAATTCGTCTTTAGATAATTCTTTATCGGTTGTAACATAAACGCTTATTGGCACATTTTCGTTAGGATAAATTATTGCGCTATCCAAGGCAAAATACACGTTGGTTGGCCCTATAAATGTGCTTATCATAAACTCGTAAGATTTTTCTTTCCCAATAATATTTCCAAGCTGGTTATATTGTTTTGAGTAAACTTTTAATGTTTTATCGTGGACAGATAGCTCAATATAAGGTGTTGCCACCACTTTAAATTTAATGCCGTCCATTGCCTTTTTAATTGTTACGTTAAATGGCTCATTGTAAGGGATAAACAGTTCTTCAATGCTTTCGCCGCCTTGTGCAAGAGTTAAAGATTTTCCGTTAATTATTAAATTTTTAATTATACCTTCAATTGGTGTTGTGTCATCTTCATTTTCTTTTATAACACTAATTTCAAGCTTTAAATTTTGGTTTGGATTGGTTGTATATTCAAAAGCAAAACTGTCAGTTGAATATATTCCCGTTGAAATTTTATATAGTTGTTTGCCAACATTTTCGGTTAATTTTATTGTTTTATCACTTTCATCCATCTCTTTAACCGGGCTTGTTGAAATTGCAAACTCTGTGCCAAATGGATAGGTTACAATCACTTTAATGGTGGCGGTTATGCTTGAATTATATGCCGAACGCAAAACAAGTTCACACTCGCCAACACCCATAACCACAAGGTTATATGATGAAATGGAAATTATATTGGTATTGGTTGATGTTATGGTAACATAAAGATTTTTTAATTTATCTGGCGTATATGTTATGTTAAACAATCCGCCATTGCCTATGATTTTATAACTATTTTTTTCTGTTTGAACTTTTACATTATTATCATAATTTTCATCGCGCGGAATATTTAAGGAATAATAATATAAATGAACAACATCGGTTATTTTTGTGGTGCCATCTTCATCGTAAAGAATCTCGCTATAATCATTTTTTAAAAGCATATTTATGCTGGTTGGTGCAAGTTCAAATATTGGTAGCCTATCTGCATTATTTGTACTTGCATTATCCATGCTTATGTACATATAGCCGTCTAAAATGTTTTCGTTTTGACCCCAATAATCAATTTTTGAATTATCGTTTGGCTTAATTAAGAATGCACCTCCATCCATATAGGTTTTAGGATCATCAAACTCTTCAGCGCCGTTATCGGTTATATATCTGCTATAAACTTGGTTGTAAATTGTTTCAAATTTGACATCTTCAACGCTGCCTTCTGTTGACAAATTCAACATGTTTTTATCTTCCTTTGCGCCAACAATTTTGCCCATAAAGTAAGCGTTTGTTAAAAGCGATGTGCCGCTAACATTTGAAATTATGCCAGAAACAGATGTTTTGCCAGAAATGTAAGCGTTAACGCTTGAATAAGCAATTGCGGTTGTTTTTGTTGAGTAGTTTGAACCAGCAAGCGAACTTAAACTCGTGTTGCTATTGGCCTTGCCCACAATGCCAGAAACATAGTTTTCACCCTCAATATCCGGAGTTGTAACGGAGAAAATAGTTGTGCCTTCCACGTCTTTATTCCAGCCATAATTATAGCTCATAACCGAGTTGAATATAAACACGCCATTTTCACTGTATCCCGCAATTCCTGCCACGGCCTCAATGCCCTTAATTCCGGCAGAAATGTTTTGATAATGCGTGTTATAGTAACTTCCGTATTTATCAAAGCCAACCACGCCGCCGATATTGTTTTTGCCCACAATTGAAATTGCTGAAACGCTATTTATAACACTGAAACTATTTAAATAATCCTCATTTAGAATATCCTCAAGGAAATATAAATGGCCACCATTTTCTATTTTGTAGTTAACCGCTTGTCCATCAAGTTCGTTTTTGCCTATTATGCCGCCAAGGTTATTGTTGCCTGTTATGCTGCCTATAACATAGGCATTTTTAATTTGGCCATAAGTGTTATTTGCAGTGTCCACTGCGTTTAAGCCGGCCACTCCGCCAATTGCAGAATTTTCGTTTAATAAATCGGTTGCAACAATTTGCATTGTAACAAGCACTGCCCTGCCTTGTGCCGTTGCGCTAAACACAATATTCCCATTTTCATAATCGGTTTGATATGAGGAATTAGCATTTACATCCACATCATTTTCGCCATTAAGGCCCAAAATTTCGCCCTGATTTAAGCCAACAAGCCCGCCAAAATAACTAGGAGCATTGCCGGTTAAAGTAATTGTTCCGTTCGCGCCAACAATTGAGTTGGATGTGTAAGTTATTTCGCCTTGGTTAGTCCCTGCAAGCGCGCCAAAGTAAATAGTTCCCGTTCCGCTTAGGTGCGAACTGCCTGTTACGTTAACCGAAACGTTTGTTAATGTGCCTTTGTTAACTCCAATTATGCCAAGATTTAAATTTGAATCGTTTAATGAATAGTTATAATTATAGTTAACTTGGAAGTTTACATTTTGAATTTTGCCAGAAGGAGAAATTGTTTTAAATAGGTTTGTTGTTTTTTCATCCAAAGTTAAACCAAAAATTGAATATGTGTAATAGGTTGTTATGTTATCTGCGCTAACTGTGTAATCGCTCATAAGCCCGCCAGAAAAATTTTCAACACTAAATTCTTTGCCCGTTAAATTGATGTTTGTCATCAAACGATAATATTGGTTAGGGCTATTTTTAATTTCCAAAAATTCATCTGTGTTGGTAACTAAATATGGGTTTAATTCCCTTCCGTCCGAAACAATAAGGTCGACTGTCAAATATGCATCTTTATGCCCGTCAAGCAAATAATCTTCAATACTGGTTATGCTTCCCACATTATCGATGTCAATTTGAAGAGCATCTTTGGCTATAATATATAATTTTAGGTCGCCCCAACTATCTTTGTTGCTAGTAATTCTAAATGAGTTAGTTTTATCGTCAATAACAAACGCATTGTCAATTTGATTATTTCTATCTGTTATTAAAATTTTGAAGTAAGGGAAAGATACTTTATTTTGATTGTTGGAAAGATTAGAGGCAACAATCTCGTAAGTTAAATTGTTTTCGGAATTGGTTTTAATGTTTAAATATTTAGTTCGGTTTTCATTATCCCTTGTTTTAATGTTCGTTTTAGATGTTGTTTCGTTGCCCGTTTTAATGTTAACATCTTCTATTACAATTCGTTTTGTAAATTCGGGCGAATTAACATAAATTCTGCAGGTTAGCAAGTGTGTGTTATTAAATTGTTTTATTCTTGCTGAAAAATCCACATATTCATAATCGCCCTCGTTGCCGTTAAATCTAACTTTAATGTTTTTATCCGTTTGCTCTATTGCGGATACGTAAATTGAGTTGGTTGTCCAAACCACACTTTTCATATTGTTGCCATCAAACAAGCCAAAATTATTATCTTCTGTTTGTTGTTGTGGCAAAACATAATTCCAAAGGTCAGCCAATAAATCCACACTAATAGTTGCCTCGCCATAATCTTTATAAAGCGCACCTAAACTATTATAATAATATCTTTCTTTTAGATAATTTGTTCTTTCTTCCAGATAATTTAACGAGATGTTAGAATCCAAAATTTCTTCATAGATAAAGAAATCCACTTTATGGTCAAACGGATTAACAGTTTCACTAATTGTTAAAACATCATCGAATGTTCTTACCCTAACCTGAATAATTAAACTGATGATTTTAACTCCGTTTAAATATGTTCCTTTCTTAAAGTTTAATGTTACAAAATTATCTTGGTCAATTTTTGATAGATAACTATTTTTGTTAGCTTCTTCCGCATCAAACTCAATGTCATACGAATAGGAATCAATCATATTATTATTCGTAAAAATTGGGTCTACATTAACATAAAAGTTTAGCTCTTCACCGCTGGCAACAATGTAATCTGCTGGATATTCTGCAAACTCATATTGTTTATCTCCGTTAACAATTTCGCTATTTTTAAATGAGCGGTTAGTGTGGGACAAATCTAGGTTATATTCAATGTCTTTCCCTTCCAACTTTTGATAAACCACCACATCAACCGACCTTACAAAATCGTCCTGCCTAAATTCAATTCTGTAATTGCCAATGTCCGTGTTTCTATTAAGCACCAAAATTATAACATTAAGGATTTTTGCATCTTCATCGAACTTATATACGATGCTAGATTCACCCTCAATAATTGTGGTGCTTGTGTTTTTACCTATTCCGTCATTGCCGTTTCTCGAATATTGCTTAATTTTTAACGGATTGTTATTGCCACCATAAACGGTAACCACAAATTGTGTTTGTGCCCCTCTATCGTTGCGAATAACATCTTCCGGTTTAACATACAAAATTGCCGAGCCTTGATTTCCCGTATCGGTATCCACGCCGTTTAATCTATCCAAATAAACAACTGCGCCGTCATCGTTTGCATATTTGCCCTGAACCAAATTATAGTCAATTGACGTTTGATTCATAAACAAGTTGCCGGCAGAAATCTTTAAATCGGTTACCCTGCTTACAGTATTTGCAAATTGCACCGTGACATTTGCCGGGCTTATTGAATTGGTTTCATCACTAAAATATTCCAATTCGCCGTTATAGAAATTAAACACATCAAACTTTAATGTGTTGTTTGGATTATTTTCTCTATCGTTTGCTTTCTCGTATTGAAATTTTATGTTTAAATTATCTGAATAAGCAAAAGGCTCACTCACCATTTTGCCAAGGTTTTGGTCATAATAAAATCTAACCGCTTTGCCGTTTAAATGGAATTCCAGCAAATTGGCATTTGTTCTAACTCGCTGGTCGCCAAAACTAACGCCCGCTAAATTGGTGTATGTATTTTGAAAGCTAGCATCGGTGTAAACATCATTCACTCCGGCATCTTGCATTTTTGCATTAAGCAAGTTTGGTTCAATCGACAATTTCATATACTTTAAATCAAATAAACAATAGTCCGGAATAGGATTAAACTTAAATCTTGCACCCAACGCATCGGCATAATAATCGTAGATGTTTTCAATGTTTACAACGTTGTTTTCGGCTGCTTTTCGCTCACCCTGCATGTAAACATCAATGTTGGTTGGCCTAACATCACATTTAACTAGAACGGTTTTATAAACAGGGGCAATATCCCCCACGCAGTTTTTAGGTGTTAAACCAAGCTGCACTGCAATATCATTTTCGCTATATTGATTTGGTTTTGCTTGTATAACAAAGTTGTTGTCAACATTTAAAATTTCAAGTTGGCTGCTAGTTGAACTGTAAAAATCATAGCCGAAATTTGAGTTGGCAAAATTTAAGAACTCGTCAATATTTTCATAAGAAGCGCTTTCGGCATTATAATACCTTAAACCAACTTTAAAATTGCTATGCGTGTTGTTGCTATCGTTTGAAATAAGATGTATGGCTTGTCCATTTGTTAAATATTTGCCATATGCTTCTTCTGTTGCCACAACGCGCAAATTGTTGTCGTTTAAGGTTTTAACAAACACAAAATTAACTTTAACGTTTGAAAATTCCTTATTCTCGTAGCCGTCCATGGTGCAAACCGGGGTTAAAGTTAGGCTTTCGTTATTTCTAACATTTGAATTGAGCGTGAAACCAGAAATTAAACTTTCCCCGCCCACGTCAACCGTGTTAAGCGTAACATTGTTAATTGCCCCGCCATTGTTTTTAAAATATATTTTATCCGTGCTGCCATATGGATAAATCGCAACAATGCTAGAAGCATTAATGCTAACAGATTTGGTGTCCGCTTCCGGAATTGAAATTATGTAGGTTTTAATATTTTGATTTTTTAAGGTTAAATTGTTGGATTTTTGTTCTATATCAACATCTATTGTTTTGGTTTTGCCCGAGCCTGTGTGGGTGGCAACAATTGTGTCCTTGCCGGGGATTGCTGCGGTTACATCAACATAAAAGGTGTTTCCGCTTTTGGTTTTGTTTGTGAAGGATACTTTATTGTTTTTTGAGTAAAATTGCAAATCGCCAACGTCTTCCGCTTTAACGCCGTCCACATTAAATGAAATTTTGGTTTGGCCAAGGCCCTTTGAACTGTCGTCTATAACAAGCCTAACACTATCAAGCACATCTCCGCTTGTATTATAACTAGTTATTGATAAATTCTTGTATTTATCCCCACAGGCGGAAAAAAGCACACAACAAAACAGTGCAACTATTGTTAAAGCAAAACTCAAATATTTTTTCATTTTCTCCCCTCAAAAATAATTTAACCTAAAATGCAATAAATATTTTATTTTAATAATATTTATTATTATAAATAATATTGTAATATTTTGTCAAATAAAAAATATAATCATAAATAAAAATTTTTAATAATATTTTATTTAAGGGAATTTTATGGAAAATAAAGAAACAATTAAAAAAGAGCAAACAATAATGCTAGTAAATAGGCAAGAATTATCCATTTCCGGCGTAAATAAAATAATTAGCCTAAAACCCGATTTAATTCAATTAGATAGTGTTTATGGCGGAATTGTTATAGCCGGGCAAAATTTGGAATTATTAAATTTAAATAACGATAATAGCACAACGCAAATAAAAGGCAATGT
This sequence comes from uncultured Clostridia bacterium, assembly GCA_947630405.1. Classification (GTDB taxonomy): domain Bacteria; phylum Bacillota; class Clostridia; order Christensenellales; family UBA1242; genus Onthoplasma. The sequence continues at coordinate 7,472 of CANRHL010000003.1, forward strand.
AAATTTAATAAAATTTGTTGAAGGCAAAAATAAAGAGCCGCTATTCAGGAAAATATTTAAATGATTTTTTCAACACAAAACCAATTAAACTCGTTTTTAATTTTTATTTTGTTCGGGTTAATTTTTGGTTTTATTTTGCAAATTTTAAATATTATTTTTTTAAAAAAATATCAAAAAAATTTTTTAAAAATCATTTTTGACACCATTTTTTACGGGTTTTTTTCAATTTTTTTCGTATTTTTATTAAATTTTTTTAATTTTGGTAAATTTTCGATGACCTTATGCCTTGCTTCGATAATTGGATTTTTATGGATGAAAAAACTAACCAAAAATTTAGTTGCCTTTTTTGAAACAAAGTGGTATAATTTCATAAAATTAAAATTCAAAGGAAGGCGAAATGGAAAAAAATCAAAGCACCGGAAGGCTTAAACTTGTGTTAATAATAGCCCTTGCTATTATAGTTTTGCTTGCCACAATCACCATAATTCAGCTAGTAAACATCAACATTAAAAATCGTGAAATTCAAAAACAAAGAGCCGAAATTGAACAACTTTATGAGCAGCACGAGTTCTATAAAAGCCAAGCTAACGGGAACTCGGGTGATGACTTGGTGGTGCAGGAATGATAATATCAATAACGGGTAAACCCTGCAGCGGAAAGGGTGCTACAAGCGAATTATTTTGTTCTAAATATGGTTTTGAATATATATCCACCAGCAAAAAGTTTAGAGAAACGGCAATAAAGTTAAAAATTCCTATATCGGACTTCAGTGAGGATGAGCGAATTAAAAAAGTGGACAAGGTTGTGGACGAGCACATTATAAAAATAGGCAAAAAACGCCTAAATGATAATTTGTTGCTAGATAGCCGCCTTGCCTGGCACTTTATTCCTGCTTCTTTTAAGGTTTTCCTAGATGTAAGCTGGAAAGAGGCTGGCAAGCGTTTGGTGTCCGCCGACCGTGCTGATGAACAGGCCGACAATGAAAAAGAAGCCATCGCCATGTTAAAAAAGCGTTGGAATGCCGAAAACAAGCGCTACAAGGTGCTTTATGGAATAGATAATTTAGAAAAATCTAACTACAACCTGGTTATAAAAACCGACAATATGCCGGTTGAAGATGTGGTTGAAAAAATTTATAAGGCGTACACAAAATTTATGCAAAAGAAAGCATAAATTTTTTTATTTTTTTAAAAACAACAAAAAATAATTAAAATTTACTTAAAAATATATCCCATTAAATAAATTTTTCCTTATAACATTTTGATAAACTTAAAATTTTATGTATAATATTAGTATGGAATTTAAAACTCCAACAATAAAAGATAGTGCATTAGCATTTGCCATAAGTTTTGCCGTTAGCCAAGTTGCCATTTTGGTGTTTACCCTGCTTGGCACAACTTTTTGCAACCTAGCCCACATTGATATTTCCACCTTTGAATTATTCTTAAATAATGCCTATGGCTATTTTATTCTTGTAATAATTCTAAATTCTGCCCTAATTGGCTGCTTTTTATATTTTAATAAGAAAAAAGATAACAACATTGTTAGCAAGCCAAAAACATCAAAAATTTTACTATACATTTTAGTTGCCTCAGCCACATTTTTTATGTTAAGCCCAATAATAAATTGCGTTGATAGCCTACTTGAACACTTAAAAATTCCACTTAACACCATCCCATATGATTTAAAATCGCTAAACGGAATTGAATTGACCTTTTCAATTTTGTCCTTTGTTATAATTCCGCCAATTGTTGAAGAGTTTTTATTTCGTGGATTTATTTTTAAAGGTTTAAAATCGGGCGGCAAAGCCTTTTCAATTATTCTTTCCGCGCTGATGTTTAGCATATTTCATATGTCTATAGACCAAACCGTTTACCCTATTCTTGTTGGCTTGCTTTTGGCAGTAATAATGTATTATGAAAACAACATATTATATTGTATCACTGTGCATTTAACCAACAACGCACTATCGTTTATTTTCGCCTACTTTAATTTGTCGCTAAGCTATAAACATTGGTCATTTATTTTGCTTGCTATTGTGTTGTTTGTTATCTTCCTTAGTGTTGTGTTGTTCTTCACTTTTTGGAAAAGCAAAAACACAAAGGGTGCTACGGAAAAAACAGATTATAAATATTTATTTATTACGCTTACAATAATGGTCATCATTTGGCTATTGGTAGTAACAACTAAAAAATGAAAAACAAAAACTTTCAAAAAATTGGAATAATTTATTTTGTTGCAATGGTGTTGATTGCAACCATTTTTATGCTTGGTTATTTTGGTGTTTTAACAAACGATATTTTAACCACATTTTTAATTCAAGTTGTTGTTATGTTTGCCGTTCCGCTTGTACTCTACACCGCTTTTGTAAGCAAAAATGTTAAAACCACTTTTGCCGATGCTGGATTTAAAAAAATAAGTTTTAAAACGGTTTTAATTTCACTTTTATTGGGTGTTGTTCTCTATTTCATAAACTCATATGTTGCCTCCGCTTTTAGCACCATCCTTTCGCTTTTTGGATATGAAAATTTGGCGTCTAGCACAACTGTTAAATTAAACTATGCATTTTTAATTAAAGATTTTATTTTAACCGCCGTTATGCCGGGCATTTTTGAAGAATTTTTACATCGCGGAATTTTGCTTAATGCGGGCAGGAAAGCTACCGGCAACACGCGTTATTGTTTAATTATTTCTTCCATTTTATTTGGCCTTATGCACCTTAACATCAATCAGTTCTTTTATGCTGCGATCTTGGGTGCTTTAATGGGTTTTGTGGCAATTAAAGCGGATAGCATTTATCCAACAATAATCATACATTTTATGAATAACTTTTTAAATAGTTATTTCCTTTATGGTGTATATTTAAATTGGCCTTTTGCTAGATTTGTAAACACGTTAAGAAATGTTCTTTTCGGCAATGCATTAGTGTTTATTTTAACCGCTTCAATTGGTGTGATTTTGTTAATTTTGTTATACTTTTATCTCGTTAAAATTATTGCAAACGAACGAGTTAAAAGAGATGTTAAAAAACTTTTGCTGGCCTTAGAGTTAAACAATTTAACAATAGTTGAAGCGCAAGCAAAAATTGAGCAAGCCAACATAATGTTAAACGAATTGCAACAAGCAAAAACGCTAAAAAACACATCAAAATTCAATTTTTATGATAACGTTTTTATTATCGCGTGTTATGTATTGGGCGGCCTAATAACTCTTGGCAGTTTTATTGGAGGAATAATCTAATGATAAAAATAAATTTGGTTTGTGTTGGGGATATTAAAGAACAATATTTGCGCGATGCAATTAAAGAATATTCAAAACGCCTTAATAGATTTTGTAAATTAAACATAATTGAAATTAAAGAAAATGTTGCCACATCTTCTAGCGAGCAGGACTGTTTGCGAGCGTTAAAAAAAGATGCAATTGAAATAAAAAAACATTTATCGAATTATAACATCTGTTTAGATATTGAAGGCAAAGAATTTTCAAGCCCAGAATTTGCAAAAAAAATTCAATCGCTAACTCTTAAAACAGGCGAACTAACTTTTATTATTGGCGCATCTAACGGGCTAGATGGCGAATTAAAAAAAGAGTGTGATGAGCGTCTTTCTTTTTCTAAAATGACCTTTCCACATCAATTGATGCGCGTTATATTTTTGGAGCAATTGTATCGCGCTTTTACAATTTTAAACAACATTGCATATCACAAATAATTAACAAAAAATTTAATCCCTTCATAATAAATTTTAGTTAGTGTGTGCTAACAATTTATTTGGGGGTTTTATGACTTATCAAGAATTGATTGGGCGAATTGTGTCCTTACAAGATATAGGGCTTGAACTTTTTAATGCGGGCAAATCTGTTTTAGGCAAAAACATTTTGGCAACTCATGTTGGCGATTATTCCGGCACGCAAATTTTAATTCAGGGTGGCATCCACGCGCGCGAATATATAAGTTCGCTTCTTATGGTTGAGCAGGCAAAAAATTTGTTTTTAAACAATTCCGTTCACGGCGGCGGCATCTATTTTGTGTTTTTAACTAATCCAGATGGCGCGGAAATTGTGCTTGACGGCATAAACGCAGTTTCATGCGATATAACACGGCAATATCTTATTCTTGCCAACAACGGCAGCACCGATTTTTCACAATATAAGGCCAACATAAATTTGGTGGATTTAAACACCAATTTTAACGCCGATTGGGGCGGCGGCAGCCAAAATGTTTTCTGCCCGGCAACCGAGGATTTTGTTGGCTTTTACCCGGAAAGTGAACGCGAAGTGCAATCACTTATTAATTTCACGCTTAAAACCAAGCCTTTGCTTACAATTTCTTATCATAGCAAGGGCAATGTTATATATTATGGTTTTGAAAATCAATCTAGCGAAAATGTAGCGCGCGACCAAGCGATTGGCGAAAGTTTAAGCGGGGCTACCGGTTATCCGCTCATTTTCACAGAAAATTCAACGGGCGGCTATAAGGATTGGTGCATAAACTCGCTAAAAATTCCCGCCTACACAATTGAAGTTGGCGATGCAAATCTTCCCCACCCAATTGGAGAAGAAAATTTGCCTGAAATTTATGAAAGGAACAAAGATGTGCCGCTAATTGCGTTAGAAAAAGCAAAAGAATTTAGCCAAGCGATTGACTTTTCTAGCCCAATTGTGCAAAATAAAAATAATGAAAACGTTAAATCCCATGCAAAAGGCTACCATGTTAGGATGCAAAGCCTTATCGAAAGGCGAAATTCCCGTTGGTGCGGTGATAGTAAAAGAAGGTAAGATAATTTCTTACGCTTTCAACACGCGTGAAAAAGATAAAATTGCCACGCACCACGCCGAAATTAAGGCAATTGAAAAGGCTAATAAAAAATTAAAATCTTGGCGGCTTGAAAACTGCGATATGTATGTAACTTTAGAGCCATGCCCAATGTGTGCGGGCGCAATTGTAAATGCGCGAATAAAAAATGTTTTTTATGCCGTTAAAGACGAAACAAACGGCGGAATCACGCGCTTTAACATTTTAAACAAAACCATGAACCACACTTCAAACGCAACTCAGTTGCTCGAATTTGAAAAAGAAAACAGTGAAATGATAAAAAATTTTTTTAAAATGGCAAGAAAAAAGCACAAATAAGTGCTTTTTTATTTAATTATTTGCTTTAAACTATCGCTTGCCCTAAAAGTTGGAGTCTTTCTTGCTTCAACAATCGTGGTTTTTTTGGTTATAAAACTATACATCGGCTTCGATTTAATTTCACTAACCTTAAATTTGCCAAAGTTAGATAGCGTAACACTATCCCCACGTTTTAGTGCATCCTTAATTACATCAATAAAGGCATCAAGGCACAATCTGCACTCTTTTTTTGTTAAGCCAGATTTTGTTTTAACAACATCTACAAATTCGTTTTTATTCATATTATCCCCCAATAAGATATTGACCAAACAAACGAGATTTAAACTTTAAATTGAAATTTATCCTTTTAATTTTAATTCGCTTCTAGTAAAAGTTTTTGTAATGGCAAGTGTTGTTAAGTAAACACTGCCGCCCACCAAAACGCCAATAATAGTGTTCACAATTCCGCCACCAAACATAAACACAATTATAATAGATAACAGCATCACGGCGCACGAAAGAATTAATTTTGCAAAAAATTTATAGTTAATTTTGAATTTAAAATGCTTTTTAATTTCAAGATGATTTAATGTAAACGCACTAACATAACACATTGTGTTGGCAATCGACAAAGCGAAGATGTTAATTTTTGCACTCGGCAAAAACAATATTTCTAAAACAAATTTAATAATAACGGCAATGCTTAAATTTCGTATTGCCACAAATCGCTCTTCAATTGCCTGCAAACAACTTGAATAAATTTGATTTATTGAAAAGAAAACAATTCCAAGGCTGGAAAAGGCTAAAAGCCGGCTTGCAATATTTAGGCCGTCATAGCCATAGCCGTTTAACCGCGCGCCATATAAAACTGAAATTAACCTTTGCGGAAATAAACTAAACAACAACACGCATGGCACAGTTATAATTAAAATTATGCGAACTGCAAGCGAAATTTTATTTTCCTTATTTTCGCTATAAATTAAATTTGGCAAAATTACACTTGCAATTGCAAAAGAAAATATTGACGGCAACCCAACAATGCTGGAAACTGCCCCGCTTTCAAGCCCGTATAAAAATATTGAAATTGGTTTTGAAAAACTAAAACTTAACAAATTTACAACCAGCAAACTATCAATGAAATTCGATATTGGCATAATAATGTTTGTTAGGGTTATTGGCAGCACGTCTTTTAAAATGTCTTTTAACAAAACGGGCGAATTTGTTTCCACCCTTTCGCGCTTTTTAAAGAATATTAGCAACACAATAACCGATACAATTTCGCTAACCACAATGCTAAGCATTGCCCCCACAATTGACGCAATTAAACTAACTTTTAATAGGCTGATTGTAAGCACCAAACCCAGCACAAGTTTTGTAAACTGCTCTAGTATGTTCGATAGCGCGCTTGGCGTAAAATAATGTTTGCCTTGAAAATATCCCCTAAACACGCTGCACGCACTCACAATGATTATTGTTGGCGCTAAAATTAAATAGCAAACAGTAATTCTTTCATCACCTTGCAATTTTGCCATGCTGCTCGAAAACAACATCAAAATTAAAGTTAGCGAAAGTGAAATTATGCTTGTGAACAACAAACATTTTTTTATAACGCTTTTATCCCCGCCCTTCGATTTTGCAACAACCTTTGAAATGGCAAGTGGCAGGCCGCTTGTTGCCAGCACCACGCAAAGCGAATAGAACGGAAAAATAAGTTGGTAAAGGCCAATCCCCTCACCACCCAAAATGCGCGTTAGTGCAATGCGGTAAACCGAACTAAAAATCTTGGCTAAAATTCCGCCAATCGATAGCACCAATGCCCCGCTAAAAAGACTGTTGCGTTTCATAACACTATTTTTTGTTAAATGTTAAAAATTATAAATTAAAAACAAAAAAACTCTCTAAATTGAGAGTTATTCTCTGTGTTGATTATTTGCTCTCTTTTAATTGTAAAATTTATTTAAATTTGTTATACTTTTTTTATGAAAAAACAAAAATTTATTTACGCCCTTGCCCCAATGGCGGGAGTAACCGACTTTGCTTTTAGAAAAATTTGTGCCGACTTTGGTGCCGATATGGTGGTTACCGAAATGATTAGCGCAAAGGCAATGGAAAATAATAGTGAACGAACTTTAAAACTTTTTCGTGAAGAAAGCAACGCAATTCGCGTCTGCCAACTTTTTGGGCATGAAATTTCTTCGCTTGAAAAGGTTTTAAAAAATAAAATATTTAATAATTTTGATTATATTGATTTTAATTGCGGCTGCCCTGCCCCTAAAATTGTTAAAAATGGCGATGGCAGTGCAATGATGCGCGACATTGAAAAAGCGCGTGAAGTTATTTCTGCTTTGGTTAAGGCTAGCCCTAAGCCCGTTTCGGTTAAATTTAGGCTTGGAATTGGTGGAAATGAAAACTATGTTGAATTTGGCAAAATGTGTGAAGAATGCGGCGTTAGTTTTTTAACCTTGCATGCGCGGACGCGTGAGCAAGGCTATTCGGGCGAAGTGGATAAGACCGCATATAAAAATTTAATTAATGCAGTAAAAATCCCCGTGTTTTGGAGCGGAGATATTAAAACAAAAGAAGATGTGGATTACGCAAAATCAATTGGCTGCGCTGGTGTTATGATTGGCAGAAACGCGCTTGGCAATCCCGAGATATTTTCCACTTTAAAAGGTAAACCTGCACCATATTCAAAAAAACAAGCCATAATTAATCACTTAAATATGCTAAAAACATATTTTAAAACAGAACGCACGCTTGTTGCCTATTTTAAAAAGCATCTTATGTGGTATGTGCGCTCGTCAAAAAACGCAACCTTAACAAAACTTAAAATTTTAGAATTTACAACCCTAAAACAAATTGAAAATTTAATTGACAATTTATAAAAAGAGAGCCTTACACTCTCTTTTTGCTTACCTTTATAAATTTATCTTTTTAATAATGTCTTTTATTGTTTTAACTGAATAATTAAATTCTTTTTTTTCTTCCTCTGAAAGCGGAAATTTAAAAATTTCTCTAACGCCTTCACGCGAAATAATTGCCGGTTGGCCAATGCTTACGCCCAACTTTTCATCATAAGTTGAAATTGGAAAAATTGAATTGCTATCTTCAAAAATTGCATCGGTAATATTTTTTAGGCACATGCCAATGCCGTAAGCCGTGTTGCCCTTTTTCTCAATAATTTCATATGCGCTATTTCTAACGTCTTTTAAAATTTTCTGCTTTTTTGACTTGGTTAAATATTTGTTAATAGGCGTTAGGCCAATTGTTGCATGCTCCCAAGGTATCATTTCGCTATCGCCATGCTCACCAATAACATATGCGTGCACATTTTTGTAATTAACATGCACCTCCTCGCCAACCAAATGCCTTAACCGTGCCGTATCAAGTGTGGTGCCGCTGCCAATAACGCGCTCTTTTGGAAAGCCAGAAAGTTTCATGGCAACATAGGTCATAATATCTAGCGGATTGGTGGCAATTAAATAAATGCCCTTAAATTTAGTTTTGTTAAGTTCGCTAAAAATGGATTTAAAAATGGCGATGCTGCTATCAATATAATCCATCCTGCTTTTGATGTTTGCTGGGCTTATGCCCGCGCAAATACAAACGACATCCGCATCGTTACACTCGCTATAGCCGCCACTTCTAACAACAATTTTGCGCTTAGAACAACTCGCGGCATGCATAAGGTCAAGGGCTTCGCCTTCCGCCTTTTTTGTATTTCTATCCACAAGCACCAATTCGTGCACATTGCTTGCGCCGCTTACAATTGAAAATGCGTAACTCATGCCCACATTTCCGCATCCAACAAGCACAACTTTATTCATTTCAAAATTTTTCATATAATTATTATATATCAAATAAAAATAAAATAAAAACAATTTTTAAGTTGACAAGTTAAAATTTTTTATTATAATAATCCTAGAAGGTGAAAATGAAACTAAAAAATTTATTTAGAAAAAAAATTGAGCCAAATTATTTCCTTTACACCAGCACCTATTCAAAAGATTTTAGAGATTTCGGCTTATACTATAGTGAAGAGTATCGAAAATCCGCGCACGCAACAATAAACAAACTTTATAATAGTTATAAACTGAATAATAACAAAACTTATTTAGAAGCCGAATTTGATAACTTTACCGTGCATTGCTTTTTGTTAAAAGATAAACGAAAAGATGCTGTTGGTCGAGTAATATATTCTTTTTTTGGTGTAATTGTAGATAAAAAAGATAGCTCTTTTGATATTGAAGAGTTAAAAAGAAAAATTAGTGAAACAAAACTAAGCTTAACAAATAATGTGTTCGATTTTGCTAAAACTTTTCCAATTATTTGGCGTAACGACCTAAACGAAGTGTGCTTCCATGAAGTTTAAAATTATGCACTAAAAAAACACCGTTTTGTGCGGTGTTTTTTAGTTGTTCCAATTCCAATTTAAAATTTCTGGCATGTCAATTCCGTGTTCACAAATATATTCACCATGCTGCTTTAGTTTTTTGTTCATTTCACGTTCAATTTTCTTTTTTGTTTCGCTATCAATGTTGATGTTTTTCAACACTTTTAGCATTAAGTGATAGCGGTCAATTCCATTTCTAACGCGCATGTCAAATGGCGTGGTTATTGTGCCTTCTTCAATATAGCCCGAAACATGCAAATTTTGATTGTGCCTTTTGTAAGTTAGTTGATGCACAAGTTGCGGATAACCATGGAAATTGAAAATTATTGGTGTATCTTTTGTGAACAATTTATCATATTCTTCGTCCGTTAGCCCGTGTGGGTGCGCCGAACTTGGCACAAGTTTCATAAGGTCAACAACATTAATAAATTTAACATTTAATTTTGGAAGATATTGTTTAATTAATGTTACAAGCGCAAGGGCTTCAAGCGTTGGCGTATCCCCACAACAAGCAATCACCACATCTGGGTTTTTTGTGTTGTTAACGCCAGCCCACTTCCACTCGCTTACGCCTAATGCACAATGTTTTTTGGCTTCGTCCATATTCAGCCATTGAAAAGATGGGTGTTTTGAAGCCACAATTATGTTCACATAATTTTTGCTGCGTTGTGCGTGGTCGTAACACGAAAGCAAGCAGTTTGCATCAGCCGGCAAATAGATGCGCACCACATCTGCCTTTTTGTTCACGATATGGTCAAGCATGCCGGGGTCTTGATGCGTAAATCCGTTGTGGTCTTGCTGCCAAACATTGCTGGTTAAAATTAGGTTGAGCGAACTAATTGGCGCACGCCAACTAATTTCGTTGCAAGTTTTAAGCCATTTTGCGTGTTGCGAAATCATACTATCCACCACACGAATAAATGCTTCGTAACTGTTGAACATGCCATGTCTGCCGGTTAGTAGATACCCTTCTAGCCAGCCTTCGCACATATGCTCGCTTAAAAAACTATCCATAATTCGCCCATCACATGAAAGCGCATCATCCGTTGGCAAAATTTTACTATTGAAATTTCTATTTTCAACTTCAAAAGCGTGATAAAGCCGGTTGCTCATTGCCTCGTCCGGGCTAAAAATGCGGTAATTTTTATTAAGTTTAAAAATATCTCTAACAAACGTGCTCAATTCAAGCATATCTTGTGCGCACACTGTGCCGTGGCCGGAAAATTTAACGGCATAGTCCTCAAAATTCGGCATGTTTAGTTCTTTTAAAAGCAATCCGCCATTTGCATATGGGCTTGCAGTTATTCGTTTTTTGCCGGTTGGAATAACCGCTCTAATTTCGCTTTTAAGCCTATAATTTTTATCGAATAATTCGTCTGGTTTATAACTATTTAGCCAACTTTTTAGTTGTTTTAAATCGGCTTCCTTTTCAACAGTTAGCGGAATTTGATGCGCACGGAAACTGCCCTCAATCTGCTTGCCGTTAACAACTTTTGGCCCGGTCCAGCCCTTAGGTGTGCGCAACACAATCATCGGGAAATTGGCTTGTTTGCCGTTTTGTATTGCCCTTATTTTTTCAATGCACTCGTCCATGGTTTTTGCCATAAGTTTGTGCATTGTTTGTGGGTTGCTACCCTCAACAAAATGCGACTCGTAGCCATAGCCTTCCATAAGTTTTTTTAGTTCGGTTTTGCTAATGCGCGAAAGCACGGTTGGATTGTTAATTTTATAACCATTTAAATGTAAAATTGGCAGCACTGCGCCATCGCGTTTTGGGTTAATAAATTTGTTGCTATGCCAACTTGTTGCAAGCGGGCCCGTTTCCGCCTCGCCATCGCCAACAATGGCAACGGCAATAAGGTTGGGATTATCAAAAACCGCACCATATGCGTGCGCAAGCACATAGCCAAGTTCGCCACCTTCGTGAATTGAGCCTGGAGTTTCTGGCACGGCGTGTGAGCCTATGCCACCAGGGAACGAAAATTGTTTGCATAGCCTAGTCATGCCGTCATGGTCAAGCGAAATTTGTGGATACACTTCACTATAAACCCCTTCCAAATAACTGTTTGCAGTTAAAAAATTTCCGCCATGGCCGGGGCCAGACAACAAAATCATATCTAAATTATATTTTTTAATTACGCGGTTGCAGTGAGCATAAATAAAATTCTGCCCAGGCACTGTGCCCCAATGCCCAACCAACTTTTTCTTAATGTCCGCTAGACACAACTCGTGGTCACGCATAAGCGGATTATCTAATAAATACAACTGCGCAGCAGATAAATAGTTTGCAGCCCGCCAATATTTGTTTAAATTATCTAAAAATTCTTCACTAGAATATTTGTCCATAATCTCCCCTTAAAGATTATTATACAATAATTTTAATAAAAAACAATTAAAAAAATCGCATGTGCGATTTTTATTTTAAGAAATTTGGTCGCTTAAGTATTTAGCAAACGCTTTGCAAATTTTAACAGAACTATCATCAAAACATTTATTTTCTGTTGCCAAAATTATAATTGAGCCTATGGCATCGCCATCTTTTACAATTGGCACAATAAGTTGGCACGAATATTCGTTTGGCGTATTTGGGAAAAATTCAAGCATTTCGCTGCCGTCATCTTGCTTTTTTATAACAATTTCTCGCGCATAAATTAGTTCTTGCACTTCTTCGGTTAAGTCTTTATTTACATATTTCTTTTTGCTGCTTGAAAGCACTTTTTCCATATCTGAAATTAACACATCGTGCTCAATGCTAACCGAGATTGCAGATGCAACTGCATCGCTATATTCTTTAAGACTAACCATGTCGCTATATTTCGTTAGCAAAAATTTGTTGCCGTCAACAATGCCTATTTCAAGTTTTGTGCCTTCACGCACATTTAAACTTTTTCTCATTTCGCGCGGCAAAACAATTCGCCCCAACTCGTCCACTCTTCTAACAATCCCTTTGCACTCCATAAAAACTCCTTAAACCTATTTTGTTTAAGTTAAAAATATTTATTCTTTTTGCAAATAAAAAACACGCAATTTGCAAATAAAAAAACACCTTGCGGTGTTTAATTATAATCCTAAGTTTGCGTTAAAACTGTTCATCTCTTCTTTAACAAAACTCTCCATTTCATCTAAAATAGCATAAGTTTCTTCAGAAAAGAATGGTGAAGCATTGTTGGCAAAAGCAATTGCTTCATATAAAGTTGAAAGTTGTGTTGAATAAATAATATCGCGTCCGTTTGCGTGTCTGTTATAAAAAAGCACCGTGTCAATATCTTTTGCAATTTTATCAGCCAAAGCCAAAAACTTATCGAACGCATCTTTAACCGGCGAATAACAATTTGGCTGGGTTTGGTCATTTGAATACACCAAAACATTGTGATACTGCTTTTTAATTCCTTTTATAATGTGCACTAAATTATTAAATCTTTCTTCTGATGACATATAATTTCTCCTTTTAACGCATTTATTCTAACACACAAATTGCAGCTTGTCAATAGGCTTTTTAAAATAACTTTAAAATTTATAGTAGCAAAAAACTCGCAAAATTTACGAGTTTTTGATGAAAATAATTAATTTTTTATTGATTTTTTGCTAATTTTTATAGATTTTTAAAATTTTTACTATTAAATTTTAAAAACGATAACCGCAAAAATTTATATCTTTCTTATTAACATATAAGTGTTTGAAAAACGCACAGTGGTATCTTCATTAACCATGAAATCAAGGGTGGTCTCTTCATTCGTTACGCGATAAAAGAATTCTCCGCCCAAGAAATATTTGCCCTGAAAACTGCCCTCTTTAACCGTAACATCTTGTTGCGAGTTGTCAATTTCAAGCCAAATTTTGCCGTTCACTGAGCCTGTGGCTTCAACATTTGTGCCGTAACTTATAATGTAATAGCCGCGCTTAAGTTTTATGCTGTTTTGCGCGTTGTCAAGGCTTATATCGCTTTGGCTGGTTGGATAAGATAAATCCAAATTGAAATATGGCTCGTTTTGAAGGGTGGCAGCAACGGCGGTTAAATATGCCACTCTGTTTATTGCTGGCTGCCCACTTGGTCCGGCAGGGCCCTCTTCTCCCCTTGGGCCTTCTGGGCCGGGGTCTCCTTTAAGCCCTTTTTCGCCGGCTGGACCTTGCGGGCCAGGTTCGCCCTTTTCTCCCCGTGGACCTTCAGGGCCAGGTTCGCCCCTTAGCCCCTTTTCTCCGGCCGGGCCGGTTGCTCCGCGCGGTATTCTAAACACCAATTGGTGCGTGTTATTTACAAAATTATCTGTAACTTCGGCATCAACACCGCTATCCACAGTGTGCGTGTTCAATATGGCAATCTTTTCGCCAACTCCGGCTTCGCCGCGTTCGCCCTTATCGCCTTGCGGACCGGCAGGACCAACATCTCCTTTTTCGCCTTTTGGCAGAACAAAATCTAGGACGTGCAAAGGCGAACCGGTGCGGTCAATCACTTTGCAATCATCCGGATTTTCAGCAAAACTTACACTTCCAAACGAGATGCTATCCGATGCTCCGGTTGGCCCGGTTGCACCTATCGGCCCCCTCAAGCCTATTGGTCCCATTTCGCCTTGTGGACCAGCAGGTCCGGTCGGTCCGGTTAAACCCATTGGCCCGGGCGCGCCCATAATTCCTGGCAACCCCATTGGACCAGCAGGCCCAGTTGGGCCAACAATGCTCGTAAAAATTATTTTATTAAAATTGGTTGGCTGAAGCCTCCCTTTTTTGCAATTTCTATTAAAAAACATATTAATGACCTCATTAGTTAATCTAATTCATATTATGAAAAACTTCCAAATATTGCTCCAAAAAACAATCAAAATTTAACTTTTCTATTGCAATATAAAATTTTTTATGATATAATTTAAAAGTCCATAATCTACATGTGTATCCGCATTCACATAAAAATAAACGCATCGTTTATATTTGAAAAACTATTTTACAAAGCATAATGCTCCGAAATTCAAACACATAAAATTCTACTCATGCAGCCGTAGCTCAGCTGGATAGAGCGATCGCCTCCTAAGCGATAGGTCAGCAGTTCAAATCTGCTCGGTTGCACCATACAAAAAGCGATGAATTAATTAGAAAAAAGCGGTTTTTACCGCTTTATGCTAGAATGTCTTTTTCGCCATAGCTCAAAATAATTATTTTAAGGCAATTTATCAAGAAATTTATCTAATTGATTTTTGTAACGCGCATCAAATATCATGCTTTTTATGATGTTTTTCTTTTTTTGGCCATTAAAATCTTCTTTAAAGAAGTCCAATAAGATTATTTCCAATTTAAACAACTCATTATTTTCGTTTATCGACTTTTCGTCAAATTCCAACAAACTTTTCCATCCATTTTTGAAGAAATCGTTTTTGTACTCAATTGATATATTTGACCATTTAATATTTAAAGTGAATGTCGTCCATCTTTTCAAAATCCATTTAAACATTTCCAGATTTCTTTTTGCAAGTGTAAATATATTCCATTGTTGTAACTTTTTCGCAAGCTCTTCCGACGTGTTTGACCCTTTCTTTGTATAAATTTCATCTTTTTTATAAGGATAAGGCTTATTTTTGGCGCTTGAATTGTTTTTTACGCTTAATGGAATTAAATTTCCTAAAGAATTAATCATTTTTGAATTATCAAATTCTACACCCTTAAAATTTTTTGGATAAATTTTCCCATAATATGAATCATCAATATTTCCATTAATAAACGCATATCCCCAATACTCAGCTTTAGGAGTTTGTGGATAAATGTGTTCTATAGAATTTGGTATATCTATCCATTCACAAATCGTAATAGGAGTAGTTTTTTGTCCGTGGTCGGCCAAATTTCTTTCATATAAATAATAGTTACATCCTTTCCAACTGTAAAAACCACCCCGTTTCTTCTTTATGGTTTGTAGCCAGTTGCTTAGATTCTCGAATGTAAGCAGGTTCTTAAGTTTTGTGCTTTGGTCTTTCTGTTTATTGTTCGGGTCGACATCTGTAATAAGTTCAATAAGAGATTTTAAAATTATATATGACGCCTTAATTCCCTTATCCCGATCTTCTTCTATTTTTGTGTGATACAATTCACTAACAGTGCTAACTAGAAAACTAAAATCAACATTATTTGAATATAAAAATTGCACACAAAACAAGTATTGTTCCAAAAAATTAAATATTTGTAAAATGTTTTTATCTTTCTCTTTAACAATATCGCTCAAATAGATGCCTATAATACAAGCCTGAATGTGAATGTCTGAAGTTAATCGACACAATTTGTTTAAATAACGTTTTAAATCTTTAGTAAACTCACCATCGCTATTTGTAATTTCACAATTAAAAAACTCTTTCCATCCTAACGAAAAGTTTTCCATCCTTTTCAAAACGGTTATTAACTTGCTTGCTTTAATTTTCTGATTGGTTTTAGGATCTATTCCCGTCAAATTGAACATATTAAATAAGTCATTTAACACTTCAGTTTGCGATTTAGAGAACACATTTCCCTGCTCTATAATCCAAAATGCCTGTAAAAAACTTTCATCTGGTATTGCGGATTTCTTTAGACCATTTAATGAGTTGGCAACACCCAAATTATCAAAAATATTCGACCAACAACTTCGAAGTTGACGCTCGATGTCTTTGATATTGCCTGCATCATTATCAATTTTATCCAATAAGAAATATGTTCTGTTTTTAAGAATTTCCAACTTGGTAAGTTCTTGCCCGCGATTATTTAATGTTTCAAAAACTATCAAACTGTTTGAGTTATCACAAAATAAAATGTTAAATTTTAAAAAGTTTAACAAAACATCTTCTAATGTTTCTTTCTCTTCATCTGTTAGGCTCTTCACTTTCCATAAGAAAAATGAGCGAGCTATAGATAATCTCTGGAAATACAAATTGTTAGGTATAACATTACTGTTTGAGCCTAAAATAGTGTCTAGTACATTTTGATATGTTTGATTACAATCTGAGTACCCTAATTTTAAAGTGGTTTGCTTTGTTTTTATAACATTAAGAAGAATGGCACAAGTGGTAAGACGTTGTTGCCCGTCAATAACATAATATCCTTTACCGGTCAGCGAGTTTTCTTTACCTTGGGTTATTGGCTCTAATGACATCATTCCCATATAATAAGGTTGTTTGTTTTTTACAATACGAAGGATATCTTCCCAAAAATAATCCAATTGACCATTTTGTAATTTGTTAAATTTCTTTTTGTCTTTAGTAAGCAAGTCAACTTGGTCTGTAAAATTATCCTGATTGCAATCTTTTAAACTTTTATCTTGAAAAACAGATTCATATTTTGTGTCCCAAACATATCCCCTTTGGCTTACGGGAATTCTAAACGAAGATTCTGTGTCAATTAAATTCTGTAAAGTTACCAAAGGTGTACTATCCTTTTCAAACATATCTTTAATTTTTTCATCCATAATTTCGCTCATAATTAAGCTCCTTTATATTTTTCGCTAATCAATTTAGATTTTTCTGCAATTAGTTTTCGCGTTTCTTGTGGTGTTATAAGCTCAACCGATTCGCCATATTGCAAACACCAATAAATTAAGGCTTGTTCGTTGGCGGAAATGTCGGCATAAATTGTATTCTCTTGAGTGTAAAATCGCGCATTTTTCCCAAACCACTCATAAACATATTCTGCTGCATATTCATTTGAAATTTTCAATGTTGCGTTAACCGTGTTGTTGTGGAACATATATATATTTTCATTGGCATATTTAACCATGTCTACACCATTTTCACAATTTTTTAACTTTGCTACGGGTTTAATTGGAGTGTCCAAAATTTTTATATTGGAAATGAGTTCAATTTTATAATTTGCTATTTCATCAAACCAATCTAGGTTACAAACAAGATAATATCTTCCCTGATTGTTAATCATGAAATACGGATTAATTTTATAGCGAAGATTTTTCTTTTTCTCATTTTCTTTGACATAAAAACGATTATAGTTAAACTCAACCTGCTTGCCTTGTGAAATTGCCTCATTTAAAACATCGATAGTGTAAAACAACTGCTTTTGATTTGTTCTAATCATTTGGTCGGCTTTGCAGATATAATTAAATTTTTTGCGCTCATATTTGCTTAAAAATTTAGAAAGTTTTTCCGATAACAGCCTAGAATTGTTGCTATCAATGCTTTTGCTTGAAAACACCGCGTCTATTAAAAATGAAATTTCGCTTGGCTCAAATTCCCGCTCGCCCAAATAGCAACCGGTTTTAGTTTTTATAATATCGTAGCCAAAATCAATAAGGCTATCCAGCGTGGTGGCAACCGATTTGCGCTCCAACTCCAAGCCATAATTATCATAAAGTTTTTTTATAATTTCCGCTTGTGTTAAAGGATGCCGTTCATCCGTGTATTCTTTTAATATTTCTAACACGCAAATGTTTGTCATTTTTTTATTACTTGGCAACATATAAACCTCATAAAAAATTATAGCAAAAAATTAATAATATTGCAAAACAAATTTAACACTAAATGAAACTCATAAGCAAATTTATTGCATCGTCCACCGATATCATTTTCGCTTTAAGAAGTTTAATAACATAATTTAATGCATACTTAAATTTTTGTGTTTCGCCAAGTATGATATAATCGTTTTTCCAAGATTCATCAGTTGACAAATTTTGTTCACAATTAGATGTTTTGTCATCATCTTTTTTAAAATTTTCATTAAATTTTATTATTTTTGCCGATTTTGGCGCTTGCTCTTTATTTTTCATACTAATCCCTAAACCCCAAATTAAAACTTTTGCTAACTTTTGGCAACTCAAAATCCTCTGGCAAAATCACATTAATTTCTCCGCTATCAAGTTTATTTTCTTTAACAATGCGCGTTGCCTGATTTACCATGGCATGTTCCAGCACGTTTCTAACATATCTGCCATTGCCAAAATTCTTTTCTTGTTTTCCGCAATGTATTATTTCTTTAAGCCTATCTTCGCACTGGCTTAAATCGATATTCATTTTTTGTGCGGTGTAGTTGGCAATTTTCACAAGTTCATCCTCGTTATAATCGTCGAACTGAACTTCGTAAGCAATCCTACTTCTTAAACCCGAATTTTTATCCAAAAATTTATCCATTTCCTTTTTATAGCCGGCAAAAATCACAACAACATCATCACGATTGTTTTCCATTTCTTGCACAATAGCATTTATGGCTTCGTCTCCATACAAACCTTCTCTGCCATCGTATAGCGAATATGCTTCGTCAATGAACAACACACACCCCTTTGCCCGCTCAAACAATTCTTTAACTTTTGGCGCGGTGCCGCCCACATATCTGCTAACGATATCCGACCTTCCAACTTCTATTAACTTCCCCTTGCTAAGCAAGCCTTTTTCGCGCATAATGGTGGCAACAATTCTTGCCACGGTTGTCTTTGCCGTGCCCGGATTTCCTACAAATGTCATATGGCGGCAAACGTTGTAACGCTCGCTATATGGGCGCGCTTTTTGCA
The DNA here is from genome assembly GCA_947630405.1 of uncultured Clostridia bacterium. Classification (GTDB taxonomy): domain Bacteria; phylum Bacillota; class Clostridia; order Christensenellales; family UBA1242; genus Onthoplasma. The sequence goes on from CANRHL010000003.1 coordinate 26,435, forward strand.
CAATCTGATAGTTAATATAATTTTGCATTAGATGTTTTACTTTGTCTAGACCTATTAATGCATTTAAATCGTCCATGCCATGCTCTTCCGGCCTATCTTCAAGTTTTTTAATCTCTCGCCCAATAAAGTTAGAATATTGCGGATATAATTCAGTTTTAACATATTTTTTATACCAGTTATCATATATTTCCTGCAACTCGTTAATTTCATAATCTTTATCTTTCTCTATCAAATCAACTAGGCCAACAGGGTTGGTTATAAAATCGTCCTTAATAACATTTAACATCATTTGTTGCGCACGTTCGTTTCTCAAAAGGATTTCTTTTGCTTCAATAAACAACAAATCGTCTAAATTTTGTTTTAAAAAATTTATTTGCATCTGATTTCGTAATTTCACGCAAATTATAACCACCATTTTGTTTGCATACTTCTTTATTTTTTTACAGAACTTTTCCGCAATCTCCTCTTCTTCTGTATATCTACTGCTCTCTTCAATGTTTAATTCAATATTTAAAATCATTAATCCGCCCTCGTTTATGCTAAACAAACGCTCCAACTCGGTGTAAGAGCAGTGGTGGCAGGTCCACATATTAACATTACAAACAGTGTATTTGTTTCGTATAATTCTATTATTGCTATACAAACTTTTAACCAAAAGATCCACTGTGCGTTCATAGGTTTTTCTGTCGTCCATCATGAGAAAGTAATGCACCGGCACGGCAAAATTTTTATTTTCCGTTTTTGCATAAATTCTTTTAACTTCGTCTTTTAAATCCGTTATTGGTAAAGATTTGCAAGTGTTTAGCGCTTCTGTTTTAGACATTTTGTTTTTTAATGGCACTTCCTTAAAATCCATTCCGTCCCAGCCGCCAAGATTAAATACATTTTCAATCTCTCTTTTGAGTGGGAGATAATAGCATAAATTATTCAAATCGAAATGGAACATGGAGAATAATATTTCTTCTTTTTCAATAGAGATATAATCTATATCCAAAAACTTAATAAGGTCATCGAACGCCTTATCCACACATTCTAGGTCATAAATGCTACCTGCATAAACCATATCAAAGATATAATATTCCTCGTCTATCTTGTACAAAAACGCAAATAATTCTTTTTGCATAAAATTTTTGCAATAGTACGAGCATTTGTCAGCTAACTTACTATGCGCACTGTGTAATTCATCATCGGTTTTGAAACTTATAGCCTTAGTTGTTTTGCATTTAAATTTGTAAAATATCATATTTCCTCCTAAGTGTTAACACAATAATAACAAACCGTATGTACAAAAAATTGTACATTAACACGCATTTTGCCGCAAAAAAATAGTAAAAAGAAAAATTTTTAAAAGTCTCCTTTTCGCTTTTTAAGAGGTTAAATTCTCTTTTTATAATCTCTTATATTGTTTCTAACATTTTAAAAATTAAGTTATAACAGGTTTTCTCTCTTATTAAATGAGAAACTTGCGCTTTATCCTTAGGTAGTTGTGCTTCATTTTCCGCTAAAGTGTCTAAAAAAGAAGTAAAATTCTCTTCTTCATCATGCTCGTTAATTACATCCACACTTAAATCTATAATTTCATTTTCTCTCTCTTTCTGATAAATGTTTTCTTCGGTTTGCAACAACAATTCTTTTTTATCCCAACCGCTTTTAATATATCTAAAAATTTCATCCTTCATTAAAACAATTTTAGCAGTTCGTATTTCTTTCCCGTCTATATCTTTTCTTCTAAATGTTAAAAATTCATACTCTTTATTAGACTTTGTTTTTAAAATTTTCCTTGTTATATAATTATCATTAATAATAATGGTGCGCTTTTTGTTAAAAATATTCATTAGCTTTTTCCATTTTTGTTCCAAATCCAAATTTTTGGATGTTTTATCTTTTGTCATAGTTACCTCACTTAAATATAATATCATATTTTGTCGAAAGTGATGCTTTTACCTGAAAATTTTATTACGAATTTAATTAATAAACCCAACTTTTAGAAAAACTCTCAAAATTGGTTTTTAATAGTTTTTTAAATTCAATTTTTCGTGGCTCATTTTTTGCTTTTGCAAACCAACACCACATTGAAACAAATCCTAGTTGTTTATCTTTATTTATGCCCATGTGGTGGCCAATGTGGTCTTTCTCCACGTTTATTTCATCGCCATTCATCCACTTGCAGCCATTGTCCTTTGCAAACTGTAAAAAGGCTTTGAAATCTTCCTCCCATATGTCGAACCAAACGTGCCTGTCTTTTCCCATAATTTCTTTTAAACTTTTCATAAAAACTCCTTTTACTCCCCATGAAAAGCGTAAAAGAAAAATCCCATCGTTACGATGAGATTTTTATCGACATTTAAACCCCATCGTTCAGACTTTAGCACCTTACTTAACGCAGGTTGCTGTGGAATCAACGGGTCTGTCCCTCCGCCACTCTTCATGGTTATGTGCAAATATTACAATATTTTTGTTTGTTTGTCAATTGTTTTAGAAAAGTTTTATAATTTCATATGCTATAAATTTTTTCCTATTACTTTTTTTGCAATTAAAATTTTAGGCTTTTATAAGATGTAGAATATCATATCTTCAACGCATAAAATTAAGAAAAGTACAATAAGTGGAATTGCAACTGCGCCTGAAAATTTTTGTTTTTGCGGTTGTTTAATTGTAAGCACTAAAGTTGTAATAAATATTATGCTGCCGACAATGCCCAACTGATAAATCATAGATAAATATGCGTTGTGCGCGCTAAATATTGAAAGCACTGGTGCGCCCAAGCCTCTACCGAAAATGAGTTGCACTGGGTGATGTGCTAGATATACAACTGTTTCCTTCCACAAGTTGTATCTATCCGTGGTCACCATATTCATAAAATCTTCAAAATTATTGCAATTAGACATTGTGCCTAAAAATCTATTGTAAAACAATTGAGGAATTGTAGGCTTAATTACGCAAATCATTAGCACAACAAGGCAAATGATGGCGGTAATTATTAGTGTTTTTTTCCAATTCACTTTCAATAGCCAAATGAATAGTGCTAAAAGGACTATAAATAAAATTATTATGTAAGTTTTTGAAAAAGTCATAACTCCCAAAGCGGCAATTAACAAGAACAAAACAACATCTTGCCATCTGCCCTTGTTGGTAATTATAAAATAAGCCAAAATGCTTAAAAGAATTTCGCAAATCATGGCAAGTACGTTTGGCTGATTGAATAGCGCTTGAAAGCGGAAGAATTTTGTTCCACCAAGAAGTCCTAATTCGCCGATTAGCGAGTGTATGTATGGCGAAACCCAATAAAGCAATCCAAACAGTGCCGAAATTAATAGTGAAACTGCAAATATTCTTGCATTAAAGTTTAGTCTAAAGATGTCTGGTTTTTTGGAGAACATGAATAACGCCAACAGAACGAAGAATATCAAAGAAATTTTAAAAAACACATTATAATTATATTTGCTAAAAGGAATTAAACAATAAATTAATAAAATTGCAAAAGAAATTAAAATAAATTTATTAATTTTTCCTTTTTCTTTAAAGAAATAAATAAAATATAATTTAATAACATAAAAAATAATTCCAACAAAAAATAAAATTGTGCTAATGTGGTTTTGCGGATAGATTAGGCAGTAAGGTATTGAAAACATTATGTAAGTAAAGCCGTTTTCCAAATTGTCCAACATCACGAGCAGCATAAACACGCCGAACGAGATGTAAACCATCTCTCCCCAAAAACAATTTACAAAAAATAATATTGTTAAAAATATTAAATTATAAATTAATTTAAATTTTAAATAATTATCCTTTATTTTCATTATTTTCCCTCATTTTATTATGTAAATTAGAATTATATTTAACATTATTTTTTGTTTTTTCAAGTTCGGCCGCCTGTTTTATGCCTTCGTCATACTGCTCCTTAGTTATTTTGTTTGTTCTAAGCAGATAATCGGAATAATAATAATCCCTTTTGCTATCCCCCGCGTTGCTTGCATCGGATTTAAATAACACGCCAACCGTTTTAAAAATAATTTTTAAATCGCCAAAAAATGTTATGTGTTCAGCATATTGTTTATCTAGGCTAAAAATATCTTCCCAACTTGCGCTGCTGCGCCCGCCACTAACTTGGTCCAACCCCGTTAATCCTGGGCGAACAGTGTAAGCTTTTAAAACTTCCTCATCATAGAAAATCATGTCTTTAATAAGCCTAGGGCGCGGGCCAACAATGCTCATATCGCCTTTTAAAATATTCCATAATTGTGGCAACTCGTCAAGGCTGGTTTTGCGAATAAATTTCCCCCATTTTGTAATGCGCTTATCGTCTGGCAACAAATTTCCATCTTTATCCAGTGCGTTTGTCATGCTCCTAAATTTATATAATTTAAATATTTTTCCATTTTTGCCTGGACGATATTGTGCAAAAATAATTTTCCCTTTAATATTAAACCTTGAAATAATGGCAACAATTAAAATAATTGGTGAAAGAATTATTAAAGCTAGAAGTGATAAAATTATATCAAAGAACCGTTTAAAAAATAGTTCATATAGTGTTTTTCGTTTTTTCTTATTTTTTTCCATAAAAATTTCCTTATAAACTATTTTAATTATAGCATATATTAAAAATTTTGCAAAGAAATTTTTATAAGTTAAGTTGTTAATTTTGAATTAATTTTTAATGCACACCACAAGTTTTTAATTTATCTTTTAATGCACCTCATCAAAATAAATTAAATTTTTAAAAACCACCAACAATTCTGCATTAAATAAATATTTATTTAATTTTAAATTTAACTTTTAATTAAATTTTTATTTACATAAAACATTTCTGCTTCGTTAAATTTTAACTTCTTTAATTTTATAAAAAGGTTTTTGTTAATCTCTTCTGTTTCTTGTTTTATTTTTTCAAAATTAAAATTTAAATAATCCACTTCGGTTTCATTTAAATCTTTTTTTAATTTTAAAAATGAAAAATCCATTAGCCCAATTTTAAAAAATAAATTTTCATACACGTTGCACAAATTTTCAAGCTCATTATAGAACTGAAAAAATGAATTATTGTTTTTTAATTTCTTTTTTGCTAAATACAACCTTATATAATCGTCTATTAAGGATAGTTTAATTTTGCCTTTCATTGCACCCCTAAAAAATATTTTCCAAAACAAAAAAATTAAAAAGTTAAAATGAAAATATTTTAAAAAATATTTAAAAACTGTTAAAAATTGTAATTTTTTTGCATTTTTATATATAAATTTATTATTTTTTAATGTTTTTTATTACATTTTTAAAAAATTTTATATTTTTTTAAAATAAAAAACCCAAGCAAAACTTGGGTTTAATAATTAAAATTTTAGCCTCGCCTTCCTTCGCCCATAAGCTCACGCACAACATCGAAAGCGATAATGTCAATGAATTGCCTATCCATTGGGCCGGATATGAAGAACGCTCTACCACGCGGTGCAGTAACAATACCTTCTTGTTCGCGCTTGTTGATGCCGCCCGCCGATTTATAAAGTTCAAGCAAGTCCGCCATGTCGTTTGGTGCCATCTGCAAAATCATACTGTATTGGCAAGCGTTAATAACGGCTGCCGAACGGCGCTGAATTTCTGGCGTGCCTAAGAAGTCCTTAATGTTCTGCGTAATAACGATTTGCATTCCTTGATATTTACGAATACGTTTTGCCATTTCCGCCATAAAGTTAAGCGCAACCGGGCTATCTGGGTCAATGAACATGTGCGCTTCATCCACCGCAATAACAACCTGACGTTTAATGTCGTTGCCCGTTTTCTCGTAATACTGTTCGTTAAAACGTTTGTTGTTAATAATTTCGTTGTTAAGATATTTGAACACCAAAAGCATTTGTGCGTTTGCCAATTTGTTGTTCTTACTTGCAAACAGGGTTTGGAAGTTAAATGTAATCAAATTTTCGTCTGTCAAAATTGAAGTTGGGCCGTTCCACAAATCACTGTTTCGTCCGCCCGTTGCAAATTTTTGAATGTATGTTTCCAAAATCAAAAGGTTGTTTCTATAAAATTCGTCTTTAACGGTTTTCAATTTCTTTTGAATTAGCGCAAATAAATCGTCAAAAATAGGATAATCTTCCGCCTTCAATTTCGCAATGTTCGTCTTTTCGTTAATTCCTTTGTTGTTATAAAGTTCAACAACAAGGGTGTTAAGCGTCTCAAACGCGTCCGAGCTTATGCCTTCCAAAATCGCCCTAAAGAATTGTTCCAAGAACTGCAAATGCGTAAAGAATGTTTTGTTGTTGCCCTGCTTAACCATATCGTCAATGCTAACATCGTCAATGTTGTCCGCATCGTTAAACGCGTCCAAATCTTCAAGCGCCGCCATGATGTGGAAAGGGTTAATAATACCACTTTTGTTTGTTCCAACGTCAATTTCCTTGCCGCCAAGGTTTTTAGTCATAACTTCGTACTCGTTTTCCGGGTCCAAAATATACATTTTTGTTCTGTCCGCCGCAAGGTTTGTTAAAATTGTTTTTGTTGCAAATGATTTACCCGAACCAGACTTACCAACAACCATCATGTTAGAGTTAATACGCCCGGCAACCGAGTCCCTTGTGAAGAAATCCACAAACACGGGGTAACCGCTGGCGGTTGATTGCCCAATGCAGAAGCCAGCTGGGTCTTGCATAAGCGAGTCAACCATAGGGAAACTTGCCGCAATGGTGGTTGAAGGCATGCTGCGATAATACGATTTTAATGTGTCAATCCTATTAATGCTGGACGACACAAACGCATCCACCTGCCTGCCAAACAAATCGCTATATTTAAAGCCATATTGCTTTAACACACTTCTCACTTCCTTACGCGCAGCCTCTTCCACACGCAAGTGAATTGAAACGTCGTAAAGTTGTTCGTTGTTCGTTTTTAAATCTTTAAGCAGGGTGTTAAGCGAATCAATATCTGCTTCCTTTTCAATCACCTCACTGCTTCTATAAGTTCGGTCAAGTTTTGCTTCTTTTTCCATAACCGCACGGTCAATAACTTTTTCGCCCTTGTCCTTATCAACCGGCATAATATTCATAATAACGCGCGTTCCTTCTTGGTTAAATATTGGATACGCCCACCCATTGCCCACTTCAAGCGGATAGTTGGAAATAACCATCTGTTTGTAAGGCTTTTTATCCATTTCAACACGCGCAACTTTAAATTCCACGCGCTCCGGCATAATCCAACTGCCCAACTGGCTTGGCGGAATGCCGTCAATTTCGCTTTCCATGAAAACTGAATCGTAGTTCGATTTTAAGAACCCAACCAAATCGTCTTCCATAAGAATGTGCGATGTTATGTGATATTGCCCAGCAGAAAGGTCATTCACAATGCCCACTGCTGTATCTTCAAGGCTAACTTTATCCATGCCGTAAAGCACTAAATAATAGTGGTCCTGCAAAATTGGCTCTGCCTTAATGGCGTTGTTAAGCCTTGCCACACGCTCCCTGAATATAAGCGAACGCGCGTCCATCTCTTGCATATTATACTGCCCTTGCTCGTAAAGTTCGTTCAAAAGAGCGTATTTAATATCGTCGTTTTTTAAGAAAATATCAAATCTCATTGGCTTAACTGTTTTAACAATGCTCGCCCGCTGATATTGTGAAATACGCTTTAATGCACGGCTAAATGTGTTAATAAGCGAATCTTGCGCATCCTCTTGCATAAGGTCCATGGCCACCGGCTGCATCTCAATAACCATGCCCGAATAATCGCCAAAATTAATCAACTTGCCCACTTCTATGTTCAAGAAAGGTGTAAGTTTTCGCATGGACGTAAACCCACGCTCTTTCTTTTTCTCGCCATTTTTCATTACTTTAGGATTAATATATTTTTTAGGGAAGGCCGCAAACCTAATAATAAGCACAATCGAACTATAAAGTCTAACCCCTTCGTCAATAGGAATATACATTGCAACGCTAATAGCCAGCCAGCCAATAAGCGCATACATACGATAGTCACTGCCGCCAATCCTAAAAAGGTTACTAGCAATAATAACCACGGCAAAAACAAGGCAAATAATGGCGAGAATAATATCGCCAAGCGTAATGTTTCTAATAAATTCAGTTTTAACCCGAGTTTTACCCGGAATATATCTAACCATTATTCACCCCTTTCGCCTAAATGTTATTTTTTATCGCTGGTTTTCTTTAAATCTTTAAGAGCCGTTGAAAGTTCTTTCTTTTCTTCGTCTATTGCTTTCTTCAAAGCGTTCTTAGTTTGTTCTTCGCTTGTTTTAAGCGCTTTTAAGGTATCTTTTAACTCTGCAGCCAAATCTTTAATAGGTTGACTTTTCTCAATTCTATCCAAATTTGCTTGAATAGTAGATAGCACTGAACTGCTAATGCTAGAATCAACACCCTTATTATCTTGTGATGAGTTCTGCACTTCAATAGATGCCGTTTTAACCGCTGCTTGTAATTCTTGCCTTTGATCCATTTGACCGTTAACAAGATTAGCAAATTTTTTATCTTCTTCTTTTGCATCATCACCATATGTTAGCCTTTCACCGCGTAGGGCCTTAGAGAATGCTTCTTTTAAGTCCCATCCCGAGCCTGTGCTTGATGCAATTTTTTCAATGGCTTCTTTTAATCCACTTTCAAAACCATTTAAAGCGGTAAGGGCCGTATCGTAATTTGCCACTGCTTGATTGAATCCTGTTCTACCTTTAAGTTGGTCTAAGAATGTAGATAAAGACTCAATATTATAAGCCGGTATTGTTTTACCTGTTTTTGGGTCAACTCCACCTTTTGCCATTTCTTTAAATGTGTCATTTTTCTTTAATTGTTTAAATAGAGTTTCTCCATCATCTGATGAAAGTGCCGAAATCATAGACTTTATATCGCCCGAATCAAATTTTGCTAAAAGTGTGTTGACTGCTTTGTTTCTTTTAATTGCATTATCTGTGGTGTCTGCGGTGGTAGTACGAGTATCTTTAATGCCTTTAATTATTTCGCTTGGCTTGCCAATACCGGACTTTTCGCCTAACCAATTGGTTACCGAGCCAAATAACCCACCTTGGAATCTTTCGCCTTGTCCACCAATAACACTGTCGCGCAATGAGCCAAAGAATCCGCCAGTTGCAGTTCCTCCAACATCGGCCTTCCTATCTTGTTTATAAGATTTTTCCACTTTTTTCCTAGCCGCCTTTTGTGCCTTATTTAAATCTTTAAAGTAAGAGTCATCTTTAATTCTGCCCGCATTTGCAGCTTCAAACTGAGCAGTTTCTTTCTTTATTGCCTCATCCCTTGCAGTATTTAAATCTTTTTCATGAGTTTTATCATATGCTTGACCGGCTTTTCTTCTTCTATTAGCAGCAGTAAATGCACCAACACCGGCTTTTGTTACGCCAGCAACACCTTTTACGGCATGCCCGACACCCTTTTTAACACGGTTTAATGAGTTGCTCATTAAGCCTGCGCCCGTGCTTAATGCGTCTGTACCACCAATGTATGAAGATAAGTTGCCGATAAAGCCTTTAACCATATAAAGTGCGGCAATGTTAATTAATATTGGTGCCAATCCAAGCGTATAGTCGAAAAGCATTGTGCTAGGGCTAATGGATAGTGCGCCTATGCTGCCCGATGCACTACTTGCCGTGCCTATTTCAATTTGATTAATAAATGGCACCAAAGCCATGAACAAGTTCATGCCCGCCACCGCGCCATACGCGGAAAGTGTGTTTTTAACGAAATCTTGTTTCCAGCTTTGCACTGTGGATCCATCGTTTAGTGGATACATTGCGCAAATTGCAGGGCTAATTACAAACAACAATATTAATGTGAACAACCTTTGCACCATGCCAAAGGCAATTCCACCGAGCGCGTACAGAATAAATATTCCGCCGCCCGCCAGCAAGATATAGTTAACATGCACAAGAGCATAGAAATCGTCAGTCGTTGTCGTGCCGACATTATTATCTGCCAGCCAAGGGTTTGGTCCGCTGCCGTGCGAGTATATTGCATCCACCACCTCGGCAAACTGCTCTGCCGAATAGGCAGCACTTCCAGTTGTTGGTGTTTGCGTAGTTCCACCACCTTCGTCTTGCTCGCCTTCCGTTGTTTCCGGTGGAGTTTGCGCACTTGAGCCAAGCGTTGGGTCCACCTTAAGCGGGTCAAAAGTAAACGATAAGCCCAACTCGGATGCATTTTTTATATCTTTGCCCGAACCAACATTTTTGTAATAAAGTTCAGCAATGTGTTTTGCCTCACTTTCGTCAACACCGTCCCTTCTTGCGCGGTTAGCATCGTATGCCGAAGCAATGAAAAGTTGCCTATCTAGTGAGGTGTTTGATGTTGATGCACTTGTTGCCCCGTTAATTGCCTGAAGCAGGAAGTTTGCCGCCCACACGCCCAACAAACACAGAACCGGAACTAAAATAAAGTTGCCCAAGCCTTTTATTGCGTTTCCAACGATATCCTGCCACTTTTTTTGTTTTGAGTCATAAGCATTTTTAATAAATGCCATTGCCGTGAAAATAATCAACAAGAAAATTGCCAAAATTAAAATCGAAATAAATATATTTTTAACCAATTGCGACGTTAAGAAATAGTAAACAATTCCGCCGCCATTTCCGCTGCCACTAGACAAGTCTGAAAACATGCCGCTTGAATTTACAACTTCGCCATTAATTGTTATTGTTCCAATGCCCGCAAATGCGTAGAAAATTGATTGGAAAACACTAATCAAAGCACCAATGATTCTAAACATTGGCCAAAGAATAGTTCCCAAAACACCCAATATTCCATCAAAGAACGAATTCCCCATACTTTCTCCTTTCGTTTTTTTTGCCAAACCCTTAATGTTGAGTTCATTAATTTCTTAAGAATTTGCCGCAAAAAATAAACTTGTATAAGTTTATTATACACTAAAAAAACAAAATAAACAAACAAATGCAACAAATTTCTCTATTTTTCTTAAAGAAAAAACTGCCTCAGCAGTTTAATCTCTTCTTTAAAAACACAATTCAACCCCACCTTTTAAATGGAAAAGGAGTAAACAAGCAACAAATCATAAACCCATCCTTTTTAAAATGGAAAAGGAGTAATGAGGGAAAAACTGCTCGCAGGTTGTCCTTCATAGAAAGGGAGTAAACAAGCGAAAAACGAAATTCGCGTTTAGCAAATGAGAAAGAGCGCAGTTTACTCCCAATTTGTCTCTGACTCTCCGCAGAAGAATGTGCCATTTGCGCCGTATTCAATTTTTAGCCCAACGCCATCGGCAACATATGTGTAAACATCGGTTGGCTGCTCGCCTTCGCCCGTTTGCAACTTTAAATAATAGTCGCTTGTCAGGTTGCCGTTATGCAAAATGTCGTAAAGTGAAAGGCCTGTTAGCAAATTGTTTTCGCTGGTAACACCCGCCTCAATGTTGGTGTATGCTTGTGCGCTGAGGCGTTGTGTATATTCAACTTGATAAATAGTGTCCTTATAAGTTTGCCCCGACATATAGACGAAAGGCATAAGAGTTTGTCCGCTTGTTAAATAAACTTTTAACGTGCCAAAGTTTTCAACCATGCCAAAATTGAAACTCAATTTTGTGATGTTCACTGCCTTTCTTGGCATTAAAATGAATGCCACATAGTTTTCGGCTTGCAAATTTTTAATGTAATCCTGCGCGCCGTCCAAAATGTAGTCTTTAACATAAACCATTTCGGTGCGTTTTTGTTCTTCCGGTTTGATAACCTCGGTAATTTTATTTAAAAGTGTTTCCCCGCTTGGCAATGCGCCACTCTGCTTATCTGGGGTTATTGTTCCATCAGTTGAAAGCAAATAGTCTCTAACTTTGCCGGCAATTTCCTCACTAATTGCTTGGTTATAGCCAAAATATTTTATTCCAGCAATTTTTTCAGCAAATGTGCTGGCAGTGCCTTCGGCATTATCCGCCAAATAAACACTATCCGCAATGGCATTAACTAAAGAATAAAGGTTGGTGTCTGCATAATCTGTTGCAAATTTACTAAAATCGTAATTATTGGCTGGCAAAGCGGTTGCTAAATTGATTGTAACTTTCAACTCTTCGTCCGCATCAAGCGATGTTTTAATTTCAACAATCGTGTTGGTGTAGTTTTTAATTAAATCTTTTTGCGCCTGTTCGTTATCCTTATAAATTGTGCGCGCGCCATAAAAATCCGCCCCCTTAATGCCGTATGGCGAACTCATGCTGCCATCGTCCTCAAATAGCCATGGTGTTTGTTGCCTTTGTGAATCGCCAGCAAGCGACACCAACATGAATAAAAACACAAACACAATCAAAACAGGCAACGCCACAGAAAGTATGCTCCCTAATTTAAGCGAAAGCCCCTGGAACTTTTTCTTTTTAGCAAGTTCGGCTCCCTTCTTTGTTTTTTGTTCGTCATTCTCGCCCGCTTTTCCAGATTTCTCACTAGTTTCTTCTTGAGGGTTTTCTTCGTCTAATTCATCTTCAACTTCAGCACTTTCTTCTTCCTGCTCGTCATCTAACTCGTCGTCGTCCATAAACTTTACCCCCTTTTTCGTCACAAATTGCGTTTATTTGGTTTGCTAAACGCAAAGCCAAGGATAAACTTATTTGTTCCTTATTCCCACAAAACATTTATTTTGTGGGAGCCCTTGTTTGTTCTTACGAGAGCCTCGACATTTATTGTTATTATAACAAATTAAAATAAAAATACAAAATATTTTTAAGTTAAAATAAAAATAAATGATATTAAAAGGGTCCCACAAGAAAAAAATAAAAAAAGAGAGCAATCGCTCTCTTAATTATCTAATAAAGAATGATTTAACAACGCCGGCATAGGTTTGAAGTGTTGGGTAAATGTTCCCTTTGGTTGGATCTTTTTGTTGATAGCCCCAAGATCCTGTATCTATCAACTTGTCTTTGCCAATGTTGAATGCTAAGAAATAGAACAATGCAATTAAAATAAATGTTACCACAATACCGACAATAACCGAAATTAATTTTGCTTTTGCTTCTTCCCTTTCGTTCTTTTCGTCTGCCTTAACAAATTTAACACCAACAACAATGGCGTAAATAATACCTGCAACGGCAACCAAAATTAAAATTGGGTTAATAACTGTTAGCACTGCATTCAATAGTGCATTTAACCAACCCATGCCAGTATCAGGCAATGCGGCCAATAAAGTACTCATATAAATAAAATCCCCCTTTTTTGTGGCACAATTTGTTATTTTGTGCCGATTTATGAAATAATGATAGCAAGTTAAAAATTTAAAATCAACTAAATTTTACATATTTTTTAAAAATTTTTTAACTTTAAATTATTTTGTTTAATATTTTTGCAATTATACTTATTAAATTAAAAGATTATTTTTTATAAAACCTATTAAATTAAGGGTTAATTTATTTGACTTTTTTATTTCGGCCAATTATAATTTTACTAAGAAATAATAAAAAAGGAGAAATATGAAAGATTTTGGCAAAAAAATATTAAAATATGTTTTGGTGGCAATAGGAACTTATTTTGTTTCGGTAATTTTAATTTCCTATTTCCAATACCACCGCTTTGCGTTTGATTTGCGCGTTGTAACCAGCTTTTTACCTTACTTCTTTGTGTTTTTGGCAGTTGGCTTTTTGTTGGTGTTTGAGCTTTTGCGTTATATCGATGGCAAGGGCAAAAACAAGAGCAACAGGGCGGTGGATAAGGTTAAGGACGCCCGCGGTAAAGACACTGAACAATTCTTTAACCGTGATTTTGTTACCGACGACGAGTTAAAAAAGAACAAGGCCTTTAATTACAACACCTTGCAATCCATACGCAGTTCAAAGAAAGATGGCATTTTGGTGCGTGCGGATGAAAAAGCGTTTGGCGGGATGGACATTAACTTTGTTGAGCCAATTCACACTCTTTGCGTTGGTACCACATCGTCCGGTAAAACATCAAGGTTTGTTGTGCCAAGTTTGCAGTTGATGAGCATGACGGCATCCAAGCCAAGTTTTGTTATTACCGACCCTAAAGGCGAGTTATATGATAAATGTGCGCACAAGTTTGAAAGCGAAGGTTATGATGTTAAAATTTTAAATTTGCGTGAGCCATTTGCCTCTGAGCAATGGAACCCGCTATTATATCCGTTTGATATGTACACCCGCAGTTTTAATCTAGATAAAGAGGTTAAAGTGCACCCTGCGGGCGATAATCCAAGGCAATATAACTTGCTTTTGCAACGCAACTTTGATTACACCACAAACACTTGGTTTGAGTTTGACGGCAATGCGTATGCTGATAAGCAAAGCCTTGAAAGTGATTTGGCGGTTACGTCAAAAGACCTTTACGATAAAAGTTTTAATGCGTTAAATGATATTTGTACCACGCTTGCACCTATTGAAAGCAATAAAGACCCAAGCTGGGAAAAAACGGCGCAAAAATTAATTCAAGCAGTTATGCTTGCCATGCTTGAAGATAGCCGCATACCAGAACTTGGCTTAACAAGGGATAAATATAACCTTTATAATGTTCAAAAAATATGTAACATAACAGACGGCGGGCGTGACACTTACGCCACACTTAAAAAATACCTTTTCGACTATCGTGATAAATTCAGTAAAGTGCCAGAATTGGCAACCACTGCTCTACAGAACGCGGATACAACCACTAAAAACTACATGGGTTTCGTTTCAAGCAAAACCGCAATGTTCAGTGATATGGGTATTAGTTACCTAACCGCTAACACCGCAATTGATTTTGTTAATTTGGATGAAAAGCCAACCGCAATTTTCTGTATTATTCCGGATGAAATTAGAACGCGTTATCCACTTGCAATTCTGTTCGTTACACAGTTGTATAAACGTTTGGTTGATAAAGCTCAAAAGATGGGGGGCCGATTAAAGCGAAATGTTTACTTTATGCTAGATGAATTTGGTAACATGCCTGCCTTCCCTGAATTTGGCAGCATTATGACGGTTGGTAGGGCGCGTGGTATATTCTTTGAATTGTGCGTGCAATCGTATAGCCAATTATACCAGATTTATGGGCAGGACGTTGGCAAGATTATTAAAGATAACTGCCCTATTCAAGTTTACATTGCAACTGAGGATATGACAACCAACAAAGAATTTAGCGAATTGTTAGGCAAAAAGACAATTGTTGAAGATAACGAAAACAAGAGCGTTGGTGCAGATGGTAAAGAGAGTAAATCTTATTCAAGTTCAACCAAAACAAGGCCACTTGTTTACCCTGAAGAACTTATGACCTTTAGAGATCAAAAGAAACTTATTATTAAAACCTTTACTCCTAACGCCTGTTTAAAAACCACCATCACATCAATTTACGAAGCTAAAAAGTGTTACGATTTAACCCCTATTCATGGCACATATGTTCAAAAACATTTGTTCGATGAAAACGCCATTTATTACGACATTAAAAGGCGTAACCAAATCGTTGCAAAAACTAGCGGCGATGACGATGATGATGACGATGATGATTTATTCTAAAATTAGGCAAAGTTTAAAATAATTTCACAAATTAAAGAATTAAAATTATTAAACAATTGCCTTAAAGAATTAGCAAAAAACACCCGTTCGGGTGTTTTTTTATATCACTATAAACACTATTTATCATTTGAACACCTTATGTCATTTTGAGCAAACACCCTATGTCATTCTGAGCGGAGTGCCAGCGATGTCATACTGAGCAAGGTCGAATGTATCTCGCTGACACGAAGTCGAAGAATCTCTTAGATGTTTCGACAGGCTCAACATGACAAATAATGTTGTCGCCCCCCCCCACACACACAAGACGAATGTCGCAGTGGGATAAAATCGGGGCCCCCGCAAGACGAATGTCGATGTGGTGTTAACTTAGTATTCAATTCCCGTCAATTTAAAATGGCATTGTAAATATTGTTCTTGCACTTCTCTAATGCTCATTGTGGGCAAAACATATAAATCCACCCCGTTTAAATCACAAAGCGTTGCACCCATGCTCAATTCGTTGATTTTTAAAAAGGTCAATGCGTCCGGAATTATTTCATTTAAAATATCCCTATCCTTTAAACCCGTCAATTCAAACTCGCCACTCTCTTTCTGCTCCACCCTTAATGATTTAAATTTAAAAACCCTCATTTATACCCCCGCGATACTTTTTAACTCTCCAAGATTTTAATTTTTAGCAAAATGCTTTCACCCGGTTATTAATTGATAAAATATTTCCACTTTTTTATATTTTCTATTAAATAAAAACGCTTTTGCTTGCAACATAAAATTCATTATATTATTAAACTTCAAAAATATTAAAACTAATTATATATTTACTTGTCATAATATGAAATATTTTAAAATAAAGTTAAATTTTTATTGAATTTTGCCATTTAATAAAATTTTTCAAAATTTTCTAAATAAATCTATTGACAAAAGCATAATATTATGTTAATATAATAAAGTATCGCGGGGTAGAGCAGCACGGCAGCTCGTCGGGCTCATAACCCGAAGGTCGTTGGTTCAAATCCAACCCCCGCAACCAGCAAGGCACTTAAAATTGAGTGCTTTTTTTAGACCTTCGGGTTATATCAGTGAAGTGAAACGGAACGATATAAATAGCGAAAGGTCGTTGGTTCAAATCCAGCCCCCGCAACCAATCAAAAAAGACCAAACTAACTATTTTGGTCTTTTTTTATTTTGCTGTGTTAATTGTATGAAACAAAATAATCAAATAGAATGAAATTAGCACAATTTTATTATGAGTTTAACATTATTATTATCCTGAGATATTTGCACACCTCCTGCTTTGGATACAATGTTAATCATTTTATAGTTAGTTTGCGGCAGCACAAATATTGCCCCGGGTGTTTTCTCTTTTTTTAAAACTTTAATCAAATTATTAAAAAGTAACTTTCCATATCCGTTTGACTGGTGTTTTTCATCAATATAAATTTCTATAGGATTAATTTCTCTATTAAAAACATAACCACACCCAATTGTAATGCCGTCTTTTTTTAATAAATACTTAACAGAATTTTGTTTGTCAGAATTTTTCAATTTTAATAGTTCCATTCCGCCTCCTTAAAATTATACATATACAAGTAAGTGTCGTAAAACTCTTTGAAACTATCAAACTGTTCATATGCGAGCTTTATTCTTTCGGCAAGCCTGTGCACATCATCCTCTGTAGAATTTTGTAAAAACCTATCTAACGCTTTATGCATACATTTCAATAGTTCATTGTCTGTTAAATTTTTTTTATAATTTGGGTCGTCTGCTTTAATTATGCTAACTTCGTCTAGTACATTATAATTTTCGTCATAAGCGGTTTCTATCACAGTGTTAAAATCACAAGATTGAATAATAAATGAGCAGTAAGTTTTAAAATAATCAATCTCACTCACCGCTGCGGGAAAAGTGTATTTCTTTTTTAAATTTGAAATGCCGAGTTTATCATTGGGGTCCAATTTTAATAATTCTGCCAAATAATGTACCCTCATAACATTAAATCTATGTAGGCCATTGTCTCCAATAACATAGCGGCCTCTGTCCGCTTCTATTAAGTTTATAGGCTCAATATCAAAACTGCTTTGTAGTTTTTGCATTAATTCACTTGAAGAATAACCAAGCATGGACACAGACCTCGATTGATATCCATATCCATCTTCATCAAAAAAGTGATCCATTGCGTCAATTAGTTTTAAATCTTCTACATAGGGAAACATATAACCATAATTATATCCCAAAACATCCGCTATAGAAACCAGCATTTCCCTTTTAAGCGGTTTATTTTTTCGATATTGTTTCACCACCAAATTAATATCGTCCTGCGCCTTTACTTGAACAGATGTTAATTTATCTAAATTTGCTTCGTCAATACCTAACGATAGTAAAAATTTTTTAATTGTATTATTCATATTTATATGATAACTCTTTTTTTCGCATAAGTCAACTATTTCTAAAAACTGCAAGTGGGCGGTTTTTTCTTTAAATTTTAAAAATTTTTTAAATTTTGTTAACTTTTTAAAAAATAGTGTTATAATTAATGCGAACATTTAAAAAATAAAAAGGAGCAAATATGAAAGAATTTAAAACCATTCCTATAACGCTTGTAACCGGTTATCTTGGCAGTGGCAAAACTACCCTACTTAACCACATTTTATCTAACACCAAGGGTTACAAAGTGGCGGTTATTGTTAACGACATTGGCGAAGTTAACATTGATGCCGATTTAATTGAAAAAGGCGGTGTTGTAAACAAAAAAGAAGAAAGCCTTGTTGCCCTTCAAAACGGTTGCATTTGCTGCACCCTTAGAAAGGACCTTATTGAGCAACTTCATGACATTATTAAGCAGCGTAAATTTGACCATATCATTATTGAAGCAAGCGGCATTTGTGAGCCTATTCCTATTGCGCAAACAATCAACTTTTTAACCGAAAGTTTCAAGCAAAAAGGCATGCCAATTTATTGCAAACTTGATGCAATAATCAGTGTGGTTGACACTCTTAGAATGGTGCAAGAATTTGGCTGTGGCGACGAATTAATTAAAAAGGATATTGAAGAAGACGATATTGAAAATTTGGTTATTCAACAAATTGAGTTTTGCGATATTTTAATTATGAACAAAGTAAGCGAAGTAAGCAAGGACGAATTAAAACGCGTTAAACGCATAATTAAAAACTTGCAGCCAAAAGCCAAACTTATTGAAGCGGACTACTCTAACGTTGATTTAAAAGATGTGCTGGACACTAACCTTTTTGATATGGAAAATGTGCTAACTTCTGCCGGCTGGTTTCAAGAAATTGACAAAGATATAAACGAAAGCCACGATAATTTTGACGATGATGACGATGAAGATGACGACGAACACGAGCATGAGCATGAGCACGACCACCACGATCATGAACACGAGCATGAACATGAACACGGCCATCACGAACATCACCATCACCATGACCACGAAGGTGGCGAAACTGAAGAATATGGTATTGGCACATTCGTGTATTTCCGCCGCCGCCCTTTTGATAGGCTAAAATTTGAAGATTGGGCAAGCAAGGATTACGGCAAAGAGATAATCCGCACAAAAGGGCTTGTATATTTCAGCAATGATAAAAACATGAGTTACATTTACGAGCAAGCAGGCAGGCAAAAAGTGCTTAACGAAAATGGCCCATGGTATGCTACTCTTCCAAAATATCAAATTGAACAACTATTGTTAAACGACGAAAAATTTCGCCACGATTGGGACGAAACTTACGGCGATAGAATGATCAAATTAGTTTTCATAGGCCAACACATAAACAGAGCAAAAATAACCGAAGAGTTAGATAAAATTTAGGTGTCGCTGACACCTTTTTTATTTGCATTTTAAAACAAAAAACGGAGTTTAAACTCCGTCTTGCACAATGGTTGATAACTCGCGTTTTAACGCATCTAAACGCTTGTCAATTTCCGCCCATTTTTCATTGCCTTCAATATAATATGTTTCGTCAGAACCAAGTACAACTGAGCGATCAGAAATTGCTAATACTTCGTTTGAAATATCTTCACAAATAATGTATATATTAGCATTTTGCGGATTGTTTAATTTTTTTGCAACCAACTCTATGTATTTTAAAAATTTCTTTTTGTCATCATTAAACCACCATAACAAAAATTCTTCTCGTTCAAGTTGCTTAACTTCTGGTGAATTGTCCTTATTTTTTTCTGCTATTTTTAAGGCTTTTTCTGCGGTTTCAAGCCTTAATGTAACATCATGTTTTAACATAAACTCCAAAAAGTTAATGGCTATATTGCACACTTCCACATCATCTAGAGTGTAAAAATATTCGCCATGAAAACGCTTTTTAAATGCTTTATCACTTTTGCCTGTTATAGTTGTGAAAAGTTCTATTCTGTTTCTATAATCGTGGTCGTAATCAGCGACAAGTTGAAAATATAATTCCTTTATTGAAGTTGCAATTAAAACCGAATTTGGCACTTGAGTTATATCAAAATTTTCCATATTTCCTCCAAAACTAATTTAATTATAACATAAAATATAAATTTGTCAATAGGGTTTTAAAATTTTTGTAAAAATTGAGAATTTATATTGAAAATTAATTTAATTATGTTATAATAGCGGTATGAAAATTATTGTTGGACTAGGCAATCCAGATGGTAAATATAAAAACACTTACCACAATGTAGGCTTTAATGTGGTGGATTTTTTTGCAAAGCAGCACGGACTTAAATTTAGCGTTAAAAAATGCAAGGCGCTTATTGCCGTTGGCAGTGATTTTGTGCTTGCAAAGCCACAAACTTACATGAATTTAAGTGGCGATAGCGTTTATGAACTTAAAAAATATTATAAATCTAGCCTAGACGAAATTTTAATTGTGCTAGACGATATAGACCAGCCAAAAGGCAAGGTGCGTTTTAGGCTATTTGGTTCAGCCGGCACGCACAATGGTTTGCGCGATATTGTGAACAAAGTTGGCATTACTCCACGCTTGCGCGTTGGCATAGGGCGAGATGTTAATTTGGATTTAAAAGACTATGTGCTTTCCACTATTGATGAAAATAGTAAAGAAATTTTGGCGGTTTCAACCAAAAACGCATGCGAACTTATTGAAAAATTTATTGCGGGTGAATTATGTCAGGATATAACAGTTTAATAGAAAATATTTTTACTCGCCCTATTTTTGCAAGCAATGTAGGAGTTGGTGAAGCCGGCTCAATTTTAGCAAAATTAGATAGCGGCGTTTTAATTTGCCCGAACAGCGACACAGCAAACAAATTTAAACGCCAACTTGACGCGCTTAATAAAGAAAATGTTTTAATAGATAATTTTTCAAAGCCCTTTACCCTTGCAAAATTTCAAAGCGATGATAATAAATATGATTTAATAAAGGCTCAATTTAGTTTAACATTTTCAAAAAGCATAATTTTAACAACACCCGAAATTTTGTACACGCCGATAATTGATTTAGAGTTATTTAAAGAAAATGTTATTGAAATAAATAAAAAAGACGAAATTGACATAATTGAGTTAGAAAAAAAATTAGTTAATTTAGGTTACACAAAAGTTGATAGTGTAAAAACTAAAGGTGAATTTGCCCGCCGCGGCGATATAATTGACATATTTAATTCGGTTGACGAAGCGCCAACAAGGTTGGACTTTTTTGACACAATTTTGGACGACATATATGAATTTGATTTTTTAACTTTTGAAAAATTAAATAAAAAAAATAATATAAAAATTGCGCCGAATAAATTAAATTTATTAAAAAATGATGAAAAAATTAAAATTTTATCAAAAATAAACGATTTAAAAACGGAAAATAATATTTTTTTTGATATTTACAATTTAGTTGAACGCGACGAGGATTTGCCGCTCGAATTTCTGCTGCCCTTTTCTAGTTCAATCAAAATGTTTTGCGAAATTGATGTGCCAATAATGTTTTATGAATATTTTTTGTGCGAACAAAGAATAAATAAAAATTATGAGAGCATTTTTGAATATATAGAAAATGTTTTTAAACAAAAAAATTTAATAAAAATTTATGAAAATTGCAAAAAATACTTAAAAATAGACGATTTTTTAAATAAATTTAATAAAAAATTAATATTTTTTGAAAATTTAGATATTGAAAAGACTGAATTAAAAAATAAAATAAATAATTATTTGCCACTAAATTTTCACACAGTTAACTTCTCAAATTTCTTAAATAATCTTGTTGCATTAAAAAAAGAACTCACCTCATATAAAGACAAAAGAATTTATTTGTGCCTCTCTAATGCTGAGATATTAAACGCAATTAAAAAAATATTTTTTAAATTAAATATTAATTTTTCATTAAACAAAAATAGCAAAGGGATTATTTTAACCGAATTAAATATTCCTTATAATATTTGTTTTGCAGACGAAAATGTTTTTTACATTGGCTCAACCAATTTTGCGCATAAAAAAGAAATTAAAAAAGTAAATAAAAACACAATTAAATATTTGCCAAAGGCGGGCGAATATGTTGTGCACAATGTTCATGGCATTGGCAAGTGTGATGGCCTTGTTACAATGAACGTTCAAGGCGTGGATAAAGAATTTTTCAAGATAAGTTATTTAAAAGGCGATTGTCTTTATGTGCCATATGAAAACGCTGATGCCCTTTCGCTTTATATGGCGGACGACAACTCAACAGTTAGGTTAAACAAACTTGGTGGCAAAGAATTTGCAAGCATGAAACTTAAAGCGATAAAAAGCATTGAAGACATGAGCAAAGAGTTAATTGAACTTTATGCCAAGCGCAAAAAAGAAAAAGGCTTTAAGTACGATGAGGACGATTATTTATATTTAGAATTTGAATCTGCCTTTGAATATGAAGAAACCGCCGACCAACTTCAAGCAATTGCCGATGTTAAACGCGATATGATATCGGGCAAGGTTATGGATAGGCTTATTTGCGGAGATGTTGGCTTTGGCAAAACCGAAGTGGCAATGCGTGCGCTATTTAAAGTGGTTGAAGCCGGCAAACAAGTGGCAATTCTTGCGCCAACCACAGTGCTAAGCCTTCAACACTACCAAAATGTTAAAAATAGGTGCGAAAAATTTGGCGTATCGGTTGAAATGCTAAACCGCTTTAGAACAACCAAACAACAAAAAGAAATTCTTAGCAATTTAAGTTCGGGCAAATTAAATGTGGTTTGCGGCACTCACCGCCTACTTTCAAACGATGTTAAATTTGCCGATTTGGGCTTACTCATTTTAGACGAAGAGCAGCGCTTTGGCGTTAAAGCAAAGGAACAAATTAAGCAAATGAAATTAAATGTAGATGTTTTGTCCCTTTCCGCCACCCCAATTCCGCGCACACTTTCCATGAGTTTAATGAACATAAGGGATATAAGCATAATTAACACCCCGCCCGTCAACCGCTTACCTATAAAAACCTATGTTTTGGCGTATAATGATGAAATTGTTTCAAGCGCAATTAACGACGAAATCAACCGCGGAGGGCAGGTGCTAGTCGTCTATAACAACATCGATAAAATTTACGCGTTTAAAGAAAATTTGCGCCGCATCGTAAACAACGAAAACGCGCATTTTGATGTCGCTCACGGGCAGATGCCAGAGCATGAACTTGAAAAAGCGGTTGAGCGCCTATACAATAAAGAAACCAACGTGTTTGTTTCCACCACGCTAATAGAAAATGGAATTGACCTACCAAAAGCCAACACCTTAATTGTGGTTGAAAGCGACCGGCTTGGCCTAAGCCAGATGTATCAGTTGCGCGGCCGCGTTGGGCGAAGTAACGAACAAGCATATGCCTACTTTACTTATGCAAAAAATAAGGTGCTTACAGAAGAAGCGTCCAGCCGCCTACAAGCGATTGCCGAAAACACCGAACTTGGCAGCGGCTTTAAAATTGCCATGCGCGATTTACAAATTCGCGGTGCGGGCGAACTTTTAGGCAAAGTTCAGCACGGGCACATTGTAAAAATCGGCTACGATATGTATCTGCGCTTACTCAACGAAACCATACGCCGTTTGTCTGGCGAAAAGGTGGAAATTGAGCGTGAAATTAAAATGGACATTGCTCTACCTAGCAAAATACCTTATTCGTTCATTGAAAACGAGGCAGAAAGGCTTAAAGTTATTGCCAAAATTTCTAACATTGAAAATAAAGATATTGCCCGCTCAGTTTTAAACGACTTATTAAAAGAATATGGCAAACTGCCAAGTAAAATATATAACCTTACCAACATCGCGCTTTTAAAGGCCTTGGCGGTAAAGCACAATGTTAAAAACGTAACCATAACCAAAAACAAAATTAGCATAACCTTTTATGAAGATGTTGGCATGGATACCCTGTTAACCAAAGTTAACCGCAAAGGGCATTTCAAGTTTGAACACGCTGGGCTTCCAACAATTTCGCTTGACCCTAAAGAATTTAGCGTGCTAACCGCCTTGCAGTTTATGATTGAGTTTTTTGCCGACTAAGGCAAAAACCCTTGCTTTTTATAACTTTTTAAGTTATAATAGTTGTTGTTTTAAAATTTTTATTGTATTTTATTAACACCTAAAAGATATAAAAAAACAAATTTTGGCAAAAATTGAAACGGAGATATTATGAAAAAATTTACAGCAGTTATATTGTGTTTACTTATGATTGTAACATTAAGCCTTTCGGGTTGTGCAGGTTTTTCAATTAACCCGGTTAAATATTATAACGAAGTGGTTGCCCGTGTTGGCGAAACTAACATCACTCGTTTTGAACTTGTTAACGCTTACAACAGTTATGGCAGCACCTACTATAGCACCCAACAAGGCTTAAGCGAAAGTGAAGCGATGGACAAAACGCTAGATTTATTAATTAATCGTGAAATTTTATATCAATATGCCACCGCAAATAACGATAAATTTAAGCCAAACGCTTATCAAATGAACGATTTATTCCAAAGCATGTATGATTCTTTTGAAAGCCAGATGGACGGATTTGTATCCACCGCTAAAAAGATTTACAATATTAAAACCGAAAGCAATTCAAGCACCACAACGGACGAAACAGAAGAAGAAACAAATTATCCGCTTTCAAATTACTATTATATATTTAACGGCAACGTTCCAAGGGCAAACGGCAAAAACACAGACGGCAGCACAAAATATGAAAACACACTTGTAAACTATTCAAAAAGGCGTGCCGAAGTTGACGAAAACGGCAAGTTAAAATACACTTATGTTCAACCTTCTTCAGTTGACGATATTATTAGGGACGATAAAGAAATCGTTTTAGGCAATGCTTATGTTGGATATTTAAACGATTACACCACCGTTAACCTTGACGAAGTTATTAAAGTTTTCTTCAATAAATATAAACAAAAATTAACCGAAAATGAAGAGGCAAAAAATGTTGACAATTTATTAAATAAAGCAAAAAGTTTGTTTGCAGATAATTTAATGGATTATGAATATTATCTTAGAGATGCAAACAACAAACCTTACAATAAAGTTACAGACGATTTAATAAAAAGATATTTTGAAAGAAGTTATGATAGTCAACTTAAATCTCAATATTTAACTAATATAAGAACAGAATATTTGGCAAGGCCAGAAAATTTGGATGTTAACGAACTAATTAAACGCTTTAAAAAGATGGAAGCAAAAGATTATAATCAATATTGGGATGATGGTTCTAAAAACCACATGAACAATTACCAAGAGGCAATTAAAAACATTGGCACAAAAGGCGACACAATTCTTTATCACCCAGATTTAGGCAACAAAACAAGCATTAAATATGGTTACTTTATTCACACGCTTTTAAATTTCAGCGACACTCAGTCAACAATTAGCGAACGCGACCCTTACACCGGCAAAGTCGTTAGGGACGATGTTACACTAGACGAAGTTATGGCAGAATATAGCAACATTTATAATAAAAACGCTTCGTATGAGGCTAAACTTGATGAGTTCATTTGGTTTATGTTCAAATACACGGGCGATGCAGAGTCCACTTTGGTTTCTGGCATGCCTTATGTTGTTGGCTACGATTATGACCTTGACGAAACCACCGCAACAGATGAAGAAATTAATGCATATAGTGCAATGGCGGTTGAGTTCACAAAAGAAGCCGGCAAAATTATGAAAGACGGCATTAGGGGCACAATGAGTGCGGACGATATTGAAAATGTTTGCCGAACACAATATGGCATTCACCTATTATTCTACGTTGGCGATGTTGGCGATTTTGATGTTGAACACAATTTTGCTGACGATGCATATATTGCCAAAACAAACAAAGAAAATAGTTTGGGTGAAAATCTTTACACAAAAGTAATTAACCCTCTAACAAACGAAACATATTTTGATTTATTGTTCGATTTGGTTTATCCTGCATCTAGCGAAATTGAGACTTACTCTTCTAACAACGGATATTCTGAATATGAAGATAGTTTAATTTTCAACAATTTCAAAGATGTTTACAAATATGGCACAAAAATTAGTAACACTCAAGCAAGATTATAAAAAGGCCGATGGCCTTTTTTTGTATAAATTTTAAACTAACGCAAAAACTAAAAATATGAAAAACGTATCAAGTTATAAAATTATAATTGCAACCCTCATTTTGCTTGTGCTAGGGTCAATGTTTATGGGGTTAAGTTTGGCTTATTTTTCTAACCATGAAAGTCTTAAAAAAGCAAACACCCCAATTGAAATTGTAGCAACCGATTTAGGTGCAACGGCATACTCGGTTGAACTAACAGAGAACTCTAACAAATTAAATTTAAAAATTAAAACGCCAGAAAATTTAAAATCCAATTTAATGCGCGTTAAATTCAATTTAAACAACGGGCAGAACGCAAACACCGAGTTAGATGAAAGGTGGCAGCAAGGCGTTGATAACTATTACTATTACACTGGCCAAGTTAAAGATAATCAAACAATAGATTTTAATCCCACCATTAATGTGGATGATAAAAATGAAAAATTAAACATTATTGTTGAAACAAATATTGACGAAAATTTAATTATGCAACAAAATTTTCATGAAACTAATTTAATGAAAAAAACGGACGATGAGGTCCGTTTTTAGTTTCTACTTATCTCCTAATGAAATGTAATCATTAGGGTCTACTTTAACGCCGTTTAACACGGTTTCCAAATGCAAATGTGCGCCGCTATTAAGTTCATATTGCATGCTATCTGTTGCCGTGCCGATAACGCTTCCGCCTGAAACTCTATCCCCCACCTTAACATTAACTTTTGAATCTAGCGATTTGTAAATAGAAACCAAGCCGTTAGCGTGCGCAATTTTAATTACGGTGCCATCAAGATTTGTGGTGTAAATTTCAGAAACTGTGCCATCTGCAATTGCCATAACATCTGCACTCTCTCCCACTTTTAAATCAATTGCTTTGTGAATTTCCCAATGTTTCATGGTGTCGTTAAATTGATATTCTGTTTTAGAATAATCCTTTAACAAAACCGCACCTTTCATTGGAACAAAATAAGTAGGTGTAGAAACTGTTATATCGCTTTCCTCTCCACCGCCAACATCTGCCACATTGTTTGTTGTTTGTTTTGCGCTAACCATTGCAATAACAATTGCGCACGCAATAACCAACAAGCCAATAATAACGGCATAAATTGTGGTGGTAATTATCTTTTTCTTTTGTGGAGATTTGGTACTATTCATATTGCCTCCTAGCAAAATGTTAGACCAAAATTTTTTGTTTATACAATTTTTTTTAAAATTGTTTTCGTCTGTTGGCTAATTTAAAAACTTCCTAAAATGAGCGGCCAGCCAATAACCGAATAATTTTCATAATGTGCAATTTGCAAATTTACTTTTTCATTTTCTAATGTAACATTTTTATTAATTAACGAAGAAAAAGCGTAAATCACCACCGCGCCATTTTCTAAAACTTCGGTTTTAATAATTTTTGCATTAAGTGTTTTTATTGCACTAATCGGTTCAAAGTTTTTTATAACCATACTTTCGCCAATTATATCTTTATTAATAACTTTGCCCTTATTCATATAACAAAAACCAAGAAATATGTAATTTTCACTTGCTGGTTTTTCGGTGTAAGCATAATACTCGCCCGAAAAATAATCGGTTAGTGAAAAACTTTGTTTTGGCGTGCCGGATATAAGTATAAAAAACAAGGCTAAACAAACCATTAACTTTTTCATAATGTAAATTATTAACAAGTTTTTTTGTTTTAAACGCCAAAGATATTATACAAATATAAATTAAACAAAAAATCGTTAGATTGTTTTAAATAATCTTTAACTTTTAAAATAATTTTATCCACATCCGCCCTTTTAATTGAACTAAAAAACCAGTTTAAATTTTTAAGCGTTTCGTCAATTTGAAAAATTAAATTATTTAAATTTACACTATTCAATTTAATTAACTCAATTAAAGTGTTGTTTGTTGACTGCGCATAAAATTTGTCAATCAATGCTTCGTCATTTTGTGTTGCCTTATAACAATCAACCAACCCTAAATTGTTTTTGTAAATTGCATAAACAAGCGTTTTAATTGCCGAAATTAAAACTAAATCCACAACAGGCAAAAATTCAACACTTATGTTACATTGCTTTAAAATTTTTAAATCGACAAAATTAATTTCGCTTGCATTTAAAAGTTTTAAAATTTCAGATTGCGTTATGTTGGATAATTTAAACATTTCATCATCTTTAATTTGCCCCACAATTAAGCCGTTAATATAATCGTAAAGTTTATTAAACATAATGCTTGTTTCAATTGAAATATCTATGTTGTTCGACATTAAAAAAAGATAATCGCCAAGCTTGTTCAATTTAAAGTTGTTAGAATAAAACGGCAAGACAAAATCGGTTGTTGGCAAAAAAATATTTATAAAATCGGTTAGTTCAATATCTAAGTGCAAAAAACTATCTGCACTCATTAAATATATAATTAATTTGTAGCCGTTATTAATTTCGTTATAGTCCAAAACATCGGTGTTCATTTTATTATAAATGCACACGCCTTTTATGGCATCAATTATTGATGCAATTTGACCATTACTTGCCGAATTATCATAAAGCAACATCACCTTTTGATATTTTGCGCGCACTTCAACAATTTGTTTTAAGTTTTCTAAAAAATCTTGCTTAACAACTTCCATAAAAATATTTTATCAAATTTAATTAGAGAGAAACGATACAAATATTAATAAAAACAAACAAATTTGTCGAATTTTGCCATATAAATTTGTTGTTTTTGCATTTAGTTTATAAAAATACTTTACTAAAAATAAATATTTTGATAAAATTATAATGGAGGCAGAAATGGAAGATAAAATAATTAGTTTAATTGCCGAAAAATTAGGTAAAAAGAAAAATGAAATAACCCTAAAAACCAACCTTGTTGAAGATTTAGGTGCAGATAGTTTGGATGTGGTTGAATTGGTTATGGCGTTTGAAGATGAATTTGGCGTTAGCTTGCCAGATGAAGATGTTTCTAAAATGAAAACAGTTAAAGATATTATCGATTACATAAACAAAATAAAAAAATAGGCGTTATTGCCTATTTTTTTTATCTCTTAAAACCAGCATCGGACAAATATGTGTACAACTCAGAGAAATCTGCATTAATTGAATAATATTTATGATATTGCAATTTGCTTCCATTGTTTGGCCTATAGTTATTTCCGTTATCGTCTTTTTGCGGTATTACATAAGCCTTAATGGTTTCGCTTTTTTCAGTAATTTCAAAGCATATTTGTGCATATAAATATTCATTTCCGTTTTCATCTTTAAAGGCTTTATCTCCATCCATTAATGTTTGCGGATTTCCTTCCTTATATTTATAACAAACATAATAAGATGACGCGTTAGATGGAACTGAAGTTAACTTTTCATTTTCGTCAACAAGAACAGGTTTATCGTTTAGTCTTCCTTCGAAAAGGGCGTTTAAAATTTTATCGTCTGTTGCCTTGTTAATTAACTCAATAATTTTGTTAAAATCATCGTTTGTTGCCGACCTTGCGGTTGTTTCCGTTCCGCCATAATAAACTTCAATATAATCCGGCTTGTTGTGTTTGAAATTGTGGCTAAATGGAATATTTGCCAATACTATTGTTGCCACCACCAAAATGCCAATTAAACTTAAACTAATAATTGCTATTATTTTTTTTGCCATAAACATCTCCTATTTTTATTTTATCAAATTGAATTAATAAAATCAACTATTTATCCGACTTGTCATCTTTTTTTCGGGTTTTCTTTTTTGTGTCCTTTTTCTCTTCGCTTTTTTCTTCTTTTGGCGAAGTTTCGGTTTCTTTAGTTTCCTTTTTTTCTTTGCTTTCGGCTTCTTTAGTTTCTTTTTTCTCTTTTATTTCACTTTCTTTTTCGGCTTTTTGCTCGCCTTCTTGTTTTTCATTTTCGGTTAATGCTTTCAATTCTTTTTCTGCCTCATTAATGATGTTATCGTGCGCTTGTTTTGTAATCATGCCTGCCTTTAAATATGCGTTTGCGGTTTCAATTCTCAACTTTATATCACGCATTTTGCGTTCCATAGTTGCTTGCTTTTTAGCACGTTCTTGATATTCCCTTTTCTCTTTTTCTTTTTTATCAATTGCCTTTTCAACTTCTTCAACACTTGCGCCGTTATAAATCATTTCAAATTCTTCTCTATAAATTGTTTCTTTTTCAAGCAGAATTTGCTCAACTTTTTCAATAACCTCTTTTTTGCTTAACAAAATTTCTTTTGCTCTCTTGTGCGCGGCATCAACAATTTTTCTAACTTCCTCGTCAATTTCTTTTGCAAGTTCTTGCCCATATGGCACTTGACGTTGATAATCTCTTCCCACAAAAATTTCTTCGCCTTCACCAAAACTAATAAGCCCAAATTTATCACTCATGCCCCACTCTGCCACCATTTTTCTTGCAACTTTGGTTGCACGTTCAATGTCGTTTGAGGCGCCGGCGGTTATATCGTTAAGCATAATTTCTTCTGCGCTTCTGCCACCAAGCATCATGGTGATGCTATCCAACAACTTCTGCTTGGTTAAATGAGTGCTATCCTTTTCGTCAAGGGTTAAGGTGTAGCCACCTGCATTGCCACGCGGAATAATAGAAATTTCTTGCACATTATCGCAATTAGGCAGGCTTTGTGCAATTATTGCGTGGCCAGATTCGTGAATTGCAGTGATTTTTCTATCGCTTTCGTTAATGTGTGCCGAAACTTTTTTAGGCCCCATCAACACTTTATTTAAACCTTCTTGAATATCCACCATTGTTATTTTATAGCGATTATCTCGCGCCGTTAAAAGTGCTGCCTCGTTAAGCATGTTTTCAATATCCGCACCGGCAAGCCCGCTTGTTAGCCTTGCAATGCGCTTAAAGTCAACATCATCACTTAAAGGCTTATTTTTAGAGTGAACTTTTATAATTTCTTCCCTACCTTTAACATCTGGCAAATGAACATAAACTTGCCTATCAAAACGTCCTGGGCGTGTCAATGCTGGGTCAAGAATATCAGCGCGGTTTGTTGCTGCAAGCACAATTATGCCGCTATTTGTTTCAAAGCCATCCATCTCAACAAGCAATTGGTTTAAGGTCTGCTCGCGTTCGTCATTTCCGCCACCTAAACCTGCACCACGTTGCCTACCAACCGCATCAATTTCATCTATAAACACAATGCATGGTGAACTTGCCTTGGCGTTTTCAAACAAATCTCTAACACGGCTTGCTCCAACACCAACATAAAGTTCAACGAAATCGCTACCGCTCATGCTGAAGAAAGGCACTTTGCTCTCTCCCGCAACCGCTTTTGCAAGCAGGGTTTTACCCGTTCCCGGTGGGCCAACCAGCAGCACGCCTTTAGGTATGCGCGCACCCAATTCGGTATATCTTGATGGGTTCTTTAAAAACTCCACAATTTCTTGTAGTTCTTGTTTTTCCTCGTCTGCACCGGCGACATCGCTAAATTTAACGTTAGACGAAACAACCAACCTTGCCTTAGACTTGCCAAAACCAAAGCCCTTTGAACTGCCCGACATTGCCCTAAACAACATTATGCCAATTATAACAATTAACACAACGCTAACATAAGGCATTATTGTGCTTAACCAAGATTCTTGCTCGTAAGAATAGTTTGCTTCAATTAATTTTGCGCCTTCTTTAACCTTAATTGAGCCATCTGCATTAAATTGAACGTTGTTTTCAGCATCTAAATCGTACAAACTCTCGTTATATTTATCAATAAAAGCGGTAAGTTCGTTAACGCTCATAAATGTGCAATAGCAATCGTTTAGCCTTGGAAAATCATCCTCACTAACGCCATCTTTAAGCCTAATTCTAACAGTGTAGCCATAAACGTCAATTTCTTCAACTTTGCCGGCATACACTTGGTTTTGGAATTCGGTGTAGGAGATTTGTTTTCCGCTATTATTTCTGCCCGCCACCCAGTAAATAAGCAGTGCCACCACGGCAAAAATAAGGATATATATTAATAAAGATTTCCACGGGCTGCCTTTTTTCTTTTCCATATTCACCTCAATAAAGTATATTATAACAAACAATAAAAAAATAAACAAATAATTTGAATAGTTTTAATTATATTTTCCTATTATTTAATAATTTATATTAATTGTAAACTAAATTTATTGTCGATTTAAAAATAAAATCAAAAGTTATCAAAAATACTTTACAAAAATCTTTACAAATAATTGTGTTTATGCTAAAATAATGGTTGTAGAGGGGGAAATATGTTATCTACAATTGGTATCATAATTGATTTTGTTATTATTGCCACGCTTGTAATTGCTGGCATTATTGGCTTTAAACGCGGGTTTTTAAAATCGTTTATTTCTTTATTTAGTTGGGTGGTTTGCCTAATTATTTCTATTTTGGTTGCAAGGTTTGTTGCAAATTGGATAAACGGCATTTATAACTTCTCCGGCCTTATAGGTGGCAAAATTAGTGAGGGTTTAAGCGGCGTTAATGAGTTCTTTAACCGCACAGTAAGTTCGTTTGGAACAAAAGATGCTTTAATTGCTGCAATTCCAAGCGACATTAACGGCATGTTGATTATGCTTGTTAAAGCAGTGTTTAATGGCGTTTCAGATGAAGCCATTGTGGCACAAGAAGGCACTGTTGCAAGCCTGGTTGGTGAAAGTTTAGGTTACATCATAATGGTTGTAATTTCTGCAATATTGGTGTTCATTATATTGAAAATTGTTATTGCTCTGCTTTCAAAACTATTCGATAACATTGCAAGGACCAAAGTGCTTGGCAGTTTAAATAAAATTTTCGGCCTTGTGTTCGGCGTTCTTAAAGCCGCCCTTGTAATTGTGGTTTTAAATGGCATACTTTCTGCACTAACGCTTGTGCCAGCGGTTAACAAAACGGTTACTCCGCTAGTTCAGGACAACACGCATATTGAAAAAGTTGTGTTTAACCAAACAGATAAATTGGTTGGCAAATATATAATTAACGGCAACATTATTCAAACCTGGGTAAGCAATTTGTGGAACGGCAGAGGTAAATAAAATGAGAACTATCCTTCGGGATAGTTTTATATTAAAAGGATATTTATGAAACTATACGAAACTTTAAAAGAACGCGGACTACTCTATCAAACAACGGACGAAGAAGGTTTAAAACAACTTCTTAATTCGGGCAAGGTTACAGTTTATTCGGGCACTGACCCAACTGCCGATAGCCTTCACATCGGCCATTGCGTGCCATGCACAATTTTAAGGCGTTTTCAACAGGCTGGCTGCAAGGTTATTGTGCTTGTTGGCGGAGCAACTGCCGCAATTGGTGACCCTTCTGGCAAAACGGATATGCGCCCAATGCTAACAAAAGAGCAACTTGCAAAAAATGTGGAAGGCATTAAGCGCGCTTATGGTAAATTTTTGCGTTTTGACGGGCCAAACCCCGCAATAATTGTTAATAACGCGGATTGGTACAAGGGCTATGATTATGTCAACTTTATGCGTGATGTTGGCGTGCATTTTAATGTGAACAAAATGATAACCAACGAAATTTACGCAAAGCGCATTGCCGAAGGCGGACTAACCTTCTTTGAAATGGGCTATATGTTAATGCAGGCGTATGACTTTTTGTATTTAAACAAAACCTATGGGTGCAATCTCCAATGGGGCGGCGCCGACCAATGGGGAAACATTGTTGCCGGCAGTGAACTTGGCAGAAAAATGAACGCGCTGGATGGCAAAAATCGAGTTATGCTTGGCGCAACCAACCCACTTTTGCTAACTCCGGAAGGCAAAAAAATGGGCAAAACCGAAAAGGGCGCAATTTGGATTGATGAGGATAAAATTTCTGCGTACGATTTCTATCAGGGAGTTTATCAAACGCCAGATGCGTGCGTTGAAATGATGTTTGCCCTATTTACCGACCTAGAAATGAGCGAAGTAAGGGAACTTATTAAAGCCGACATTGTTAAAAGTAAAAAGCGTTTGGCATTTGAAATTACAAAATTTATTCGCGGCGAAAAAGACGCAATTGAAGCACAAAATATGAGCGACAATTTGTTTAATAGCCAGCAAATAAATAAAGACAATGCCCCAACCTTTGAAATTGAGTTAAAAGAAAATACAATTGGCGTTTTAGATTTACTTTTAAATGCAAAATTTGTTTCTTCAAAAGGCGAAGCGCGCAGGTTAATTGAGCAAAACGGCTTGAGTATGGACGGGCAAACAATAACCGACCCGCAACTTGTTATTGAAAAACAAACTTTAAAGGGCGGCATATTGTTTAAAAAAGGCAAGAAAAATTACCTATTAATAAAATTAAAATAAAAAGCACGGAAGGTGCTTTTTTTATTGTTTTTATTTTCATTTGTTGTTTTTTATTTTTGTTTTTTATAAATATTGTTTTTATTTTTATTTGTTGTTTTTTATTTTTGTTTTTTATAAATATTGTTTTTTGTTTATTAAATTTTTTATTTTTGATTTTTAGTTGTTTTGTTGTTTTTTTATTGTTTTTAGATGTTATTTTGGCATTACTTTTGCTTTTGCTTCAAGTGAAAGTGACATAATTTCGTCAACTAATTTATTAACATTTTCGTTAATATGAAAAAGTTTAATTTTAAAATATCCGCCATCTTTAAAATAAATTACCACCGAATTTGTGCCGCGTTTTAACAATTTATCAAACAGCGTTTTTTTAGGCACAACCTTATAGATTGTGGAAAGGTCAACAATTGTATCATACCAAAGTGAATTTACTTTAAGGGCGTTTTCATAAAGTGTGTAGCCGTGATTTTTTTGTGCTGCCTTCATTGTTACAATGCTCCTATAAATGCAAAAGGCAACAATTAATATGTCAATTACATAAACAAACCATTGATTAATAAACACCACCAGCACAATCACGCCCGCAAGCAAAAACAAATTAAATAGCACCAATAAAATTTGCAAGTAAACAAGGTATTGCTTTTTATCAATACTAATATCTTTAATTTTGTTTTCTAAAACTAACTCTTCTTTTTTCATATTAAACGTTAAATTTAAACACAATTATGTCGCCATCCTGCACAACATAGTCCTTGCCGGCAGAAATCATTTTGCCTGCATCCTTGCACGCCGTGGTGCTGCCTAAT
>CANRHL010000004.1 GCA_947630405.1 uncultured Clostridia bacterium
TTTTTGCCCTTCGTGATTTTGCTAGAAAAATTGGCGTAAAAAGTCCAACTAGCAAAACAAGAGCACAACTTATTAGCGAAATAAACGAAATTAAGGCTGGCAAACTAGAGCCTAATTTTTCCGCAACTCGTCACGGGCGTCCACCTAAAACCGGCTTTCAATATCTAGTGCCTCAATCAAATGAAACCTTAACCAAAAACATCATTTTTAACCAAGAGAGAGTTAAATTTGAATACACAAGCGGGGAGAATATTATCTCGGGTTATGTTGAATTTGTTAATCAAAATTCGGCAGTGTTGTGGCAGTTTAAGGATAACACTTTTATAAGTTTTTACATTCCTAGTGAAGTGTGTTTCATCTCTCCAATTAAAATGGGGGATTTTGTTATTGCCGAACTTCAAGTTCAAGATGGCAGCCTGGTTGTTAAAAAAGTTTTAAACATAAACAACATCCCAATAAATAGCTTTCCAAAAACTCGGCCAGATATTAACAAAATTGAAGCTATTTTGCCAGATAAACCAATCAAATTTAATAATGAAAATTACAATAATTTGAATTTGAAATATGGCGAAAATGTGTTCGTTTCGGGCGAAGATTTTAATTTGAACACGCAAGAGATGATTTCACTTTTAAATTCACTTAATGGCACAAAAAATATCTACATCAACATTTCAATGCTTGATAAAAATTTCATTTATTTAAAAGAATTAAAAAACGCAAATTGTTTTGTTACAAAATTGACTGATAAAGAAGATTATATCAACCACATTTTAGGTGTTGCAATTGAAAATATTAAACGCATGATTGAAAACAAGAAAAATGCAGTTGTTGTGATTGACGATTTAACCACCATCCTTTCAAATGATAATTTTGCCGAGGCGGGCAAAACATTGCTTACACTTGCAAAAAACACAAAGCGATATGGCAGCGCAACAATAATTTCACTTGTTCAAGAGGGCAATGCACTTCAAAAATTGGCAGATAAAAGGTTAAAAATAAAAGGGCAAAACCAGATAGAAATTTTAAAATAAAAAATCGCCAAAGATTGGCGGTTTTTATTTTGTTATGTTGCAAATAAAAATGCAAACGGAAGATTTTTTATCTAATTTTGAAGTGTTAATATCGTAACTATAAGCCATTAAAAAAATTTTACAAATTTTAAATTTTTTTGTCAAATAAAAATCTTATTTATTGACTTTAGAAAGTGATTTTTTGTATAATTATAAAAATACATGGAGTGTTTATGATAAATGTTTTACACATCGCACATAACTTAGCCCTTACAAGTGGCATAACAACAGTGCTAAAAAACTATTTTCCTTACATAGATAAATCCACTTTCCATTTTGATTTTGCAACTTTTGAAAAATGGGATATTCCAACTGCAGATGATTATTTTAAAAGTGAAGGTTCACAAGTTTTTGAACTTACAAGGCCAAGCCTTTTAGGTGCAAGTAAATTTGTTAATGAACTAGCCAAAGTTTTAAAAGAGCAAAATTATCAAATTGTTCATTTGCACGACCCAATTTTTCAAATGTTGGTTAAAAAAGCAATCAAAAAAAGCAAAAAGAAAATTAAATTTGCCGTTCACTCACACAACTCACAATTATCAAGTAAATTTTTTAGTAGAATTCGCAATAAATTTTTAATAATTGGCGTTAACAAAAACGCAGATATAAAATTGGCATGTTCGGATTTGGCGGGCAAGTGCTTATTTGGAAATCACAAATTTGACATAATAAAAAACGGAATTAATGTTGAAAATTTTAAATTTGATGCTGAAATTCGCAACCAAATGAGAGAAAAATATAATATAAAAAATGAACTTGTTGTTGTTCACTCGGGCAGATTTTGTAAAGAAAAAAACCATAATAAACTAATTGATGTTTTTAACGCATTAACAAAAAAAGTGGATTGCAGGTTGTTTCTTTTAGGTGAAGGTCCGTTAATAGACAATTATGTTGAAAAGGTAAAGAATTTAGGCCTTTCCGATAAAGTTGAATTTGTGGGCTACACAAATAAATCGAAAGATTATTTTTGTATGTCCGATGTGCTTGTTTTGCCATCACTTAATGAAGGGCTTAGCCTTGTTCTTATTGAAGCACAGTATAACGGTTTGCCATGTGTTGCATCAAATGCTTGCAGCAAAATGTCAAAAATAAGCAACAAATTTTCATTTATGCCTTTAAAAGAGAGCAATGAGAAATGGGCGGACGAAATTATAAGATTAACTAAAACTACAAACCGTGAAACAATGGATTGTGATAATTCGTTTAAAATTGAAAATTGTGTTTCTACACTTGAAGATATTTATAAGGAGAGTTTAAATGGATAATTTAATTAGTGTAATAGTGCCAATTTATAATGTTGAAAAATATTTGCCCAAATGTATTGAAAGTATAATTAATCAAACCTATAAAAATTTAGAAATTATATTGGTGGATGATGGAAGTCCGGACGGGTGCGGAAAAATTTGTGATGAATATGCAAAAATTGATAAAAGAATAAAAGTAATACACAAGCCAAATGGTGGCGTATCAAGCGCGCGCAATGCGGGCTTGGATGTTGCAAGGGGGGGGGGTATTGCGTTTGTTGATGGCGACGATTTTATTGAACCCAATATGTATGAAGAACTAATAAAAAAGCAAAATGAAACGCAGGCAGATTTAAC
This sequence comes from uncultured Clostridia bacterium, assembly GCA_947630405.1. Taxonomy (GTDB): domain Bacteria; phylum Bacillota; class Clostridia; order Christensenellales; family UBA1242; genus Onthoplasma. Next base: position 2,672 of record CANRHL010000004.1, read on the forward strand.
TTTTTGTTTTTATAGTTTTGCAATGAAAAATGGCTTAATAAATGTAAACGAAAAAATTATGGAAACTTTTTGCGAAACACGAAATTTAACTTATTTGTTTAATCATGAAAATTATCACAACGATGGCAAAGAACTTTTTTATAATTCTTACATAACGGGATCCGTTTGGCACACATTGTTTAAAAAAGAAACTATTGAAAACATTAGATTTTCTGAAGATGTTAGATATATGGAAGATACAATTTTTCTATCGCGCGCCATATTAAATGCTAAATCAATTTCTTATGTAAATAAATATTTATATAACTATGTTTTAAGAGAAAACTCCGCCATACATTTTAGCAACGAAGCAATTGTGCAAAATTGCATAAGTTACATTAATAATATGAGTGAAGTGTTAAAAAACACAAAATATGAAAACTTAATTTCTGCATTAAAATTTCATTGTTATTCTTATTGCTTGTTTACGAAATTACGATTTAATGCAAAGTTATCTTTAAAAGAAATTAGGGAGTGGAAGAGTTTTAAAAATTTTAAAGCAAACAACAAAATTTCAATTGATAAAACTCAGAAAATAAAAAATCTATTAGTTTATTTGCGTTGGGATTTATTAACAAAAATGTTACTTAAAATTAAAGATAAAAATAAAAAAGGCCAATGGGTAAATTAGCCTTTTTTAATTTTATTTGCGCATAAAACGTTTATATAACCTTGCTTTAAAGCGCCTTGGTACTAGCACATGGCCAACAAAACGCTGAACGCATGCTTTAAAATATTCAAAGTGCGAAATCATTTTGTTTTGTTTCATGAATTTTAAAAGATTTTTTATGCTTTTATAATATTTCATGCCGTGCCTTCGGGCATATGTATCTTCATTAATTCTAATTTGCATTAAATTTTCTTGAATATTTTTAAATTTTGCACCCGTTAGCGCCATCCTTATCCACAAATACCAATCTTCGGCATAAAACCAATCTTGATAGCCGCCCGCATCTAGCAATGCTTGTTTTTTCATCATAACCGACATATGGCAAAAAGGGCAGCGGCTTTTCATCATCTTTTTTATTTCCGCATCAGTTTCTGGCACGGCCTTAACGCCGGCAGTGTTTTCAAGCGTGTTTACAAACTCAACACCGTTTGTGCCAACCAAACTTAAAGCAGGGTCGTCTTTAAAACATTCAATTTGTTTTTCAAAGCGGGTTGGCAGGGCAATATCGTCACTATCCATGCGTGCAATAAAATCGAACTTGCAATAATTTGTGCCTTCATTTAATGTTTTGCCTAAGCCTAAATTATTCTCTCTCTCAACAATTGTGAAGAGTGGGTCCTTTTTATATTCGTTTAACAGATTTTGTAGTTCTTCACTAACCGCGCCATCTCGTACAATTACAATTTGTTTTGGTGCGTAGGTTTGATTAACTATGCTATCAAACGCTTCTTTAACATCTTTGGCCTTATCGTTAATATAAACAGAAGATAGCACGCTAATTGAAGGTGTAAAATTTTCTTTTTCCATAAATTCTCCAAAGTTTTATAATTTTATCAAATTTACAACTAATAGTCAATTATAATGGCGAGGCAAATCCAACATTGTTTAATTTGTTATAAGTGGCTAAAATTTCTAATTTTACATGAAAAAAATTGGACTTGTGTTTATTTTGTGATATAATTAAATTATTAATAATAAAAGGAGATTAAATATGAAAAAATTAGTGGCATACTTTAGTGCTAGCGGCACAACAAAACGCGTTGCAACTGACCTTGCAGCGGCAATTGGTGCGGACAAATTTGAAATTGCACCAAAACAAATTTACACATCGGAAGACTTAAATTGGATGGACAAAAAAAGCCGTTCAACTTTGGAGATGAACGACAAATCTGCGCGTCCGCAAATTAAAAATGAACTTAAAAACATGGCAGAATATGATGTTGTGTTTTTGGGCTTTCCAATTTGGTGGTATACTGCACCAAGAATTATAAACACCTTTTTGGAGAGTTACAATTTTGCGAACAAAACAATTGTGCTTTTTGCAACTTCCGGCGGGAGTGGGCTTGGCAACACGGCTAAAGATTTAAAATCTTCGTGCGATAAAACAACAAATATAATTTCTGGCAAAATTCTTAACGGTCGCCCTTCAAAAGAAGATTTGAAAGCCTGGGCAGAGAGTTTAAAATTATAAGCAAATATATAAGTTTGGAAATGTTAAGGAGTTAATATGAAAAAAATAACACAAGATGCAGGACGAAAACAACTTGGAGAGTTCGCGCCCGACTTTGCACATTTCAATGATGATGTGCTTTTTGGCGAAAATTGGAACAACGCTGATATTGACCTTAAAACGAGATGCATAATAACCGTTGTTGGGCTTATGTCATCTGGCATAACAGATAGTTCGATTATTTATCACTTACAAAATGCAAAAAATAATGGCGTAAACAAAAAAGAAATTGCGGCCATTATCACGCACTGCGCTTTTTATGTCGGCTGGCCAAAGGCATGGGCGGTGTTTAGGTTGGCAAAAGATGTTTGGAATGAGAAAGTTGATGCCAAAACTGAAAAAGAAATCTATCAAAACACAATTTTCTTCCCTATTGGCAATCCAAATGACGCCTTTAAAGATTATTTTGTTGGGCAGAGTTATCTCGCACCAATATGCAAAGAACAAGGAATTTTTAATGTGACTTTCGAGCCGGGATGCCGCAATAATTGGCATATTCATCGTGCAAAAAGTGGCGGAGGGCAAATCCTTATTTGTGTTGGTGGCAGGGGATATTATCAAGAATATGGCAAAAAGGCCATTGAACTCAAACCGGGAGATTGTGTGAATATCCCAGCAAATGTAAAGCATTGGCACGGTGCGGCAAAGAACAGTTGGTTTTCTCATCTTGCAATCGAAGTGCCGGGAGTTAAAACTTCAAACGAATGGCTCGAGCCGGTAGACGACAAACAATATAACAAGTTAAAATAAGAGAAACATAAGAATAATTCAATATTAATAAAAATTGGTTTTGAAATCAACATTTTTTTAAATTTGTGTTGTTCAATTTCATGTTTTGCCTTGATATAATGATGTCGTAATTCATAAAGGAGGTAAAATATGAATACAGATAAAATTTATGCAGAGCAGATTGCAAATGAATATGCACCAAAGGACACAACAAAGGTTAAACAACTAAAAAAACTTGACAACAAAGCAAAATTACCAGCAACAATTTTCGCTTACACATTTGGCATTATTAGTGCGTTGGTGTTGGGCGTTGGCATGTGCCTTGCCATGAAAGTTATTGGCTCGGGCCTTGTGGCAATGATTGCCGGCATTGTTGTTGGTGTTGTTGGCATTATTGGGTGCGCTGTGAACTATCCAATTTATAGCAAAATGCGTGCAAACGGCAAAGCAAAATATGGCTCTGACATTATGAAACTTGCAAAAGAAATTAGCGAAGAAGAATAGAGTTTAGGAGAAGTGCTATGAATAAATCCGAAAGCAAATATTACAACACATCACTTTTAATGAATCAAGCACTTATTGAATTGCTCAATAAAAAGGATTACGAATTTTTGAGCATAAAAGAAATTTGCAAAAAGGCGGGGGTTAATCGCTCCACCTTTTATTTGCATTATGACAACATTGATGATTTACTTTACGAAACAATAGAAAATTTAAACAAAAATTTTTATTCTTGTTTTGGCGAAGAGAATAAAGATTTTGCAACTAAAATTAATGATAAACAAAAGGAAGATTTAATTTTAATCACGCCAAAATATTTGTTGCCATATTTAAAACATGTTAAAGAGAACAAAGTGGTGTATCAAGTGTCGGCAAAACATCCCACCCTTATGAAATCAATAGAAAAATATAGTTTTTTACAAAACAAAATTTTATATCCTATTTTTGATATTTATAACATCGATAAAAATGAAAGAAAATACATTTGTGCCTATTACATAAGTGGTGTTTATGCAATAGTTGACGAGTGGATTAAGGGCGGATGCAAAGACGACGAAAATATGATTTGTGAACTCATTATTAACTGCGTGCGCCCAAACGAAGTTGCCGATTAATGTTTTTGCTTTTTTAAGCTTAAAATGTAATTTTTTGTTTTTACAACCCTTAAATTAAAGGGTTGTTTTTTCACTAAAGAAGGCAAAGTTAAAATATTGACAATTTTCATTGAATAAATTATAATAATTTTATGATAATTCTTGATGTTAACAAATTATCTAAAAATTTTGGATATGAGCAACTTTTTGAAGGTGTTTCTTTTTCGCTTAATGAAGGCGAGTCAATTTCAATTGTTGGTCCCAACGGGTGTGGGAAATCCACATTATTAAAAATGATTGCTGGGATAGAAAGAGCCGATTCTGGCTCGGTTAGCATAAAAAAGGGGGCAAGCGTTGCATATTTAGATCAAACGGCTTCGGATAAAGTTGATGATAGACAAGTTGTTGATGTCTTAAAAGATGCCTTTGTTAAAATCAATGAATTGGCAAGAACTTTAAAAAAATATGAAGAAATTATGGCGAATCCTTCCTCACAAGCAGAATATGATAAAACTATAGAAAAATATTGCAGAGTGATGGAAGAATTTTCTTCAATTGGTGGCTATGATGTTGATGTTGCAATTGATACAGTGTGTTCTGGCCTAAAAATAAATGATGCAATGATGAGCCAACCCTATTCAACTTTGAGCGGCGGCGAAAAGACACTTGTTCAACTTGCAAAAGCACTACTTCAAAGGCCTGATTTGATTTTGCTTGACGAGCCAACAAACCATTTGGATATTGAACGAATTGAGTGGTTGGAAAATTATATTAAAAGTTTTAAGGGCGCAAGCGTTATTGTGTCGCACGACCGATATTTCTTGGATAGAATGTCTAATAAAATTTTAGATTTATCCGGCATAGAGCCAAAAGTTTACAACACAAATTATTCTGGATATCTAATTGAACGGGAAAAAGAATTTGAAAAGCAAATGGCGGCTTATCAAGACCAACAAATTATTATAAAAAGGTTGCAAGAACAAATTAAATATTTTGCCGAACGTGGCATGGCAACCAACAGTTCAACATTGTGTAATCGTGCGCACGCACTTCAAACGCAATTAGATAGAATTTTATCTAGAAAAGTGGAAAGGCCACAAGAGGCAAAAAAATTAAAAATCGGTTTTTCTGAAAATAAAAAATCGTCTAAACGCGTGTTTGAAACAAAAAATTTGGTGGTTTTAGATGGCAATGGGCGAAAAATTTTAAATGGCATAAATTTTATTATAACATCGGGCGAACGCGTTGCACTAATTGGTAATAATGGGAGTGGCAAATCCACCTTTGTAAAAACTTTGTTGGGCATGCAAAATTTACCGCACAGCGGTGAGGTTTTTGTCGGCCCTAGTGTAAAAATTGGATATTTGCCACAAATTATTAACTTTGAAAACGATAATTTAACACTCCTCAAATGCTTTAAGTTGGAGGCAAGCGTTGATGAGCAAAAAGCACGCCAAATTTTAGCAGCGTTTCAATTTTATAAAGAAGATGTTAATAAAATTGTTAAAAATCTTTCTGGCGGTGAGCGAATTCGGTTAAGATTGGCAAGTCTGTTACAACAAAATGTTAATTGTTTAGTTTTTGATGAACCAACTAATCATATCGACATACCAACCAAAGAAGTTTTGGAAAAAGCAATTGACGATTTTAACGGAACGGTATTGTTCGTTTCGCATGACCGTTATTTTATAAATAAATTTGCAGAAAAAACAATTGAATTTAAAGATGGCAAAATTACAACATATCTTGGCAATTACGATTTTTACAAAGAAGAAAAGGCAAAACAGATAAAACCAGTTTTATCTAGACAAATATTAAAACAACATTCAAAAAAAATGAAAAAATAGCAATAATGGTTTTAATGTATAAGTTCAAAAATATAAATTAATAAAATTGGGGCATTTGCCCTTAGTTTTTTAGCTTTTATGAATTGGCCGCTTCATTTGTTTTTATGTGTTTCTTAATCGGATTTTTTAAGTCTCATGCATCTTTTGCAAATTCCGTTAGAAAATTTAAAAATTTTTATTGATTTTTGACATAATTAACTAGCATTCAAAAATTTGTATGTTATTATATAATTGAGAGGAAAAGGTTTTTCGCTAAGCGAAGAACCTTTTTGCTATTTGGAGGCTATATGGACTTATTTGAAAAACAAATGATAGAACAAAATAAAAAGGCGATGCAAGAAACCGCAAGAATTAATGATGAAGTTTTGCAAATCCCAGAATTTTTGTCTGATGAAGAAAAAGCTGCCTATGCCGAAATAGTTGCAACGCTAAAACGAAGCATAAAATATAGATTATCTTCAACCGATGCCGAACTTATTTGGCAATATTGTCAAATTAAAATTATGAGGGATAGGGCGTGGAAAGAATACAACAAAAAGCCAGATAGATATATTCGCATTGTAACAGGGATTTGTTCAGATGGGAAAACACCAAAAGTTATGGTTAAAGAAAACGAACACTATAAAACATTGCAAGATTGCAATAAGCATTTAGAAAAAATTCTTAAAGATTTGCGCCTTACGCCAGAAATGAGGAGAAAGAAATGAAAGATTTAAAAATCGAATATATAGACATCAACAAATTAAATAATTATGATAAAAATTCAAAAATACACACCAAACAACAAATTAGACATATTGCAAATTCAATTGAAGAATTTGGCTTTAACGACCCAATAGGAATTGCAGGCGAAAACAATGTGGTTTTAGAAGGAAATGGAAGGGTGGAGGCCGCAAAACTTTTAGGGTTTAAAACTTTGCCTTGCATTAGGTTAGACCATTTAACAAAAGAAGAACAGCGGGCTTATGTTATTGCTCACAATTCAACAAATTTGGAAACAGGATTTGATGATGGCGTGCTTTTTGACGAGTTAAAACAATTACAAAATTTTAATTTTGAAGATTTTGGGATTGAAAAACAACTATTAAGTCTTCAAAATATAGATGATGAATTTTATAAGGTTTTCTTAAATAATGAAATAAAAAAAGTTGTTCGCAATGAATTTGAAACAGTTGGGATATATGACATTCCATTAATAAGAAAACAAGATATTGATTTAGAAAAAATTAAATTAATCAATTACAGTAATACAAAATACAATGATAATAAAAACAAAAATAGGACTGTGCACTTTTTTATCCATGATTACAGATTTGAATCAACTTATACAAATCCTTTATCTGCACTAGAAAAATTGCAACAATATTATTGTTTATTAAGTCCCGATTTTAGTTTATACACAGACATGCCAATATTGTTGCAAATGTTTAACACTTTTAAAAGTCGGTGGGTTGGAGCGTTCTGGCAAAGTAAAAATATTAAAGTAATACCTACGATATCTTGGAGTGATGAAAGAAGTTTTGATTTTTGTTTTGATGGAGTTGAACAGGGTTCAATAGTTGCGGTTTCAACACATGGAAATAAAAAGACCAAAGAAAAATTTTTAAAAGGATATAATAAAATGTTGGAAAAACTTAAGCCTAGTGCTATAATATGTTATGGAAAACCTTTTCCAGAAATGAAAGGCAATTTAAAAGTATTTCCTTATAGATTTACAGAGGGTAAGGAGATGCGAGTATGAAATTTTTATTGCAATTATTTGGCGGAAGAGGTGCCGGTAGCGGACGATATAGTTATTATTTACCTAAAAATCCATGGAAAAGTAAAAGATTTAAAGATGTTACCCACCCTAGACAAAGGGAGTCCTCGAATAGTCGAACATTTATTGATGAATCAACAGGATTGAAAATCAGATTTGATATTGGAGACCCAACTAAAAATGGTTGGAAAGCGGAAGACCATTATCATGTTTATAATCCAAATTCGAAGAGCTGGCACGATTTTTATTTAGATAAAAACGGACAGCCTTGTGCCGATGGTAGTAAAGAATCACATTTAACACCGGGCGAATATGAAAATTTTTTAAGGGGGATTGAAAAATGAAATTTTTAGATTATTATAAAGAGGGTATGCATGAAGACAAACTTCATTGCATTCAATACGATAAAATAAAAAATGAAATTTATTTTACTATTGCGCTTCCTATGTGGAAAATAGAAGAAATAAACGAAAAATTGGGCAAAATAATTTATGGATATACATTAAAATTTAATAATGTGAAAAATTTTTCTTCTGAAATTGAGCTTGATAAAATAAAGGATTATGAATTATCTTTGAAAATGAAAAATTTAAAAAAGGCAAATACATATCAAATGTCAATATTTCTTTTTATTGACAATCTTTATCCCAAAGTTGTTTTTGATGGTGAACTTTGCGGGGAGAGAATTCATAATAAACAAATACTAAAATAAAGTGGCGGTTTAAATTGCAAAATTTGAGAGATACACAATGAAATTAACCGATTTAAAAAAGTATAATTTCCATGATTGTAGAGCGTATGACTTTGAATTTGATAATCAATCAAAGACTTTTTCATTTACTATAGAAACAACTGAATCGCTAAGAAAACAACTACATTCTCATCTGGTCAAAGTTTCATTTTATAATGTTTGTAATATGAAATATAATTTAAATTTACAAACGCAAAATGATTTTTTGTTAAACATTTGGATTAATAAATCTAATAAAAATTTAATTGAAATAATTTTTGGCAATCAAGATTTTCCAACAATTTATCTAAATGCCAAATCATTTGAAATTCAATGTGTGGAGTGATTAATATTAATGAAAAATGTTTTGAACTAATGGAAAAAGTTGAAAAAAAGCAAAAATTAACTTATGATGAATTTGCGGAAATTGTGGGCTATGGTTTGGAAATGCAATTCTTTTATAAAAAGCGAAAGTTTGGCATAACCAAATTTGATGGTTTCGAATTTTATGAATGGGAAAAAGATGAAGGATATCAAAATTATAAGTCGTTAAAAGAATTTGCCGACAAAATAAACATAGACGGCGTAAAAGTAAAAGATATTTGGGATAAAATTTACAAATTAAACTTTGCAGATTAAAATTAGAGGAAATATGGAAAAGCAATGTGATGTGTGTGAGAACACTTTAAAAATTGATGCATGGGGTAATGGCACATGCAAAAAATGCGGGTGGAATAACGATAAATATTCTACATCTTATCCTAACGCTATTAACCCGCCTAATTTTATAAGTTTAAACCAAGCAAAGAGGTATTTTAAATTAGGGAAAAGTTTTTTACCAACATATCCTCAATTTTTAAATTTAGTAAAACGTGGTTTTGATTTTACATTTAAATTTGAAGGGAAAAAAATATCAATTATCAGTTCATGATGACTATACTCTTTGGGAGATTGATACAAAAAATTTTGTGTCTTACAAAACATTTGCAGAATTTAAATCTAACTTTTCCATTGATGGTGTAGCAATAAAAGATAATTGGGATAAAATAAAATCCTTACAATATGATTGTTAATATAACATTTGATAAAACATTTAAATTTGCTATAATCATCATATGAGTGTTATTTATAAGCCAACTGGCATGGCGAGGGAATATAGCCCATATGCGCTAAACATTTATATTGGCTGTTCGCATAGATGCAGATATTGTTATGCGCCCCACACTTTGCAAAAGAAGGGTGAGGATTATTTTGGCAAGCCCGAACCCAGAAAAATTATTTTAAAATTGTTAGAGCAAGATTTAAAGAAAAACACATACACCGAGCAAGTTTTGCTATCTTTTGTTGGCGATTGCTATTGCGATAGTGCGGATGATGGCGAAATTGTGCGAGACGTTTTAAAAATGCTGAACGCATATAAAGTGCCTGTTGCGATTTTAAGCAAGGGCGGAAAGAAAATGCTGCGAGATTTAGATTTGTTTAAAGAATTTGGAGATAGAATTACAGTTGGCACAACATTAACATTTTTAGATGAAAACAAAAGCAAGTTTTGGGAACCCTTTGCAAGTTCGCCAAGCGAAAGATTGGAAACACTAAAAATTTTGCACGAAAATGACATAAAAACCTTTGCAAGTTTTGAGCCGACTATCGAGCCAGACGAAAGTTTAAAGTTAATTAAGAAAACGCTTGAAATGGACTGTGTTGACCACTACAAAATTGGCAAATTGAACAATTGCGACAATGAGGATAAATGGCAGGATTGGGAGAAGTATCTGCAAGATTGCCTAACCCTTCTCCGCCCAACAAACAAGCAAGTTTACTACAAAGCTTGCTTGCGTGCCTTTGCTCCAAACATTGAACTCACTCCGCAAGAAAAAGACCCCGATGCATACATAGTCCGCACGCCAAAGCCCGAGCAATTGAGTTTGTTTAAAATATCGGAAAACACTTGCATATTTAATAAAAAATGATATAATTAACAATAGAGGATTGTATGCAAACAATAAGTCAATTAATTTATGTTGAACCCAACAAAAATGAAGGATTTAATTTTGGTTATTTTATAAAAATTTTTCAAAACTCTGATAGCAAAAACCTTCAACTGATTGGTGAATGCAACAATTGTGGTATTGTAAATTCGGCAGAAGATGCCTATAAATTAACCTTATGGGAAATTGAATTTAATGGTTTAGTTTGCAGAAGGTTGCAATCAAAACTTGCGGCCTCTGCCATTATTATGCCTTGCTTTACGCGCCCAATGCAAGGGGAAAACAACATTTACACCCATATGTTAACTTCGCAAGCAATTAAAACATCAAAAAAAGATATTAAAAGGGTGGATAAACAATTTGCCAATATGATAGTCAATGCTAAAAAGGTTTTAACTAATCTTGGCTATCAAGTAAGCGATAAAATTATAATGACGGGGTTTTCTGCTAGTAGCAAGTTTGCACAAAGATTTGCGCTGCTTTATCCAGAAACGGTTAGTTGTGTTATAGCGGCTGGTATGAGTGCAGTTCCTTGTTTGCATGTTAAGGAATTAAAAGGACATAAGTTAAACTATCCACTTGGGGTTAACGATTATGAAAAACTTATTGGCAAATCTTTCAATGCAAATGCCTATAAGAAAATTAAGCAATATCTATTTATGGGAGATTTGGATGACAATGACCCTGTTAAATATGATGATTGCTTCACAAATGAAGAAAGACAAATTATTTGTGATATTCTTGATGAAAACATACAAAAGCGTTGGACAAAAATGGCCGATGTAATTAAAAGTTTAAAACTTAAAAATACTCATACTTATTTAATTAAAGGAGTTGCTCACTCTCCACAGGGTATGGATAAGATTTTAAATGAACAATTGCACGAAATTATAGGCGAAAAACAAGAAGTTAACAAAAGCGTATAGAAAATATTTTTAGTAAAAAACAACCCCTATTTAAAAATTTAGGGGTTTTTTGTTAAATATTTTTATTATACACTTCTGAAAAGCAAAATTGCTTTAAAGAAGATTAAATTTGGTATAGCGGTGGGGGATTCCCACTTTAAAAAATCGCCCACGCGTGAATGTGAGTTACGCTATCTTTGCAGCAAATGGATCCAAGTTCACGCACAAACCGTTTGCGGCCTGGTGCCGGTGGTCGGGGTCGAACCGACATGATGTTGCCATCGCAAGATTTTGAGTCTTGTGCGTCTGCCATTTCGCCACACCGGCATATTAAGATTATGGAGACGCACAAGACATAAAGGGCTCCCGCAAAACGCAAGTTTTATGGGAAGGAGGAGCAACACGCCTATAAGTGTTAATTTGCGTTTAGCAAATAACCAAAGGGCGGGGTTGTGACGAGCGTCTGCCATTTCGCCACACCGCCATATTAAGTTGCTGCATGCTTTTCAAAAGCAAATGTATATTAGCACATTTTTTTTAGTTTTGCAAGGGTTTTTCAAAAGTTTTTATTTGATTTCAAGCAGTATTTATATTTTAAGGACACATAAGATAACCATTAAACCCTCAAAATGGAAATATTACTCCTCCAAAATCAATTAACGAGCAAACAAAAAACTTATGTTTGTAAGTTTTAAGCAGTTAAATTTGTTTCAGTATTTTGAGCATATTGTTCCAACAATTCAAACAATTGTTTGTTTGCACATAAGTTGGAAGTATCAAACCCGTGAGATTGTAAACTTTTTCGAATGGTTTCATAAATTTTTTGTGGATTAGTTTTTTGCAGTTGTTTTAAATCTTGTTTCAATTTTTCATAAAATTCATCGTAGGTTAAATTGTTTTGTTTAGTTGTTGTTACAAAACTCTCCAAGGCTTTAGCAATTGCAATAGAGAATCTACTTGTATAAGATTCTGTATTTTCCCCCGGTTTTTCAGCCGCATAACCAATCTTATCTTCTAGTTTTCCAACAATGGGCGAAGTTTCTTCACAAAAGTCCATTGCTTTACATTCGCTTGAAAGTTTGTGCATAATATCTAAGTTATCAAACAAATATTTATCCGATGTGTAAATTACAATATTGTCTTTTTTGCTAGCAAGTTTGCCATCATTTGTTTGGTTATTTAATTTAAAATAGAATGGAATGTTTTTATTTTTGTATTCTTCATATAAAAACATTGCAATATCATACATTTTATCTGGTCTTGCAGCAATATAAAAACGATGTTTAAAATCATCCTTTTTAATTTTTTCACCACCAAACAAATTCCAAGATTGAAAGGTGTTCCAACCGGCAGATATATTTTTAGGTGTTTTATTTGGGTCAATTGCAAAATTTGCTTCTTTTGCATCGTTTAAAATCATTTTAGAAAATTGTTTTTTGGAGGTGTCATCTATTGAATAGTTTTGTTTAAATTCTGAAGAGTTAATTATTTGATAGATATAGTCATGGAATTCTTTTGTCCCAATTTTTAAATCTGAATCTATTATGCTGGCAACAATTTGTTTTAAAAATTCATCATTTGCTGTTAAAGTAATTTTTTGTGAGTAATTTAACTGTTTAGTTTTTGCGTTTTTGTTATCTTCTTGTATAGGCTTTTGCTCTAATTCACCAACTTGACTTTTCGTGCTATTTTCTTGCGAAAGATTTTCGTTTTTGTGGGGATTGATAGTTGGAGCGACATCATCGTTCGCCTTCGATTTTAATTGTTCAATATTAGTTTTATTTTCTAAAGCAAACAATAGATTTCTGTTTAAAGATTGCCTAATATTATCTGGGAAGGACTTTAATAGCTCGTTTGCAAATTTATATTTGGATAATTTTTCTAACTGATGAATATAGTTGGGGCTCTGTTTATCAAATGTTCCATAAACTCTTTCCAACTCATCAAAATTAATGTTTTCATTAATCAAATTTAAAATAAGCTGAACGGCATCACTGTCTATGTTTGAAATTTTGGAATATCTTGAAATATCACTTTTTTGTTTTGCGTTTAAATTGTTGGAAGATAACAATTTATTTAAATAATCATCAATATTTGTTCCGTGCAAATTAATAAGTTGTTTAACATAAGAATTTAAAGAAATATTTTCCCCGTCCACCATAATTTGTGTGCCGTTATCATATGTAAGCAGATTCAATGCATCAACCGCATCGTGTAAAACAACGCTTGAAACATTTGCAATTCTATCTTTAAACTCGTTATCGTTGCGCATTGCGTTCAATTGAAATTCAATAATATCTTTATAAATTAAAAAGAAAATGTCGCTTTTAACTTCACTTTTCATAAAAACTCCTAAAAACATATTAACTTTTATTTTTTGAAAAGTCAACTAAATAATATTTTCTTTTTTTTCAAATTGTGCTATAATAAAATTATGGATAAATTTGTTATTGTTGATGGGAATAGTTTAATAAACCGGGCGTTTTACGCGTTGCCAATGCTTAAAAGTTTATCGGGCAAACCTTGCAATGCGGTGTTTGGTTTTTTAAATATGATGATTAATGTAATTTCTAACGAAAAACCAAAATATTTAGTTTGCGTTTTTGATGCGGGCAAGCACACTTTCCGCCATGATATGTATGCTGAATATAAGGGCAAGCGCGATAAAATGCCGGAAGATTTGGTCGAGCAATTGCCAATGTTAAAAGAAGTGCTTAAAGCCATGAACATTTTAATTTTGGAGAAAAAAGAGATTGAAGCGGATGACATTATTGGCAGCCTAACGCGCAAATTTAATGAAGAATTTATGCTCATTTCGGGCGATAAGGACTTATTGCAATTGATTAAACCGCACACATCGGTTTGGCTCACGCAAAAAGGCATTTCCTCTGTTTTAAAAGTTGACGAAGAAGTGCTAAAACAAGAGTTTAATTTAAAGCCCTATCAAGTTATTGAAATGAAATCGATAATGGGCGATAGTTCGGATAATATTCCGGGCGTTATGGGCATTGGCAAGGTGGGTGCGCAAAAACTTATTGACGAATATGATAACCTTGATAACGTTTACGCCCACATTGACGACATTAGCGGAAGCACAAAACAAAAACTTTTAGTGAACAAAGATATGGCATATCTTTCTAAAAAACTTGCCACAATTAAACTTGATGTTGAACTTGATGTTTCGCTTGAAGATTGCCTATTGCATCTTCCATTTGGAGCAGAAGCCTACGAACTTATGCGTGAGTTAGATTTCAAGTCGGTTTTAAACAGAAAAGAACTCTTTTCGCCGCATAAAATTGAAGAAAAATCTAACATCATTTATGAGGCAAAAATAGTTGAAATTGATAGCCAAAATAAATTTGACGAAATGCTAAATAACATAACAAAAACTTTTGGATTATATATTGACGAAATGAGCATGAACATCGGCTATGAAAATGTTGAATATGTGCTTTACACTAGCGGGGGAATTTTTAATTTAAACAAACAAAAAATTAAAGAGTTAATGGAAGGCGAAAAACAAAAAATTTGTTTTGATTGTAAAGTTGTTATGCACCAACTTGATGCGTACGATATTGAATTAAACAATTATTTTGATGTTTCGGTTGCCATATATATTGCCAACGAAATGGATGCAGAAATTGGTTATGCCGACGCGCTAAAATTAAATGGAATTTCAACAAACGCCAAAGCAAACACACTAATTAAATTAAAAGAAAAATACATTGCAGAATTAATAAATCACTCGCAATTAAAATTGTATAGCGACATTGAACTTCCGCTTGTTAAAGTGCTTTTTGATATGGAAAAAACGGGCATAAAAGTTGATGCCGAGCAAATTCAAATTTTAAGCAACACATATAAAGAAGAATTAAAAGAAATAACCGCAAAAATTTATCTTCTTGCGGGCGAAGAATTTAATATCAATAGCCCAAAACAATTGCAGTCAATTCTGTTTGAAAAATTGGCAATTCCATATAAGGGCAAGGCATCAACTTCAATTGAGGTTTTAAACTCAATAAGAGAAAAACATGAAATTGTAGATTACATTATTCGTTATAGGAAAATTGCAAAACTAATAAGCACATATCTTGATGGCATGCTCGTTTATGTTGGCGACGATAAAAAAATTCACACCACTTTTATGCAACGCACCACGGCAACGGGCAGGCTAAGTAGCCGTGAGCCGAACCTTCAAAACTTGCCAATAAGAGATGATGAGGGCAGGAATCTTCGCAAAATGTTTTCAAGTTCGTTTGCGGGTGGCACGCTTATTAGTGCGGACTATAACCAAATTGAATTGCGCCTAATTGCGAACTTTAGTGCGGACGAAAACATGACGCACGATTATCTATCCGGACTAGATATTCACACGGCCACGGCAAGCAAAATTTTTAACCTCCCAATAAGCGAAATTGACGCAAACAAAAGGCGTGTGGCAAAAAGCGTTAACTTTGGCATAATTTATGGCATAAGTGCGTATGGGTTAAGCCAAAATATTGGCATCCCGCCAAAAGAAGCAGGCAGATTTATTGATAGATATTTGCAAATTTACCCACGCGTTAAAGAGTATGGCGAAAAGTGCATTGAAGATGCGCGCAAAAACGGATATGCTTCCACAATTATGGGCAGAATTAGGCATATTCCAGATATAAATTCAAACAACCACACCGTGCGAGGTTTTGCTGAAAGGGTGGCAAAAAACACACCGCTTCAAGGCAGTGCAAGTGATATAATTAAAATTGCAATGATACGCGTGTTTAATAGGCTGAATGATGAAAACTTAAAAAGTAAACTTGTGCTTCAAATTCATGACGAATTGATTGTGGATTGCGTGCCTGGCGAGAGCGAAAAAGTTAAAACAATTTTAAAAGAAGAAATGGAGAATGTTGTGCACCTAACTGTGCCGCTAATTGTTAATGTTAGCGAGGGCATTAGTTTATATGATGCAAAATAATTTATAAAAAGGCGCAATTTAATTTGCGTTTTTTTATTTTTTTTATAAAATAAAATTAATGACAAACGAAGAACGCAAAGATTTTTACATGAACCGCAACATAAAATTGTATCCAACCTATTGTGCGCTAACATGGGATGTTCTTTTTGTGTGGACAATTTTAACCGTGTATTACACCACGGTAAAAGGCTTATCCTTTTCACAAGCAGTGCTATTAGATAGCGTTCAAACAATTGCCGCCTGCATAATGTGCGGTCCGCTAACAAAGTTGTTTGCAAACCTCAAAACGGTAACGGCAACAAGGCTTGGCAACTTGGGGTATATTGGCTTTTTGTTAATTCTAATTTTTGGCAAAACTTTTTGGCAGTTTTCAATTGGGGCGGTGTGCTTGGCGTTTGCTTACATAATGTGCTCGGTTAAAAACACATCAATTTTAAATAAAAGTTTAAGGCTTGTTAATAGGTCCAACGATTATCAGCGCGTGTATGGCAAAGGCGTTTCAATTTATTATGTTTTGGAGGCAATAAGTTCAATTGCGGCAACCTATTTATTTAGGGTTAATGCTTATTTGCCGTTTTGTTTATCTTTGGCATTTATTGTGCTTGCTCAAATTTACTCATTTTTAATTAAAAATCCAGAAAAATTTCAAGAATCAAACGCTATAATAGATTCAAAGGAAGAACAAGCCGTTCTCAAGGCAAAACAACCAGATTCATTTTTAAAAATTTTATCGTCCGGCTTTGTTATATCCCTTTTGTTTTACGCGCTAATTATGCGCGGTGCGTTGTATATTGACACCACACAACTAAGATTATATCTTCAAGAAGTAACAGATGCGCAAACCGGCATAATTCCATTTTGGACGTTCGGCTATATTTTTGCCTTTATGCGATTGTGTCAAGGCATATCGTCAAAATATCAATTTAAGTTCAACTTAAAATTTAATTTAAAAAGTTTAATTATTTTCACCTTAACATTTATAATATCGGTATCGTCAACAGCGTTAGTCTATTTGTTTATGCCAAATTCAATTTTAAAACTTGTTATAATTTTGTTCTTAATGATAGTAACTTGTATTTTAAGGCAGCCTAACACCATTTTGTTGAATAACTATATGCAAGTTTGCACACATAGCAAAAATCACGAGAGAATGTACGCCTTGCGCACAATTGCCGAATATTTGGGCATTGCAATTTTCAACGCAATATATGCACAACTGTTAAATTCATTTAACAACAACATCGGCTATGCGGATTTAATTCACGTTGGCATTTTGATTCTGCCAATGCTTATTGGCTTAATTGTGTTTATCCGCGCACTAACAAAAAAATATGCACAAAAATACACAATTATTAAGCCAGAGTATACAGAAGATGAATTATAAACCAAACAAAACTAAATTAAACTAAAAAAGAGTGGTTTTCCACTCTTTTTTAGTAAGTTGCACATATACATTGAAGCAAGTCAATTGCTGGCATAAACAAGATGCACTCCATCAAAGCAACCTTATAGCACATATCGTATCCTTCTTAATGCTGCTGCCTTCCGGCCCTGACATGATTCGTAGGGCAATATTGTATAAGACCCTAATTTCAACATACACCAAGCCTACTCAACACAACATTCTTGCCCCGCTGTACATATTCAGCCCCACTGTAGCGGATTGTGGGCAACAGGGCACCGCTGGCTCCCCGCCTAGTACAACTTGAATTTATTATACTCTAAAATTAAAAAAATTTCAAGCCTTTTTGTTAAAATTCTTCAAAACAACAAATTTATATAAATTTTTTAAATGGGTATTGACAAACCTCAAATTGAGTGCTAAAATACAATCAAGGAGAGGCGCTATGATGGATGAAAATGAAATAATTTTAGGTAAAAAAGTCAATTTCCAAGGCATTTACGACTCAATTATAGATAAAGTTAGCAATCACGTAACTGAAATTTTTAGTAAAAAAGTGAAAGAAAGAATAAAAAACCTAGGTTTAAATGCTGATGTGATTGTGGATGACGATTTAACTTGTTTTTATGAAGAGGATGAGTTTGGCAAAATCCTAATTGATGGTATAAGTTATAATTTGGACCCTTCCATTCAAATCCTTATAAATATTGCAGTGTATGAGGCGGTTAAAGAGCAAGCAAGTTTAATAAAACTTTCAAACTTCACCTTCTATAATGAACTAGAAAAAGTTTATAAAAAGAATTCAAAAGTTAAAGAAACTAGGGATTTAATAGATTATGAAACCAAGCAAAATCATATTATGTTTTGCGTTCGCGTGGGCATCTTAAATGCAATATTGCTTAATTATAAAGGCGTAAGCGTATATAAAGATGTGTTAGACAATAAAAAACGCAAACAAGAAATAAAACAAGAGATTTAATCTCTTTTTTTATTAAATTTATTTGTTAAAATTTTTTTATTTGCTATAATTATATTAGGAGAGCGTATGAAAAAGTCCAATGCAGATAGGTTTATTGCGGCATATAACCAAATTGATTATAGCTTAAGAACCATTTACGATTTCAAGCGTAGCATGTCTTTTAGCGATGTTGTTAGGCGCAGTGTGGTTTTAAATGCCGTTGTTAGAAAGTATGTGGCAGATTAAGGAACGCAATTATACATCAGGGCAACAATAAATACACCATTGCCGAGCCGCATGATGATATTGTTGATAGAATTGAAAAATTGGCAGAAATTATAAGTGAGCCACCAAAGGCAATTGATAGAGTTGGCAATAAAGATGTTATAACAATTGAGTATGATATGAAAATTGCTGAAGCAATGGAATTGATTTCGCGAACGGGGTTTGCAAATTTGCCAACATATCAGGGTGAAAAGTTGGTGGGCATTTTAAATGCACGAAAACTCATGACTGTGCTTGGCCAAAAACTAGCTGAAAAAGTTAATTTGCAAGAGTATATTGAACAAACTCCAGTTGGCGATGTTATTACAAGTATGGGGGAAGATTATTATTTCATGCTTGCCGATACCGATTTAACGGTTGAAAGCGCCATGAATTATTTTGAAAACAACCGAAAATTATTAATAATTTTAATAACAAAAAACGGCAAGGATACGGGTAAGCCGCTTGCCATTATTTCATCTGCCGACATTATTGATATGAAAAAGATTTTGGATGTGTATTAATGAAAATTGCAACGGGGTGGAAAGATTATAAAGTGTTAAAAACCGCCAATGGTGAAAAACTAGAACGCATTGGTGGCTTTACTTTTTTGCGCCCAGACCCACAAGTTATTTGGAATATTGATAAAAAGATAACAGAAAATGTTGATGCAAAATACGAGCGAACGGAAAATAAATCTGGCGTGTGGAAATTTAATAAAAATTTTAAAAAAGAATTTGTTATAACGCGCAAAAACATAAAATTTCACATCGAGCCAATGAGTTTTAAACATATTTGTTTGTTCCCCGAACAAGCAGTTAATTGGGATATGTTTGAAAAACTAATCAAAGCAGAAAATAGAGAAATTAAGGTGCTAAATTTGTTTGCTTACACGGGGGCAGCAAGTGTTGTGTGTGCGCTTGCTGGGGCAAAAGTAACCCATGTTGATGCGGCAAAAAGCATGATTGACATTGCAAAAATAAATGCCGAACTAAATGGCGTTACTAACATAAGATTTATTTTAGACGATTGCATTAAATTTGTTGAGCGTGAAATTAGGCGAGGGAATAAATATGATGCAATAATTATGGACCCACCATCATTTGGGCGTGGGCCAAAGGGCGAAACGTGGAAAATTGAAGAAAATATTTTCAATTTTGTTAAACTTTGCAGCCAAATTTTATCAAACAATCCACTTTTTGTGTTAATAAATAGTTACACCACCGGTTTGCAACCAACAGTTATGGAAAACATTTTAAACACAACAATTTTGGGCGGCAAAACTGAAAGCTATGAAATTGGCTTGCCAACCGAAGAAGAAGGCATAGTTTTGCCGTGCGGTTGCTCGGCAATAAAAACATTTAAAGGATAGATATGCAAGAATTACAAATTTTGTATGAAGATAATCATATCATAGTCGTTATTAAACCATATAATGTGGCGGTGCAAGAGGACGAAAGCAAAGACGAAGATATGCTAACAAAAATAAAAAATTACATTAAGGTTAGAGATAATAAACCCGGCAATGTTTTTTTAGGCTTGGTGCATAGGCTAGATAGGCCAACGGGCGGGGTTATGGTGTTTGCAAAAACCAGTAAGGCGGCAGCAAGGCTAACCAGCCAACTAAAAAACAAGGTAATGCACAAAAATTATCTTACGGTTGTAAACGGCAAACCTCAACTTGCTTTTAACAAACTGACCACCTATTTAAAAAAGGATGAAAAAACCAACACGGTTTCAATTGTGCCTAAACTAGAAAAGGATAGTAAGGAAGCCGTATTGGAGTATAATGTTTTATCAACCAAAGATAATTTATCGCTAATAGAAGTGAACTTAATAACGGGCAGAAGCCATCAAATAAGGGTGCAAATGTCCGCTCAACTGAACACTCCAATTTACGCCGATTTTAAGTATGGGGATAAAAAGCACAAGGCCAACCTTGCCCTGTGGGCATACAAATTAACTTTTGCCCATCCAATAACAAAACAGAACATGGTGTTCAAAGCCGAGCCGGATTATACCAACTCAATATTTGTAAAATTTAAAGATGAAATTGATAAAATTATATCTTAATTTTTTTAAAACGACCTTAAATTTTAAAAAAAACTGCATTTTTGATTGATTTTTTTGAATTTTTAAAAAATTTTTTGCAAAATTTTAATTAAAGCAAAAAAACAACCTATAAAATAGTGCGTTTTTGCCATTAAAAAATTTTAAAAAAAATTTAAAAAATTTTTAAAAAAAGTATTGACTATATCAAATTTTCGTGCTAAAAGATAGGTGAAAACTAAAAGGAGATATTATGGATAAATTAGCAGTTTTCAGAATGAATATCAATGAAATTGAACTCACCATTTTTAAATACACACCTAACGGCTATTTCACGATTGATGAGCAAATTCGCGAACCTATTAAAATTATTCAAGATATGGAGCGCGATGGCTACATAAAGCCAAGCCGCATTCAAGACACAATTGCAATTCTAAAAAACTTTAGAAAGATTGTTGACGGACAAAAAATTGAAAGTTTTATTTGTTTTGCCGACCCAATCATTGCAACGGCAAGAAATCAAATTGCTTTCTTAGATGAAATTTACAAAACCGTTTCGCTCTATTTTAAAGTGCTTTCAAAAGAAGAGCAGATGAGCGCCTTGCATAGTTCGGTTTTATATTCTTTTGCGATGACTCGTGGCATAATTGTTAAGGTTGGGGACTATTCAACCGAAATAATCAGGTTTAACCGCCGCGTTATTAACAATAGCGTTTCAATTCCGCTTGGCATGGTTACCTTGCTTGATAAAGTTGGGGATAAGGACTTTTCTAAGCGTATGGACAAGGTTGTTGATTTGCTAACCAAAGAAATTAAAAAATTGCCATGGGTTTACGACCTTGACGAAGATAGCGAATTTATTGGCATTGGCGAAGTGTTTGAAGCACTTGGCAGATTAAGTAGAAAATCCACCCGCTATCCGCTTGACGTGGCGCACGATTATGAAATAACGGAAGAAAGTTTTAAAAATGTTTATAACCTTGTGCGCGGCCTTGATTTAGATAAAGCCAAAAAACTAAAAGGCATTTCGGAAAAGCGTGCCGATTTAATTGCGCTTGGCATGGCAGAAGTTAAAGCAATGTTTAATGAGTTCATTTCGGGCGGCGTTAAAGTTTCCACCAACGATGAAATGTATGGCATTGTTGCAAAGAACTTGCTTGGTCAAACGGGCGAAAAACCTTTGCTTGATATATTAGGTTATTCGCTAAGTTCAATTAACGAGTTCTATCCAACCAACATTAATGTGGATAACAATTATTCGCTTGCAGTAATTTTATATAAACAATTAAAAGTTTTGCACAAACTTACTCGCCCTTATGTTAAAGTGCTAAGAATTGCGGCAAGCATGTGCATGGCGGGCAAGCGCATAAGTTATGAAAACTACACCAAAAACAATTTCCCAGTTATTTTAAATTGCGGAATTTATGGTGCATCGCATAAAGATATTGTGTTGGCAGCCTTTGTTGCAAGCAGCCAAAATATTGACGATTTCAGCCTTAACGATTGGGTTAGATACAAGGACCTTGTAACAGACGAGGACCTTGACGCAGTTAAAAAACTTGCAGTTATAATTAAAATGGCAACAATGTTGAACATCACCAACGCAAATAGCGTTAAAGATATATCTTGCGATATTCTTGGCGACACTGTAATTTTAAAAACCGACTTGGAGCGCGATGCAACACTTGAAATTAGCCAAGCAATGTCGGTTGCGGGCGATTTTAGAAAAGTTTATGGCAAAAACTTACAAATCTTATAAAAGGGGTAAAAATGTTTAGTATAGATTTAGGTTTAAAGTTTGGCAGCAATGAAATTATTATTTTTAGAAAGGGCTATGGCATAATTGCCAAAGAGCCTGCTTATTTGGCAGTGCAAGAAAATGATGGCAAAATAAAAGTTAAAGCAACGGGCAAAGAAGCCGAAAAATTGTTCTTATCAAAATCGAGCAATGTAACAATTTACGAGCCAATTAAAAATAGCGAAATTGTTAATGAAAAAATGGCAGTTGTGTTAATAAGTGAAATTTTAAAAAAGGTTATTAACGATAAATTTTTGTTAAACCGCCTAAACGCACTTGTTGCCGTGCCTTGTGCATTAAACCGCAAACAATTAACACTTTTAAAACGAGTGCTTAATGAATCTGGCGTTACAAAAGTAACATTTGTGCAAAATAGTGTTTGCGCCCGCACCGATTTGGATATTGATAGCCACGCACACATTATGGTGGTGGACATTGGCAAATACATAACCGACATTAGCGTTTTAAATGAATATAATTTTGCAATGGGCAGAATGTATTTTATTGGCGGCGAAGATATGGATAAAAGCATAACCACTTTTATTTTAGATAACCACAATTTAACGGTAAGCGATTTAACAAGCGAAGCAATTAAAAACGAAGTGGCATCTTTATATGAGCGCGATTTATACAAAACCGAATATATTGGCATTGATGAAAATGATAAATTTGTTAAAAAAGAAATCACGGCAAACGAAGTGCGCGTTGCAATTTTAAATGTGTACGATAAAATCTTAAAACTAATCAATGATGTGCTTTCAAGTTTGGATAAAGATACCGCGCGCGATGTTTATAACAACGGCGTTATGTTCGTTGGTGGGGCAAGCACAATTCCGGGCTTGTATGAATATGTAAGCAAAAAATTAGATATGCCGGTTATAATTCCGGAAAATCCGGCCGACACAGTAATTTTAGGCGCAGGCAAACTTCTAAACGGCAACCGCGAATTTTTAAAAATCGAACTTTAACCTTATAAAAAACAAACCAAAAAGGTTTGTTTTTTATAATTCAATTTTGTTTTTTTATAATTCAATTTTGTTTTCAACATTTAATTCTTTTTTTAGTTTTGCATAAACTTTGTAATCACTAACCAAAAATTCATCAATTGTAATAGGTGGGTAACTTTTGTATTTTTTGTCAATTGCATCTAGTTCTTCAATGCTTTTTGCCCTATCTAATTCCGCCATATATTTAGCATTTCTTTCTTTTTCTCTCTTTTTGTTGTTAGTAGTAATCATTCTAGCATAAAATTCCGTTTCGCCATCTAAAATGCTATCGACAGAAATGCCATTAGCATCTTCTAATTTTAATTTAGTTAAAATCTTTTTTAACTTTAATTTTTGTTCATCTTTTTTATCTGTAGGCAAAATAATTTTATTAACTTGTTCTAAAAGTCTGTTGTATTTTTGCTCTAAATCTTTAAGTTCTTGTTCAGATAAAGCACTTTTTGCTTCATTAAAGCGCTCTTCGTAATTCTGTATCATTATATTTTTATATTCGTTAGATACGTGCAACTTTTCATTTGAAAGATTTTTGCTAAAAATTATGTGGTTTTTATTTAAGTCGATTTTAAACAACATTTTCAACGGAAAGGTTAAAGATGTTGTGGCATCGGCTTTGTTAGGGTCGTTTTTAAACATACTCATTTTTCTAAATGGAGCCACCAATGCACCAGACGGGCCATTATCAGAAAAAATAATTGTTTGATTGCCAGTTTTAATTTGGTCTTTTATGCGGGGCGTGATATCTTTTATAAAAATATTTAAGTCCGTTAAAGAAATGTTTGGAAATTTTTTAAAAATAAATCCAACTAAAGTGTTGCAAACTGTGTCAATTGCTTCTTGTTCACTAATCATATAATTCTCCTTTGTTTTTATTATTATAATTTACAAATAGATTTTTGTCAACTAATTTGTAAATTCTTTTCATTTATTTGCTATAAATTTTACTATTTGCTATAATTTTTTTGGAGTTTCAAATGAAAAACAAAAATGATGATTTAATAGTTGAAAAAGAAGAAGTAAAAAAGATTTCAGGCCTAAAAAACACACTAACTTTACTAAAAAAAGCACAAATAAAAAAATCCACTTATTGTTGGATTGTTTTGCTTTATGCAATTTCTGCAGTTATGGCAGTTTTTCATGCCTATTTAACGGCGTGTTTAACAAAAAGTATTACACAAGCCAATTTTGACAATTTTGTTATGATTGTTTTGCTTTTTGGTGTTGTTTCAATGCTAAAGATGACCTTTCAAAATTTTCAATACATTTTTAATGTTAAACTAGAAAATTTAATTGTAAAATCCATTAACACAAAAAACTATAATCAAGTTTTAAGTTTGGAGATTTCTAATTTTAATGACAATAGCAGTGAAGAATTTCAAAACAGAATTTATGCGGCAAATCAAATTTCGTCAATTATTATTAGCGTTTTAACGAATATATATGAAATTATACATAATCTTGCTTACACAATAATCATTTTTATTTATGCACCAATTTTGTCTTTAATTTACGCAATATATCCAATTTGTAAAATTATTTATAATAAAATTATGACACCTAAATTTAATGCTTTATATAACAAGAATTGGAAAGAAAACGGCATTAAAATGACCGCGTTAAGTAGGGAAGCAATAATTGGTGTTAAAGACATAAAAAGTTTAAATATGAACAATCAAATAATAAAGGATTATAAAGCAAAGCAAGATGCATATTATGAACAACAAAACAAAATAAACACATACTCTATAAAAACAAAATTCTTTATGTCCGCAATTGTTTCTTTAAGCGATATTGTCACATTTTTGGCTGGATATCTATTGTATAAATACGCCAATTTTTCTATTGTATCATTTGTTTTATTTTTAAGTTATAAAGGCTATATAAGGCAACTCTTTGACCAATTTTCAAACCTAATTTCTTGTGTTTCTAACGTTGAAGCAAATTCTTATCGCGGGAATGAATTGTATAACGATAAAAAATTTTCCAAAGAAAAGTTTGGAAATAAAAAACTAAACAACATTAAAGGTGACATTGAAATAAAAAATTTAAATTTTTCTTATGAAAACAAAACAAAACTATTTAAAAATTTATCTTTGAAAATTGAGCCAAATCAAATCACCGCCATTGTTGGTAGGAGCGGAGAAGGCAAATCTACAATTCTTTCTTTAATTAATAAATTTTATTCGGTTGATGATAATAAAATCTTTTTAGATGGAGTTGACATAAATCAACTAGAAGAAAAATCAATACGTTCTAATATTGTTTACATTCAACAAAGCCCTTATATCTTTAATATGACCTTTAGAGAGAACCTATTATTAGTTAATCCAAAGGCTACTAAAAAAGAATTGATTGACGCGTGCCAAAAAAGTGAAATTTACAACTTTATAATGTCCACTCCTAATGGATTAGATACTATGATAGGCGAAAACGGCATTAAACTTTCTGGCGGGCAAAAACAAAGGCTTGCAATTGCACGAGCACTTTTGAACAAGGCTAAAATAATTATGTTTGACGAAAGCACTTCTTCGCTGGATAATGAAAGTCAGTTAAAAATTCAAAAAGTAATTGAACGCTTATCGTCAAATCATACAATAATTGTTGTTGCACATAGGTTAAGCACAATAATAAATGCAAACAAAATTATTTATTTAAAGGGGCATAAAGTAAAAGATATTGGCACGCATAAAGAATTGATGGGGCGATGCGAAGATTATAAAAATATTTACAAAGTAGAGATTGTAGAATAAAGCATATGGTTGTTAGATGGTGATGGCTTAAAACTAAATTTGTCTAAATAAAGCGAAAACGAAAATTTGTTTAAAATTAGTTTCGCTTTATTTTTTTATTTGTGATATCGTTCTTTTTAAGGAGTATTTATGGCAAGAACAATTGTTTTAACTTCGGGCAAGGGCGGGGTTGGCAAAACAACGGTTACCGCCAATTTAGGCATGCACCTAGCAAACAAAAATTATCGGGTGTGTTTAATTGATATGGACATCGGGCTTAATAATCTTGATGTGGTTATGAATATGGAAGAGCGCGTTGTTTATTCAATGCTGGATGTGATTGAACACAAATGCCGGCTTAAAGAAGCGCTTGTGCAGGACGATACATATCCGCTTTTGTATCTGCTTTCGTCCGGCGGGTTGAACCAAAATTTAACCATAACAATTGGCCAAATAAAGCAAGTTATAAGTGAGTTACACAAAACTTTTGATTACATCCTAATCGATTGCCCGGCGGGCATTGATGCCGGCTTTAAACGTGCGGTTAGCCTTGCCGAGGAAGCACTTGTTGTAACCACGCCGCACCTTTCAAGTTTAAGGGATGCGGACAAAGTTGTTACAATTCTAACTAGCTACAACATTTCAAGCAAGCGCTTTGTTATAAATCGTGCGCGCGGCGATTTAATTAAGGATAAACTCATGTTTGATGTTTACGACATCGGCAAAACGCTAAACATTGAATTTGGCGGCGTTATACCCGAGGACGATAAAGTTATAACCAACACCAGCGCAAACATAGCGAATATGAAGGTGGCGGTTAATCGCGCGTTTGAAATTTTAACAAATAACATTATAACTGGCGAGAAAAAATTGTTCGATTGCACTTATAAATATCGCGGGCTAATTGGCTCAATAAAAAAGCTTTTAAAACGCAGTGTTTAAAAATTTCAAATAAATTTAAAAAATTTTTTATAAAAACACATAAAATGTATCAAATTTTCGAAATTTATCAAAAAAATGTAAAAATTTCAGTGTTGTATAAAAATTAACAAATTATCGAGATACCAAAAGGTATCAGCATCAAATTTTAAAAAGATATAAATATCAAGTTGTATTAAAAAAACAAAAATGTTATCGAGATACCAAAAGGTATCAGCATGAATTTTTTAGGAGTAAAAATATGGATTTAAAAAACAGATTAAACAACATAATTGAAAAGGATAAAAAAACCAATCCACAATATCTAATAAATGTTATAAAATCGGATTTTTTCTACTTAATTTCAAACTATTTTGAAGTGGATTTTGACGATATAAATGTGAATATTGACACAGATAATGGCAAATATGTTATAACACTCTCCGCCACCGGCGAGAGAATGAAAATTATGAAATCTATTTAGATACTTCGCTTTGCTCAGTATGACATAAACTTTTGTTGCATTTTGAAAAACCGGGGCCCCTACAAGAACTGGTTTTGCAGTGGGGTAAAAATCGGGCTCTCATTACTCTTTTCCTTTTTTATAAGGATAAAAATAGAACTGCTCTTTAATATCTCTAATTTACCTGTCATTCTGAGAGAACGAAGTGAATCGAAGAATCTCTTGGATGTTTCGATTTCGCTAACACTTCACTCAACATGACATAATCATTTTCGTTTATCGGGCGGGCTTCAATATATTAAAAGCATATATTTTTAAGCCGAATAATATCTTAATATATGAAAAAGTTTAGGGTGGGCATAAGTTTTGTTTTTGTGGTTTTAATTTGCCTTATTTTTAAAAATTTTTTGCTGCTTTTAAACTATTTAATTGCACTAATTTTGCACGAACTTGCACACCTTTTTGTTGCCACCACGCGCGGCTACAAATTAAAGCAAGCGTGCCTTGATATGTTTGGCCTATCTATAACTCTTGACGAAAAAATTGCGGATAGCGATAGTTTTGCCATCAACCTTGCTGGGCCAATGTTCAATTTTATTTTGTGCCTTGTTTGTATGTCGCTTTATTGGTTAATACCCGCAAGCCAAAGAGTGCTAAATTTGTTTTGTTTAAGCAATTTTTGTTTGGCAATTTTTAATTTGCTGCCAATCTATCCGCTTGATGGCGGCAAAATTTTTCGCTCAATGATAAGAACGGACAAGGCATATAAAATTTTAGATAGAACAATAAGAATAATCTTTTCTTTGGCGTTTTTAGTGTTGTTTGTGTTGTCGTGTTTTAACAAAATAAATTTCTTTTATCTAGTTATGGTGCTTTTCTTTGTAACAAGCCGCCCACCAAGCACATCAACGCTCACACTTTTTAAAACACTTAAAGAAAAAAACTTTAACAAAATTGTGCTTTTAAAAGTGAACGAAACCACAACACTTTTTGACCTTTTAAAAAAAATTCAAAGCAAAACTTACACCATATTTTATTGTAACACCTTAAAAAATCCGTACATAGATGAAGATATGCTCATAAATTACTCAATCCGCTACCCGCTAGATAGCAAACTTATTAATGTGTTGCCCTCAAAATAATTAAAATAAACCTATTGACAATTCCCCTAACGTATGTTAAAATGTAAGCATAAGGAGAAAATATGAGTGAATATAAATATAAAATAACATTAGAACAATTTAAAATGGTTATGATGCCATTTATTGAAGGCGCAATTCAAGCAAATGCGGAAAAAGTTAAGGCTCACAATTTCAAAATAGGGCAAATAAGTGAATTCCACTATGGTTTACCCCCAAAAATTGACGATGGCTCTGCGAATTTTAGAATTGAATTTACGGCAAAAGGTTATGATGGATATTTTAAGTTATCACTAGACGCAGGTGCTAGGTTGTATTTTCTTGAATTTGCCGCCACCCCTATTACGGATTATTTGTTTGACCATAGAGAAGAGATAAGCGAAGCCTTTAGAACATATCTATATGAGCATTACGGTGAAGAATATAAGGATTATATAATTGAATTTTACAAGGCAGTGAAAGAAGGAAATTTAGAGCGTATAAAACAAGAAAGGGAAGAATTAATGAAACAACTTGCAGATTTAGAGAAAAGAGAAAAAGAAAGCACTAAAAATTTCGATGCAGAAATTCAAGCCATAGAAGATTTATTAACTCCGCATCACATTTAAAACTTAGGGTAACCTAAGTTTTTTCATTTCACTATTGACAACGCCACATTTGTGTGCTATAATGCAAAGCGGAGAAAGAAAATGTTAGGCTATCATTTAAACTTGGAACAATTTAAAGAATTTGTTGCACCTTTTATAAAAAAAATTAATGAAAAATTTATTGAAAAAGAGCATAAGCAGTTGGATTTTGATATAACCGCCCCATATCCTGGCTCAAACCCTTGCGATACTTACGATATAGATTACTATGTTGTGGGTTATTTTACTAGCGGCAAAGTTATAGTGAGCCTTGAAAATTGTTTTATTTTGCAACTAACTAAATTTGGCTTAAACGATATTGATTGGCCGCAAGAAGCCATGCAAGAAGCCTTATGGCAATATTGCTATGAACTTTTTGGCTCAAATTATCAAGGTGACTTGTTTCAATTCATGCTTCAAGAGCGAGAAAGAAAAATTAAAGATTTAAAAGCCTACATTAAGGGCTTAGAAACCGCCGATATAACTGACATGAACATCGTAAACACCGAAACGAATGCCGCCAATGACGAAATTGCCTATTTAGAGCAATATTATGATAACGCCCTTGAATTTATAAACGCGCTTAGCGTTTCCACTTGCAACAATTAGTTGCAAGTTTTTTTATTTGCGCTATAAAGTTTTATTTACAATAAAATATTAAAAAACCTGTTGACAAAACTTTTTTTATTTGCTATAATACCCCCGTAGTACCACATCGAAATGGCTTTAAACTGCGTTTTTATTTAAAATGCGGCCAGAGGAGTGAGTCTTTATAGGAGGTAACTAGTATGTACGCAATCGTAAACATTTCAGGCAAACAGTATAAGGTTGAAGTTAACGACACCGTTACAGTGGATAGATTATCTGCCGAAGTTGGTGAAGAAGTTAGTTTCCCAGTTCTTATGCTAGTTGATGGCGCCAAAGTTAAAGTTGGCACACCAGAAGTTAAAAATGTTGTATGTAAGGCAAAAGTTGTTTCTCATGTTCAAGATAAGAAAATAACCGTGTTTAAGTACAAGGCAAAGAAAAATGAACGCAAGAAACAAGGCCATAGGCAACCTTACACTAAGATAGCAGTTTTAAGCATAGGTTAATATGATAAACATTACTGTTGTTAAAAATAATCAAAACATTGTAACAATCGAAGCAACCGGGCATTCCGGCTATGCGGAAGAAGGCAGTGATATAGTTTGCAGTGCGGTTTCGGCAATAACCCAAAGCCTAATTTTAGGCTTAAAAAAGGTGCTTAAATTAAAGGTAACGGACATTGTTGATCAGTCCATCCCGCATTTAAGTGTAACCATTAAGGGCTTAACCGAAAGTGAAAATAGAGATGCACAAATTTTAATGCAAACGGCCTATCAATCGCTAAAAGAAATTCGAACGGGTTACGAAAAATACATTAAAATAAAGGAGAAGCAATTATGATATATATTCAATTATTTGCCCATAAAAAAGGTGGCGGTAGCACCAAAAACGGCAGAGATAGTGAATCTAAACGCCTTGGCACAAAAGTTGGCGATGGCCAATTCGTGTCCGCTGGCTCAATTATAGTTCGCCAAAGAGGCACAAGAATTTATCCTAGTGAAAATGTCGGCTTAGGCACAGATTACACACTATTCGCACTTATTGATGGTGTTGTTCGCTTTAAAAAGGACGCTAGGGGCAGAAAAGTTGCCACAGTTGAACCAAAAATGTAATTAAAACCACATATGTGGTTTTTTTCATATGAATTGGCGCTATTTTGTGCCATTTTTTAATTTTTTTTAAGAAATTTTTTAAAAACCACTTGACAAATCGTCGAGGGGGGGGGGTAAACTAGAATTAGTTTAAGGGAGGACAATATGACACCAGAGGAATGGGAAGAAAGAGAAAGGCAAAAAAATCAAAAGTGGCAAGAAAAATATGAAGCAAGATTGAAAAAAGAAGAAGAAAGGCGCAAAAAATTAGAAAATGACCCAGTATTTTTGGCAAGAAAAAAAGCATATGAACAAAGGCAAGAGGAATTAGAGAAAAATCCTAAATATATCGAGCAAATGGAAAGAAAAGAACAAAAGCGTCACGAACGGGAACAAAAACGCGCAGAGAAATTTGCAAAGAAAATGGAAACTAATCCAAAATTTAGGGCAAAAGTTGAAAGGCGAGAGATGTTAAGAGACTATTATCTTCAAAAACACTCTGTTGCTGATATAACCTTTGAAGATTATTTAGATTATAAAAAATATAATTCAAGTTCTCCTATTATGAGTGGTATTTTTACGGGCTATGGAACAGTGGGTTTGGGTATGGCTCTTACAGGCGCCATTGCTGGCAATTTGCCTTTAGCCATTATTGGAATAGCGTTCTGCCTTGTCGGATATGTGGGCACGGGATTGTCTATTCAATCTAGTACATTTTCAGTAGCGTTAAACAAGAGAGAACTTCATAGATTATTTGAAGAATATAGGCATAGCGATAGATTTATTAAAGAAATGAGATATTTTGAAGAGCTTAAAAAGGATAAAGTAAAGTATAGAGATTACAAAAAAGGTTTGTTCGATTTAAAAACCTTTATTGAAACTTATGAAAAAGAACAAAACCAAAAAGAAGCTGCTGCAAACGAAAAAGTGCCAGCAACAAGCGAAACCGAACAAGTTGAAGAAGTTGCTGCAACCCAAAATGCCGCAAAGAAGCCTAAAAAGAGATTGTTTTCTCGCATTGTTAAAAAGAATAAACAAAAAGAAGACGCAAACAACAAAGACGAAGGTTTAACAAACGAATAAAAATAGCCCGTGCGGGCTATTTTTTATTATCATTTTAAGAACCGTGCATCAAAATAGGTTTTACACTGATAAGTAATTGCCAAAATGATATCTGCCAAATATAAGCATACGAACATAATTATAAGTAAGAAATGTGGTTTAAAGAAGGCTAGGCACATAACCAAGGCAAGCGTAATAAACAAAGCCACAATTATTGGAATTAAACCATTTTTGTTAAACCCACTTTTTACTTTTAGGCTTTTGTTGAGCGCTTTATCTTCAACATAAAGCGTGCTTACATGCTCGGCACCAATTTCAAACAATTTGTTGCCAAAATGGCTAATTAAAAGTTCGTTTACAAACACGGCAGGCAAGAATTGCAGTTTTGGGCTAACCATACTGTCATTTGCCTTAAACATAGAGCGAACATATAGGTTATATGCACCATTGCACATCTTTTCCCATGCGTTGTAGTGTGGCATAACGTTAACAACTTTATCTTTATTGCCAATTTTTTTAATGAAATCGTCAATCAACTTGTTGTTAAAGTTTAAACTAGCGTAGCACATAACCACATCGTCACTTTCCAGCCTTAAAAGTAGGGCATGCACAACTTCTGCCAAATTGTTCACATAAACCGCACTTATTGGCAAATTAAAGGTGGTAAAAAGTGGCACCAAATTGCCCTTAACCACAAAATGAAGGTTATCGCCAAAATGATTTTTTATAATGCTAATTTTGTTGTTTAATTCTTCAACGCTATCAACCACAAAAACGACTTTCATTTTTCCCCCTTATTTCAATTTGTATTATTATAATCTATTTTGTGCCGAAAACCAAACAAAAAAACACAAAATTCAACAAAAAAGCACCATATTTGGTGCTTTAATTTTTATTGTTGTTGTTTTTATCTTTAATAAAATCATAGCCAAAGCCATCGTCTTCACGAACAACTTTCTTTTCTTTTGGGCTTTCTAGCGTTGGTTCTTCTTTCAAATTTTCGCTTCCAGCGGATTTTTCTTCTAAATTGCTTTCGGTTGTTTTTTCTAAATCCTTTTCGTTTGAGTTTTCTAGTTCTCTTTCAGCAATTTTATCGGCTTTCTTAACCTTTTCTTTTTTCTGTTTTTCTTTTTTAGGCTTGTTTTGTTTAATTGATGGGCTTTTTAATAGTGCCGACCATAATATGATTGCAACTTGAAGCGGAATGCCCAAAAAGTAAATTAGCCAAAGTTGATATTTGATTAGTTGAACATATATGCAAGTGATGGTGGACCAAACCAATATTGATAGAATAGGGAAGAGCAAGTAATTTCGCCCCCAAATGCTGTTGAACACAACCAGCACAATGCAAGATAGTGGCACCGCCCACAAGAAAGCGAGCGGATAGTTCACATTGCAAACCAACTGCAAGGTTACGAAAATGATTGTTGCCGCCAACCAAACCACACTTGTTGCCAGCAGGGTTATGATAAGTTTTGCGGGGAATAACCTATCGCGGATTGGTTTTTGTGGCTTTTCATTTACTT
The DNA here is from genome assembly GCA_947630405.1 of uncultured Clostridia bacterium. Lineage (GTDB taxonomy): Bacteria > Bacillota > Clostridia > Christensenellales > UBA1242 > Onthoplasma. The sequence continues at coordinate 36,517 of CANRHL010000004.1, forward strand.
TAAATTCGGGGTTAGATAAATCGTTTAATGTTACGCCGTAAAAGGTTGCCAAATCGAACAAAACTTCCACGCTCGGCAAGGATTCGCCCGACTCCCATTTCGAGATTGATTTATCTGAATAATTGAATTTTTCTGCCAATTCTAACTGCGTTAATTTAAAATTTTTCCTTAGCATTGATAGATTTCTACCAATAACTTTGTTAATATTGCTCATTTTTACCTTCTTTTTATATTACAAGAAAATGCTATTTTCTCTTTGATTTTTGTTGTTATACCTATTATATTATCAAAAACGCCACAAAAATGCAAGTAAAATTAGGCACTCTACTCAAATTAGAGTTAAAAATTTTTAAGTTAGAATTTAACGATACCCCTCTCTAAAAGAAAAGAACTCCAAATTATAGACAAAATTGACAATTCTATTGATAAATCGCCCTTTTTAATGATATTATAAGGCGTAAGGAAATTACAAAAGATTTCCAAAAGGAGAATTATGAGAAAAAAAATTGTACCAATCTACTTTGCGTCGGACAAAAACTACTTGCCATATCTAACAGTGGCAATTAAATCTTTGGTGGACCACACATCGCCAAACAATATTTATAAAATTTACATTTTGTCGGCAGACCTAACCGATTATGATATTCCGGAAATAAGGTCTTACATAACAGACAACATTTTAATTGATGTTGTAAACGTGAACAAAAAAATTGAAAGCATTAAAGATAAAGTTGCTTTGCGTGACTATTATTCTGTTTCAATTTATTTTAGGTTGTTTATTCCAACCTTGTTCCCAGAGTATAACAAGGCCATCTATTTGGATTCGGACGTTATTATCAACCGCGATATTGCCGATTTGTATAGCGAAAACATTGGTGATAACTATGTTGCCGCTATTCTTGACGAAACAGTTTGGTCTAACCAAGATTTCATTTTCTACACTAAAAATTCGCTTGGCATAACCGAAAAACAATATTTCAACTCGGGCGTGCTTGTTATGAATTTAAAGAAATTTAGAGATAACAACATTGAAAATGATTTCTATGATTGGATTAACTCTAAAAAATTGGCAACCGTAGCGCCAGACCAAGACTATTTAAATATTATTTCTAAAAACAAAGTTAAATATCTTGCTCCGGGCTGGAACAAAATGCCTATGAGCGACATTGACGAAACAAAACTTTACTTAATCCACTATAATATGTTTATGAAACCTTGGAAATACACCGATATTAAGTTCGATAAATATTTCTGGGACACGGCAAACAAAACATCTTTCTACGATATGCTAAGAAAGCAACAAGCAAGTTACACAGACGAGCAAAAGCGTCAAGATAATTTGGCTTTGGAAAACTTGCTAAAATTGGCAGTGAACATTGCAAAATCTAAGGTGGAAGCAAAACAAGTTGTTGTCAACACCGCACCAAGCACGTCTATTGTGGTTGATGAAATGCCAGAACTTGTGCCTGTTAAGGTTAAAAAGAATAAATAAAAAACTGCTTTAAGCAGTTTTTTGTTTGTTGCAGTTTTTTATTTTTCAATTTTTGTTTATTGCGGGTTTTTGTTTTTCAATTTTTGCTTATTGTTTTTATTTTTCAATTTTAAAAATGTTAATGGATTTTTCTTTTAACGCCACAGTAAAGTTAGGGTTAACTTTAATTGTTTTAACTTGCTCTTTAAAGCCATTTTCTTTTTCAGTTAAAACAATGTGCTTTGCGGACGTGCCTGTTTTTATTAGACTAGATAAATCAAAATTTGCCTTTGTATCATCACCAACATTTACAACTTTTAAATAAATGAATTTATTATCGAAAGTTAGGCTAGTGAACACATTGGTGTTGGTTTTCCAAATCTTTTTTTCGGTTAGTTTCGTTAGCGTTTTTTGTAGTGAGTAAACAACAATTTCTTGTTCGGTGTATTTAATGCAAATGTCGGTTTTTAAATCGATATCTAACAAACGCTCTAATGTCATGCGCAATCCGTTTACAATTTTTTCAAAGTAGAGGGCCTTATCTTGAATGTTGTAGTGAATTAAATATTTAAAATTGCCAGTTTTTCCAAACGATAGGCTAAAGCCATCAACTAAATGTTTAAATTTAATTTTAACATAATAATTTTTTAAATTTTTATCTGTTTCATTGTTAATTAAGTTGACCTTAATTGGCTTAAATTTTAAATCTTCAAATGTAATGCTTTCAACTTCATTTTTATTTAGTTTTGCGGCAAATTTCCCCATGTTGTCGAAGTTTCTTTCGCAATATAATTTAATTCCATATTTGCCATAGTTTTTTGCAAAGGCAGATTGAACGGCATAGTTTGGAGTTAAATGAATTTTTTCTTTATCAAAGTAAATCAGGTCCGGGTTCCAATTTGCTTGCCCAACCTTGCAAATAAGTGGGGCATAACAACTCATTTTTACAATGTCCGGATTATTTTCCATGCCCAGAACAAACACCGCCTCGCTTAAGGCAGAAATGAAATTGTTTGTGCCACCAAGCCTACCCAAACCATCGGCATCTGTGTGGCAAGCATATTCGCCCATAAACACTTTTGAAAGGTTAGGATTGTAATAGTCGTATCTATAATAGTTATCCGCAAACCAACTAGGAGTGTTGTAAACATGCTCGTCAACAATTAAATTGGTGTAATTTTTGTTTAAATATCGCCAAGAAGGGTTAGTGTCCTGCGGGTTAATATCAACGCCGCTGGAAGTTAAAATTTGCACGCCAAAAGTTTCAAGCAGGTTCACTTTTTTGTTGCAGTAATCGTAGTTTTGGAGGGCATCAATGCAGGCTTTAAAATTTCTAAAATAAATTTTATCCCAATTTTCGTTGCCAAGCGCAATCATTTTTAAATTGAAAGGCTTTGTGTGTCCCATCTCTTTACGCTTATTTGCCCAAAGTTTTTCAGTTTTGTCCTTTGAATTAACGTTGCCAAGTGCAAAATATATTAAATGCGCAACACTGTCAACAACTTTTTCTTTAAACTCGCGGCTAGTTGGAGAATAGGCAATGTAACCTAGGTGGCGGGTAACTTCCGTTCTTATTTGGCAAATTAGCCCAACATGGTGAACGGGTAGCGGGCTTAAATGCAAATCTTCACACAAACAAAAATATTCAAAAAAGCCAATTTCGTTTGATTGCAAATAGTTCCAAACACTCGGTTTGCTAATGCGTTGCTCGGTTGGCCCAATTGTTTTTTCCCATTCATATAAATAATCTAAACTAGCATCGCCCTCAACTAAGCACCCGCCCGGGAAACGCATAAATTTTGCGCCCATATCAAGTGCTTGAACAAGGGCAGGGTTAAATTTGCCATAATTATATTTGTTTTTGGCGGTTTTAAAATAGTTAAAAGGAATAAGTTTAAAATGCGTTAAATAGAGGGTTGCATTGCCGAAAAATTTAAACACCAATTTTGCAAAACTTTTGCTTTTGGTGGAAATTGAAAATTCTTTAAGCACATATTTGTTTGTTTTTGTTAAAGTTATTTGCACTGGTTTAGTTTTTGTGCCGTTTGCATATTCAAAAAAGGCTTCACACATAACATCTTTATTAGAAGAGTAGAAAAAACTTGCCGTGAAATTATGGTCGTTTAAATAAATGTAGTTTTTATTATCAACAAGTTCATAGCCGCAATTCTTAATTACGCAACTATCTTTTAAATCAATTTTTAATGAATAAGGTTTGTTTTCGCTAATAGGCTTTTCCGTTGTAACGTTTCCGCTTTCTATCTCCCAAAATTTTAAGTTGAAATATTCGTTTTTCACAACTGGCTTATTGTAACTAAACGCACAAAAATCAAAACTGCCGTTTTGCACCAAATTTGCATTAAGCCCGCCATCAAGGCTATGATTAATATCTTCAAAAAACAAGCCATAAAGAAGCGGAGAAGCCGGCTTTTTATTTTTTACATCAGCAACAAAATTTAAAACTTCGTTTTTCATAAAAACATAATAATAGTTTTAAAAAACTAAGGCAACTAAAAATTAAAATGTTTTTGTTTTTTTAATTTATATTTTGACTTTAATTTTACTTTTTTGCGCCCAAAGCTGAACAAAATGCCATGCTGGTGTTCAATTTTGGAAATTTTCTGGGGGGGTGGGCTATATTTTAGTTGACTTTAAAGTATAAATACTGACATAATTTTCGTGTAAACATAAAAATTTTTAAAGAGAGAATAATAATACAAATGAAAAAATTATTCACCTGTCTTGCAATGTTTTTTGTTGTGATTGGTTGCACGCTTTTAGCGGGCTGCTCTTTAACTGAATTTGAGTTTGACATAAATGATGGTTACGATGAGCCACTTGAAGAATATTTTGACCCAGATTATAAATTTAATGTTAGTTGTTCGCAGGATAAAACCATAATAGACCTTAATGGCATTGGCTATTATGGCGATGAGGCTCAACTCGTAAGCCTTAAGCCTTATGAATATCTATATGGAGAAACGCAAACTGGCATCTGCGAAAATACAAACGCCACACCAAATGTGATTGCCGATTACGAGTGTGGCAAAGGCGCGCAGGTGGAGATTGACCGCGTTGACGCCGATGGTTATGATACAGTTTATTGTAAATTTTATGTTATTGATGATAGTGGCGAAATTTTGGCAGGCCCGGTTTACCCAACCGACATAACGCCAAAAAATCAGCACGAAGAAGTTGTGCAGGTTGTGGGTAAAAAGGGTGTGATGTACGACTATGCCGTGCCAATGTCAACAGTTGTAGATTTGGGGTGTGTTTACACAGAATTGAACTTTGTAATTTCCGGCATGATTGTTCCGCTTGAATATTATGACGAAGTCACCCAACAAATAACACCAATTGAATATGAAGAGCATCTTGATACTGAAGGCAAAGGCTACATTGTTGGGCCGGATGGCGGCCAACAAGCGGTTGAGGCGTATGTTCATAACGGCAAAAAATATTATTTTAGGACAAGCGACTATATGGGATATGCCGGAATAAGTCAGTATGACGCAAGAATTTCTGAATTTACGCGCTCCGGTGTAAAGGTTACGCTTATTGTGCTATTAACCCATTGCAACGATCAATCTATTCAGCCATACTTTATCTCTTATCCTGCGGCAAGAACTGCCACATCAAGCAATTATCGCGCTATTAACACTTCAAACGAATATGGTGCAGGCTATTGGTCGGCTTTAATGTCGTTTGTTGCGGATAGATACAGTAAGGAAGAATATGCCGCAACTGCACAATATGGCACGGTTGAAACTTTTGTTATTGAAAACGAAATAGATTATTCCACCGATTGGAACGTAATTGTGGATTTAAGCAAGCACGAACCCATTGACACTGAAGATTACACGGTTGAATATGAAAGGACATTAAGAATTGTAAACCAAGCCGTTAAAACTGCTTATTCACGCGATGTTGTGCTAATTTCGCTAACGCACGCTTGGAAATACAACGCAGGCAGCGGGCAATATTCTCCAAAAGACATGCTTGACATTATATCGAGCAAAACGAGGAAAGAGGGCAACTATAATTGGGGAATTGCAGCTCACCCTTATGGCTGCAATTTAACCATTCCAAACTTTTGGAGTAATGATATAAATTGTGGCCTTAATGGCTCGTTAAACACACCCACAATAACTTGGACAAATTTGGAAGTTTTGCAACTTTACCTAGAACAAGAAGCAAAACTTTGCAACGGTAAAGTGCGCGATGTTTATATAACCGAAGGTGGCGTTTCCACCTGTGCAGGAACCAAACCGCAAACCGACCTAGCAAAAAATCAACAGGCGGCGGGCGTAGCTTATGTTTACTATAAGTGTACGCAAATACCATGCATTAAAGCATTAATTTATTATAGGTTAATTGATGTTCCAATCGAGGGGTGTTGCTTTGGCTTGATGTCATCTGATTTGCAAATGAAGCCGGCATATGAAGTTTATAAATTTATAGATACACAATATTCTTTTGATATAGCTAATCAATATTATGATTACATTACATGGAGCAAAATGGAAGATGGCACATTGCACACTTATCCGGCTAACACATTGGAACCTTCGTTTTATAATCTTATGTGCATTTGCCCAAGCAATTTTGATTGGACAACCCATTGGGATGAAAACCTTATAAAAGTAAGGCACACCGAGGAAGTGCCGCCATTTACTCAAGTTTAGAAATTACAAGCGTTAAGTTTGTGTTTCATAAAAAAATAAAAAAGGAGGAAAAATGAAAAAATTTTTAAAAATGCTCATATTACCAGTTGTTGTTGCGTTCTCAGCCATACTTTTTGTTGGTTGCGGCGAACTTAAAAACTATGATATGAGCAACATCAGTTTTAACGACAAAATTGTTGAATACACTGGTACAGCACAATCCCTAGCAATAGGGGGAACATTGCCCGAAGGCGTAACAGTTAGTTACGAATATTATAAGGGCGGAACAAAATTAGACGGCGCGCCAACCAATGCGGGCGAGTACAAAGTTGTTGCCAAATTTGTTGGAGATACAAAAAACTACAATGCAATCCAAAATTTAGAAGCAACTTTAATAATCGAACAGGCAGAAATTCCGGTTGTTTTGGGTGCAAAACAAAGATACGATGGCTCACAGGCCATTGACCTTGACACTCCAAAAACTTTCACAAACAATAACGGAACATTTAGTTTTGAATATGACGGATTTGAATATGTTATCTGTCTTTTAAATGATAACGCATCAGATTATGACATTCAATTCTATTCCGCATTAAAAGAGGACGGAACTGTTGACGAACAAAAGGAATCTCAAGGCAGAATTTCTAAAACCAGCGACATTGTTTATGCTTTAATAACATCGTATCAAGAAAATCCAAACTATAAAGATACTAGATTGGTTACAATTAAAGCCACAAATAGAGTGGTAAACATTTCCACCGCTGATGACCTTAAAAAACTTGTTACAGATATAACCAAAGAATCTGAAACATACGATTTAAGATTTAACACCACTTATAATCTTTTAAATGATATTGACCTATCTGTTGGCAATGAAAAAGGCCTATGGGAAGCTGCATCTTGGTATCCTACTTCATCTGGCTTACATTTTAATAGCGAGTTTAATGGCAATGGCCACACAATTAAAAATTTCAAATTAACTAACGATAGCATTGAAGATAATCCACCCGCAGGTTCAGGCGTTGGATTTGGCGACACAATGGTCGGCTTCTTTGGATTTGTAAAAGATGCCTACATTCACGATGTAAACTTTAGCGATTTCGAAGTTGATCTTGATGTAAACGAACCACTTTTTGTTGGTATTGTTGTTGCCAGAATTGAAGATAATAATGTAAATGCAGATACACATAGTAATTCTGTTCGTTCAGTAAAATTAGAAAACATTAAGGTTGAAAACGGAACATGTAATGTTGTTACTAAAAAAGCATATTGCGGCATCTTTATTGGTAAAGATAACGCAAACAAGGGAGTAAGAACAAATCTTGACGCTAAAAATGTTGTGTTTAATATCTCTAACAAATATTCAACTGAAACGATGAAAGTTGCAGGAATTGTTGGTGAAAACGGCAAAGACGGCACTGGCGTAACCTATCAGGGCTGCGACCTTGAAAATATTGAACTTCACAATGGTGCGCTTGAAGGCGAACAATCACAACAAGCATTCGTTGGCGCATTTGTTGCACATAACCGCAGCGCAAGTAGATTTGTAAACTGCACAATCACCAATTTTGTTATGGATAGCCATATCGCAAATGCTAAAATGAACGGCTATTATGGCGATAATAGTGAAAACGGCACTCCTGATATGGTTTTTGAAAATTGCTCACACACAAATCCAAAAGAGGGCAGCGATACAGGCATTGTGCAATATTCAAATGCTGAAGGCTCTTGGACAGGAACCGATGTTGCTTGGATTGAGCCACAGGGTCCCGTTGTTGAATAAAACTCAAACAAACAAGCTAAAGCATAAGTTTAAAGCCTAAATTTTAAATGTTGTAACTATTCCTTAAAGAGAGTGTTGAAAACTAGTGTTTCAATGCTTTTTCTTTTTATTTTTCGATAAATCTTGCTTAAAGATGAACAAAACGGCGCAAAAGTGTTCATCTTTTTAATTTTTTTAGGGGGTGGGCTATATTTTAGTTGACTTTAAATAATAAATGCTGACATAATCATTCCATAAATACTATATAAATACACTTTAAACATAAAAATTTATGAAGAGAGAATAATAACACCAATGAAGAAATTATTTACCTGTCTTGCTATGTTTTTTGTTGTGATTGGTTGCTCGCTTTTTGCGGGTTGTTCTTTAACCGAGTTTGAGTTCGATATTAACGCAGGTTATGATGAGCCACTTGAAGAATATGTTGACCCGGACTATAAATTTAATGTTAGTTGTTCGCTAGATAAAACCACCATCACACTAGATGGCATTGGTTATTATGGCGATGAAGCAAAAGTGGTTAGCCTTAAACCTTACGAATATTTGTATGGAGAAAATCAAACTGGCATTTGCGAAAATACAAACGCCACACCAAATGTTATTGCCGATTACGAATGTGGTAAAGGTGCACAGGTGGAGATAAACCGCTTTGACGCCGATGGATATGATACAGTTTATTGTAAATTTTATGTTATCGATGATGGTGGTGAAATTTTGGCAGGCCCGGTTTACCCAACCGAAATAACTCCAGAGAACGACCACGAAGAAGTTGTTAAAGTTGTTGGCAAAAAAGGCATAATGTGCGACGATATGTATCGGTCAGAAGTTGCTGACCTAAATTGTGTTTACACTGAATTAAATTTTGTTATTTCAGGCATGATTGTGCCTCTTGAAAATTACGATGAAATAACTCAACAAATAACTCCAATTAAATATGAAGAGCATCTTGATGAAAATGGCAAAGGATACATAGTTGGGCCAGACGGAGTTCAGCAAGAAGTTGAAGCCTATGTTCACAATGGTAAAAAGTATTATTTTAGAGTTTGCGATTATGCCGGTATTAATGGTTTAAGGCACTATGATGAAATAATTTCTCATTACACGCGTGATGGTGTAAAAGTTACCTTAATTGTGCTTTTAATTTTTAATGATAATCAATTAGTTCAGCCATACTTTATGACTTATCCTGATGCAAGAACGTCTAAAAGTAAACTTCTTGCCATAAACACATCAAATGAATATGGCGCGGGATATTGGGCGGCGCTTATGGAATTTGTTGCAAAAAGATATAGTAAGGAAGATGATGCATCCACTGCACAATATGGCGCAGTTGAAACCTTTGTTATTGAAAACGAAATAGATGCTGCAAATGATTGGCATGCTATGGTTGATGATAAACATGAGCCAATCGACCTTGAAGATTACACTGTTGAATATGAAAGAACATTAAGAATTGCCAACCAATCTATGAAATCTGCTTTTTCACGCGATGTTGCCTTAATTTCGTTCACCAATTATTGGAAATATGATAAGGGGTGGGCAGCGACCTATCAGTCAAAGGACATATTAGACATTATTTCTAGCAAAACAAGGAGAGAAGGCAATTATAACTGGGGAATAGCGGCACATCCTTATGGCTTCAATTTAAGAATACCAAACTTTTGGAGTAATGACATAAATTATGTAAATGGCTCATTAAATACGGCCGCTATTACTTGGACCAACCTTGAAGTTTTGCAACTTTATCTTGAACAAGAAACAAAACTTTGCAATGGCAAAGTTCGCGATGTGTATATTACCGAAGGTGGCATTTCTGCTTGTCCAAAAGGGGAGCAACTTACAGATGCAGCAAAAAGACAACAGGCAGCGGGTGTTGCTTACGCATATTATAAAAGCACTCAACTTTCATGCATTAAGGCGCTAATTTATTATAGATTGATTGATAACACTGATGATGGTGGTCACTTTGGCTTGCTTTCAACAGATGAACAGATTAAACCGGCGTATGAAGTGTATAGATTTATAGATACACAATATTCTTTTGAAATAACTAATCAATATTATGATTGCATTAAATGGGTTAAAATGGAAAATGGAACATTGCACACCTATCCAGAAACATTTGGCGAACCTTCTTATCAAAATCTAATGTGTATTTGCCCAAGCAAATTTGATTGGACAACTCATTGGGATGAAAGCCTTATTATTGTAAGGGAAACCAGCGAAACGCCGCCACTAACACAGGTTTAAAAATTGTAAACCTGTGTTTAATATAAAAGGATAAAAATGAAGAATCTTTTTAAAACACTTATATTACCAACAGTTGTCACTTTTTGTGCCATTCTTTTTGTTGGTTGCGGAAATTTGTTAGATTACGACATTAGCGGAATCACTTTTGAAAGTAAAACGGTGTTATACAATGGTTCGGCACAATCTCTAGCAATAGCGGGAAATTTGCCTGAAGGTGTAACGGTGAGTTACGAATATTATCAAGAGGGAACTAAATTATCAGGCGAGCCAATAGATGTTGGAGAATATAAAGTTGTTGCAAAATTTTCAGGAGACACAAAACATTATAATCCAATAGAGAACAAAGAAGCAACTTTAACAATTAATAAGGGATGGTTAAATGTTTCTTTTGGCTCTAAACAATTTCAAAATGTATTAGGTGATAAAGAAGACCTTGACACTACAAAAGTATTTAAAAATAATAATGATGGCACATTCACATTTGAGTTTGACGATAACAAATATTATATTTGTGTTACAAGTGAAGATGCTGGTAATTATGAAATATCGTTGTACAACGCACTAAATGCAGATGGCAGCATTAATCCAGAATATGAGTGTGATGGACTAATTTCTGATATTAATAAACCTATCTATGCACTAGTTGAGTATGTTGGAGACGATGAAAACATAATTAAAAACTATAAAACAAGCGCAATATTTAGTATTATGTTAACAAAAAGAGTGGCTAATCTTTATTCCGCTAGTGATTTGGCACAAATGAGAGTGGATATTGAAGAACACTCGTATGAATATAGGCTTAACACAATTTATAATCTTATGAACGATATAGATTTTGCCGAAGGGGAAGAAAAAGGGCTTTGGTATATCCCTGCCGCCTATTATCCAAACGATACAGGAAAAAGTTTTTGTAGTGAGTTTAATGGTAATGGCCACACAATTAAAAATTTTAAAATAACAGAAGATAGCCTTCCAAACTTATCATCACTAAGCGCAGGGGACACAATGATTGGATTCTTCGGTTTCGTTACAGATTCACATATCCATGATGTAAATTTTGTTGATTTTGATGTTGATGTGGATTGTTATCAAATTTATGAAAACTTGCTTATTGATAATCCAACCGCAACGCCTAAACAAACATTCTTTGGTATGGTGGCGGCCGATGTTGACGAAGTTGCGAGCGTAGATATTGGCACTGTGGTTAGCACGAACATTTCGAAATTTGAAAATATTAAAGTGGAGAATGGAAATATTAAGATTAATGCGGCAGATAAAGCCTTTTGCGGAATAATGGTGGGCAGCGATAGCACGGGGGATGGAAATAATGCTGGAATTAGAGACAATCTTGATGCTAAAAATGTTAAGTTAACCGTAATAAACGCACATAGTGCTGATGCCACACTTGTGGTCGCAGACACTTTGCGTGTTGGCGGGATAGCTGGCGAAATAGGCAATAAAGGGGAAGGTGTGACCTATTCTAATTGCGACCTTGAAAACGTTGAAATTCATGTTGGAGCACATGAAGAAGGACAAGAGGAAAAGTCCACAACTATGAACGTTGGTGCATTTATTGGCCACTGCCGAAGCAATACTATTATGTCTAATTGCCATATTTCTGACTTTGTTGTGGATGCATATGCTAAAAATAAAAAGAATGTAAAAATGGGTGGATATTATGGCCAGGGGGATAAAAATTTGACCATGGAAAGTTGTTCACACACAAATCCTAAAACCAGTGAAGAAATTGGTGTGGAAACAACAACGGGTATAATATCTTACATCAAAACGGCAGCAGGCTGGACGGCAAATGATCAAAAATGGGCTGCAAAATTTGAGCCAACAGAATAGGAGCAAGAACAATGTCAGCCACAGGATTATACTGAATAAAAAATTAAAATATTGAAAAATAAGCGTTTCAATGCTTTTTCTCATTTATGCTTAAAATATAATGATTTACAACGTGCAATTTTAAATTTTTTCTAATAAGTGAACTAACTTTTATTGCATTTTGGTTGACTAAAAACATTGAAATTGCCATAATTATTTTATAAACATTGCAAATATATTTTAAACATAAATTTTTATAAAGAGAGAATAATAATTACAAAAGAAAATAGGAGAAGTATGTTAGAACTGCAAGATATTACAAAGGTTTACAAAACAAAAAGCGAAGATGTTTATGCGCTTAACAAAGTGAATTTGTATTTTGAAGAAAAGGGCATGGTTTTTATCACGGGTAAATCCGGCTCGGGCAAAACAACGCTTTTAAACGTTATTGGCGGGCTAGATTCGTTCGATTCAGGCAAACTTATAATTAAGGGCAAGAGTTTTGACGAATTTAAACAAAAAGATTTTGATGATTACCGCAACACCTTTATTGGTTTTGTGTTCCAAGAATATAACCTTTTGGACGAAATGACGGTTGAAAAGAACGTTGCGCTTGCAATGGAACTTCAGGGGCAGAAAGCAGATACCGAAAAGATTAACGAACTGCTTAAAACGGTTGACCTTGAAGGGCTTAACGACCGACATCCTTCTGAACTTTCGGGCGGACAAAGGCAAAAGGTGGCAATTGCGCGTGCAATTATTAAAAATCCAAACATAATTTTAACCGACGAACCAACTGGCGCACTTGATACAAAGTCTGGCATTCAAGTTATGAATATTTTAAAAAGGCTTTCGCAAGAAAAACTTGTTATTATTGTTTCACACAATATGGATTTGGCAAAGGCCTATGCTGACCGAATTATTGATATGCAAGATGGCGAAATTGTTAAGGACTACATACTTAACCGCAACGAAAAATCTAAAAATGTTAATATAATTGAGCAGGGCAACCGCATCACAATTAAGCGCGGCGCCAAACTTAATGAAAAGGATTTAAAACAACTTCAAACGGCAATTGAGGATGCCAAAGATGTTAAAATTGTGGATGGCGACCAATTTTATATTGAAACTGAGCCTAGTTTTGATAAGAAAAGTTACAGTGCGGAAGATACAAAATTTATCCGTGGTAGGCTTGGCTTTAAAAACAATTTGCGCCTAGGCCTTAATAACCTAAAAACCAAACCAATTAGGCTTGTTATAACCATTATTCTTTGCGCAATTGCGTTTTCAATTTTTGGGCTTTTTGATTCTATGACCATTTATGACGAAGCGCGCCTTACCGCCAACACTTTGAAAAATTCAAACGTGCCAAATGTCGTTTTAACAAGTTCGGTGAAGGAATCCACCGGCAACGAATATAATATGACCATGAGCGAGGCTTTGGTTGACGAGCTTAGCGGCAAAACAGGGCTTAATTTTAAAGGCACGTATGTGCTTTCGCCAACTAGGCCAGACGAAGCTAAAAGCGTTTCGTTTATGGGCAACAAATATTATGCAACAAGTTATATGCCGGGCGTTATTGAAATGAAAGACGAAGCCGAGCTTAACGGCTTTGGCCTAAAACTAGCCTATGGCAAACTGCCCGAAGCATATGATGAAATTGCAATAACAAACTTCTATGCAATGTGCTTGATTAACTATGGATATAGTTATAACGATTTCGTGGTTAATTCGTCAAATTATAAAGAACTTAAGCCGGAAGATTTAATTAAAACAGAGCCATTAATTTTAACGCTTGATAAAACACCATATAAAATTGTTGGCATTATTGATGCGGGCGGCATTGATGCAAAATATAACGCCGTTTTGAACGACCCAACAAACGCCTCAACATCACTTATTTATGAATATAACAACTATATATCTAATAGTTATCAAATGTTTGGCTTTGTAAAAGACGGCTTTGTTAAAAACAAATTTAAAGAAAAAGAGGATCTTTATCAATATAAAAACACAAGTTTTGAGTTCGATTTTGATATTATTTCAAACGATGCACAACTTTTCTTAAATTATAACGATTTAAAAGACGAAGATTCAGGCGCTCAAATTAAGTTTATTGATGGGGACAAAACATCTTTGGGCGATAATGAAATTTTAATTAACGTTCAGTCCTTTGAAGATGCTTATTCCGACCTTATTACACGGGCAAGAACCATCGCAAAAAACGATGAAAATGGTAGATACGACGATGCAATTTCTTCAATTGAAGTTAATCTTGAAAAATTGATAACAACACAAACCTCTGTTGAAGAAAAATTTGCTGCAGTTGATACAATTATTGAAAATTTGGGCAGCATTATTACGAATGCCACCACAAAAACTTATCAGTTGAAAACAATAGTTACAAAGCGCGATGCAACAAGATATGCAAGCGATGGCTCGGGCAAATATCAAGAAGTGGAACTTAAAAACAAAAATTATGTTGTTGCCGGATTCTATTCGGGGTTGGGCAAGAGCATTAGTGCTAAAAAACTTTTGGCTTTAACCGAAAATGGAATGAGCAATCTTGGCATTAACGTTAAGCAAGGCCCTTACAATTCTGCAATTGCACCTTCAACAAAAACTTCTTCAAAAATTAACAAAATTGTTAAATTGATTTCGGTTAAAGAAGGCCTTAAGTTTGAAAGTTCAAACAACGTTTTGAAAATTATTAGCGTTAACAAAGATTTCTTAAACGAAATGAGCCTTTTGTTCTTAATTGCAAGCGGAATTTTCGCCGTGTTTGCAATTGCAATGATGGCAAACTACATTTCAACCAGCATAGCAAACCGACACGTGCAAATTGGCATTTTACGTGCGCTTGGAACAAGCGGTTCGGATGTGCTTAATATGTTCCTTGCAGAGAGCGTTATAATCGCCATTATAAATGTTGTTCTAAGCAACATTATAACGGGCATTGGCACAATTTTCTTAAATATGTTCTTAAAGAACATTATGAACATTAGCATACCACTAGCAATATATTCCATAAGGCAATTCTTAATTATAACCGCACTAAGCATTGGCGTTGCGTTTATCGCATCAATTATTCCAATTATAAGGCTATCGAAAAAGAAACCAATTGAAACCATTCGCGGCTAAATTTAATAAAAAAATACACCCAAACAGGTGTATTTTTTATATGGCGGAGAGTGAGGGATTCGAACCCCCGGAAGCTGTTAACTTCAACGGTTTTCAAGACCGCCGCTATAGACCACTCAGCCAACTCTCCACGGTAGACATTTTATTAAGAAAATTATGTTTTGGTAGACATTTTGGTAGACATTGAGCAAATTTCATCATTTTTTGGTAGACATTTTTAAAATTTTAAAATCTCCAAATGCCTTTATTTATAGGGCTTTTACAAAACATTTTAAAATTAAAAGCCAAGATAATATTGCTGGAAATCTGGCAGTTTTCAAGACTGCTGTATTAGACCACTCTACCAGCCCTCCATTTTGCTTTTATAATATAACATAAAATTTCACTTTTGACAAGTGATTTTTTAAATTTTGTTCAATTTATTTAAAATAGTTATTTTATTCTTAATGATAAATTTTTTTGTTTTATTCCCACCATTTTACATTTTTACTTTAAAAAGGGCAGGATTTGTTTGAATTTTTCTTTTAATTCGGTAAAAGATACGGCACAATTTGCCGGGCTGGTGCTGGGCAGAGTAAAGCAGTTTTCTCCAACATATTTTTTATATAATTTTGTGGCAGTGTTGCCCAAACAAAACACGGCCGTTATATTTGTTTGTTTTAATAATGAATTAATATCGTTGACTTTCACATTTTTAATGCTGCTATCGCTTGCACCCACAATTTCGCAACTTTCAATAACATCCCACAATGCGATTTTGTGTTGCAACAAAAATTTTGTTTTTTCTTCAATGGTTGAGGGTGGAGTTTCGTTAAACAAATCGGCAATCACCTTAAAAAAGCGGTTTTGCGGGTGGCTAAAATAAAAGCCAACTTCCCGCGATTTTGGCGACGGAAAACTGCCAAGCAGCAAAACTTTGCTATCTTTATTATAAATCGGTGCAAAAGGATGGATTATAAAATCGACATTTTTCATATTATAATTTTATCAAATTTGTTGGTTTATATCAATTTTCTAGTTAAAAATTAATAAAAAAATTTGTTTTGAAAGACATTGCTTTAAAATTTCATGGCTTTAGCAAATTTTTATATAGATTTTAATAAAATAACTTGTTTTAATCAAATTTGCTTTAAATTTTAAAATTTTCATGTTATAATATAAATAATGGAAGAGAAGAGTTTGTACATAGTTTTAAGCCAAACCGGCACGGTGCTTTCCAAAGTGCTTAAATTTTTTACCCGGGCGCAGTACAATCACGCATCAATTTCATTAACGCCAACACTTGAAAAAATGTATTCGTATGGCAGGGTAAACCCATATAATCCTTTTATTGGCGGCTTTGTTGAAGAAGGCAAGGACATTGGCACATTTAAGCGATTTAATAAAACCATGGCTGTTGTTTTGGAAGTTAAGGTGAGCGAGAACGAATATAACGCCGTTAAAAATTTTATTGAAGATATGGTGGACAACAGAAAAAGTTTTCATTATAATTATTGGGGATTGTTCTTGGGCATGATTGGCATAAATGTTGCGCCGCAAAAAAGATTTTATTGCTCGCAATTTGTTAAAAAGTGTTTAACCGAACAAAATATACAAAACTCAAAAGAACTGCCAAAAATAATTAAACCGATTGACTTTTTAAAACTCACCGATAAACGCATAATTTACACCGGCTTATTAAAAAATTATAGTTAAAAAAACTAGCGAATGCTAGTTTTTATTTTTTTAAATTGTTGTCTTTTTGATACATAACTTTGGCAAGGTCAAGGCATTTGTTGCTATAACCCCATTCGTTATCGTACCAAGCCACAAGTTTAACGAAGGTTGGGCTAATCATGATGCCGGCTTTTTCGTCAAATATGCAGGTGTGTTTATCGCCAATAAAGTCGCTTGAAACGACCGGTTCGTCCGTGTAGCCAAGCACATCTGGCATAACGCTTGTTGCATACTTTTTCATTGTTTTGCAAATATGCTCATATGTTGTTGGCTTTTTAAGTTTAACAGTGAAATCCACCACGCTAACGTTAATGGTTGGCACTCTAAAACTCATGCCTGTCAACTTGCCGTTTAAATGTGGCAAAACTTCGCCAACGGCCTTTGCTGCACCGGTTGAACTTGGAATAATGTTTGCACTTGCAGCCCTTCCACCGCGCCAATCCTTTTTAGAAATGCCGTCAACAGTAAGTTGCGTTGCGGTGGTGGAGTGAATGGTGCTCATAAGCCCTTCTTCCACGCCATAAACATCGTCAATAACTTTAACAAGTGGAGCAAGGCAGTTTGTTGTGCAGCTTGCGTTAGAAACAACTTTCATGCTGCTTTCGTAATTCTGCTCGTTAACGCCCATAACAAAAGTGGGGCAGCCCTTACCCGGCGCACTAATAATAA
>CANRHL010000005.1 GCA_947630405.1 uncultured Clostridia bacterium
TATTTATATATTCTTCAATTATTGTGCCCAAACTTTCACTGCCCTGCTTTTTTAGTGCGCTTGAAGCGACAATTAAATCGGGGTTAAAGCGCAAAATCTTTGCAATTTTTGCCTTATTTATATTCAGTTCGCTGCGGCTTATTTTATCAGTTTTTGTTAGCACAATAATAAAAGGAATTTCATTAGTCATTAAATAATCTGCCATCTGCTTATCTAGTTCGCTTGGCTCGTGGCGGCAATCTAACAACACCAAAACGAGTTTTAACTTTTCGTTGCCAACAAAATAGTCGTTCATAATATTGTCCCACGCGCTTGCCGTGTTTTTGCTTGCTTTGTTGAAACCATAGCCCGGTAAATCCACCAAATAAAACTGCTCATTGATATTGAAATAATTAACCAAACGCGTTCTGCCCGGAGTTGAACTTGTTTTTGCCAAATTTTTTATGTTGGTTAGCATGTTTATTAAACTAGATTTGCCCACATTGCTGCGCCCAACAATAGAAACTTGTGGCAACTCGTCCACAATAAATTCCGCCTTTTTGCTGGCACTCTTAACAAATTTTGCATTTATAAATCTCATATTTTTATTATAACATAAAAGTTTGATAAAAACAATAGAAATGGTTGAAAATTGGCATTTAAAAAATATCGAACAAATGTTCGAAAACTGTTGACAATATCGAACATATGTGCTAAAATTGTGGCAAATGGAGGGCAAAAATGGGCAAAAAGAGAGTTATTTTCCATATTGATATGAACAATTTTTACGCATCTGTTGAGTGTTTGCTTAATCCAAGTTTAAAGAACTATGCCGTGGCGGTGGCTGGCGACCCGAACAAGCGAACGGGGATAATTTTGGCAAAAAATTATTTAGCCAAGGCATTTGGCGTTAAAACGGGTGAAGCGATATGGGAGGCCAAGCAAAAATGCCCTAGCCTAATAACCGTTGCTCCGAAATTTGAAAAATATCAAGAATATAGTGCGAAGGCTCACGAAATTTATTACCGATACACCGACCTTATTGAGCCTTTTGGCATTGACGAGTGTTGGCTTGACGTTACCGATAGTTTAAAGTTGTTTGGCTCTACACCCGCCGCCCTTGCAAAACGCATACAAGACGAAGTGTTAAAAGAACTAGGGCTTACCGTTTCGGTTGGCATTTCGTGGGGAAAAACGCTTGCAAAACTTGGCAGTGATATGAAAAAGCCGCTTGGACTAACCGAAATTAATGAAAACAATTATATAGACACAATTAAAAAACTAAAAATTGAAGATATGATTATGATTGGCAGGCACACGGCAAAAAAACTGCACATGATGAATGTTAACACTCTTTACGATTTATATCTGCTTGACCCCGCCCTTTTAAAGCATCATTTTGGCATTGTGGGGGTTGAGTTGCACAACGCGGTTTGCGGTATTGACGATGATAAACTTATTGTTCCGCGCGATGAGGATACAAAAAGTGTTGGCAATGGTGCAACTGCGGTGCGCGATATGACCACACTTGACGAAATTAAAAATTTTTTAATTGATTTGGCGGTTAAAGTTTCACACCGGCTTCGCGCACACTGTTTTGCGGCAAAAACGGTGCATCTTTCAATTAAATATGCAGATTTTAGTTATCAATCCTGCCAAACAAGTGTGAATTATTATTTCAGCAGCGAGCAAGAAATTTTTGATTTGGCGTTTAAACTTTTTATTTTGCTTGCCGGCGAAAAATTTGCGCCCGTGCGCGCACTTAGAATTTCAACCACAAATTTAATAACAAAACAAGATAAAGAACAAATGAATTTATTTTTAAATGTTAAAAACGAAAATTTGTGTTCGGCAATAGACAAATTAAAAGAAAAATATGGCGAAAAAATCATTAATCTAGCAAAAGACTATGATGGTTTTTAAAATATGCTTCAATTATAAAACCGCCACATGTTGACTATAATAGTTATATGAAAAATTGGGCTTACTTACTTTTAATTGCGTTTGCTTTTACGCTCTCGTTTGCCGGCTATAAAACTTTTGTTAGCCTAGCGCATCCCGTGAAATATGAAAGCATAATTATTGAAAACGCACAAAAATTTAATTTGCCAAGCGAACTAATTGCAAGTGTTATTAATGTTGAAAGCGGGTTTAATAAAAATGCAATATCTTCACAAAACGCAATTGGCCTTATGCAAATTAAAGAAAGCACGGCAAACTATCTAGTTGATTATTACAATTTGGAAAACGAAAACATCAATTTGTTCGACGAAGAAACAAACATAAAATTTGGTTGCATGTATCTTAATTATTTAATTAAAAAATTTAACAATTTAGACACTGCCCTTGCATCATACAACGCAGGAGAAACGCGCGTTAGAGTTTGGCTTAATGATAAAAATTTTTCACTTGACGGCATAAGTTTAATCGATATCCCTTATAGCGAAACAAAAAATTATGTTAAAAAAGTTAATGAAAATTTGAAATTTTATAAAAAAGTTTTTTAATGATTTTTGTGTTTAAAAGTTATTAATTTTATTGTTATTAAAATTACCATTATCACAATATATACCGCACTTATTATGCCGGATACAACATACAAATATTGCACAATAAACGCATAGCCAAGTTGCGAAATTATTAAATTTATTAACACAACCACAATTGCCGAGAACGGCGAACGCTTGCCCTTAAACAAAATTTCTTGCGTGTTGTGTGAACATATCATAAGCGTTGAAAAAAGTGCAAGAATTAACGTGCCAAAATAAATGTAATAAAATGATGGTGCAACATTTTTGCTTAACTCAAACATTGGCATATCGGTTGAAAATTTATTTGATGCTAAAACTAAAATGTTTAATAAAATTATTAAACAAATTATTAATATAACAAAAACTTTAGATTTTTTGTTAAGTTTTGTTTGAAAAAACACAGGAAGAGCGGCAACAAAATTATTAACGCCAAAAAGCAAGCCATAGAACACCGCCATAAAGCCATTTTTTGCGGTTATTGTTAAGTGTATGTTTTGCGGAGTTATGTTTACAAGCGAATTAATTACAATTGTTGCAAGCATAATTGGAATAATTAAATTTGAAACGATTTTTATTTTTTCAATGCCACCTAAAAGCAGAAAAATAATCACAAGGCTTAACACGGTTGAAGGAATTTTGTGGCCAATGTTAAAAAATGTTTCAAACAAATAATCCGCCCCCGCAAGCATGCCCGCGCTTGTGATTATGAAATTAATTAACATAACAAAATTGGATAATTTACAAAGTTTGCCAAACAACATTGTGTTGAACTCGTTGTAACTATTTAGCGCCAATTTTCTTTTAATATAATCGATAATAAAAAACAAATAAAGATATAAAAGTGCAAACGAAATTAAGCCTAAAAATGAGCCGCCGCTGAAATCGAAAAAGAAAACCCAAATTTCTTTGCCGGATGCAAAGCCAACACCAATTATTGCGCTTAAAATTAAAAAATAGTCCACCACAGTGGACCATTTACTTCCACCCTTCATATTTTATATATATGAAGGATAGTTTTTATTTACTACTTCTCTAACATAATAATTCTGCCACAATGTTCACAAGGCAACATCTTTTTTGTTTTTAACTTTTCAATAAAGTTCAAATTAAGTTCAACTTTGCAACCGCCACAAAAGTTATCTTCCAAATTAACAAAAACCGGGAAAATACCTTTTTGTTTCATTTCTTTATATTTCTCATATTTTTCTTTATCCACAACTTTTGGCTCTAATGCCTTAATTTTTTTCTCAATTTCGGCAATTTTTGGTGCAACTTCTTGCTTTTTTTCTTCAATTTTTGCTTTTATTGCGCCCGAACGCCTTTTTGCTTCCGCCAACTTGCTGCTTAATTCTTCACTTTTTCTAACAATCTCTGACGACTTCCTAACAAGGTCCTCAACACGCCTATTTTCTTCGGTTAAATCACCCAGCAATTCGTTAGTGTCGGTTATTAAATTTGCAACATTGTCAAGGTCCATATCTTTTGTGTTGCGCTTGCGCATAATTTCGCTATTGCCCTTATATTTGTTGTAGTGATTTGATGCTTGATTGTAATTGTTAATAATTTCGTTGGCCTGGGCTTCAAGTTGCTCAAATCTATTTCTGCCCTCAACCAAAATTTGCTTATACTTTTTAAAATCAATGCTTGCTGGGCATTTATCAACTTCTCTATTAAGCCTTCTAATTTGCATATCTAAATTTTGAATTTCTAAAATTGTTTTCATTTTTACCTTTACCTTTTATCTCTTATTTGGTTCTTCTTCGCCAATTTCATCACGCAATTTTTTTAGTTTGCTTGGATGCCTTAACTTCCTTAATGCTTTTGCTTCAATTTGACGGATACGCTCACGCGTTACAGAAAATTCTCTGCCCACTTCTTCAAGTGTGCGTGGATGTGAATCGTCCAACCCATAGCGCAAGCGAATAACTTTTTGTTCTCTTGGTGTTAGTGTTTCAAGAACGCTCATCAATTGGCGTTTTAACATATTTTGTTGCGCAAATTCTTGTGGAGAAAGCGCGTTTTCGTCCGGAATTAAATCCCCAATTTTGCTATCTTCTTCATGCCCCATTTTGCTTTCAAGCGAAATAGGGTCTTGCGAAATGCGTTGCACTTCAACCACCTTGCTAACCGTTGTGCCAAGGCGTTCGGCAATTTCTTCAACCGTTGGGTCGCGCCCTAACTCTTGCAACAAATCACGCACGGCTTTATTCTGTTTTAAAATTGTTTCCACCATGTGAACAGGCAAACGCATCAATCTTGCTTGGTCGGATATTGCACGGGTTATGCTCTGTCTAATCCACCATGTGCCATAGGTTGAAAATTTAAAACCTTTTCTATAATCAAATTTTTCAACGGCTTTAATTAAACCCAAATTGCCCTCTTGAATTAAATCCAAAAATGGGAGTTTATTTTGATAACGCTTTGCAAGGCTAACCACCAAACGCAAATTGGCTTCACACAACTTGTTGCGCGCAACCTCGCTATTTTCTTCAATAATTTGGCGGCTTAATTCACACTCTTCTTCTGCGGTTAAAAGCGGAATGTTGCCAATTTCTTTTAAATAGGCTTTAACGGGGTCGTTTTTATTTACTTCGCTTAAAATATCTTCAAATTCTTTATCGTCATAATTTAATTCGGGCATATTGTCCGTTATTGTTATGCCGTTTTGAATAAGATATTTTTTAATTTCTTCCATTTCGCTTAAATCAATTTCGCCAAATTTACTATTAATTTTGCCAACCAAACTATCTTCGGTGATGCTCTTTTGGTGATTATCTTTTAATTGCTTTAAAATCTTTTCTTTAATTTCATTTAAATTATCCATTATTTTTCTCCTCAAATTCTTTAATTATTTCAAGCCTTGTCCAATATAAAATGCAGTCATCAAAATCTAATTTGCCATTTTTTTTGTAGTGATTAAGTGCGTTTATAATGCCAATGTTTGCCACTTGCACCAAATCTGCGATATCAACATTTTTATGTAGTGTGTAATAATTCAAACACATATACAACACATCTTTTAATTTGGAGTTTATTATAATTTCTTTAATGTTGTCGTCATTAGTGTCTAAATACATTTCAATCAATTTTTTCAACTCTTTTTTGCTAATGCGTTTTATTTTCTTAATATCGGTGTAATAATCTAAAATCTTTTCAAGTTCGGCCTCTTCAATGTCGTTAATCTGGCTTAAATCGAACTTGCTTTTAAGATATAAGCGAATGTCTTTTATCGAGTGCCGGCCGTTGGATGCAAGTTCTAAATAATCCTTTTCAATATCCTCGCTGCCCACCGATTTTAAAAACTTATAAAGGGTGTCGGTTGTATCAATTTTTATCACATTTTCTCCTTAATAATTTTATCTGTAAGTTCTTTAATTTTGTTTAGGCAATTATATCTCTCTTCGTCAGTTGATGCGGAAAGCATTTGATTTGTAACTATTGTCTTTTCATTTTCTAGTTCATAAATTTTTAATCTCTTTATAGCATCTTTAATAATTGAGTTAAGCATTTCGTCTGCCGGGAAATTATAATTTATTACTCTATCAATTGGGCTATTTGGCTCAATCTTAAAATTATCAAACAGTGTGGATACATTATAATCTTTATTATTGGTTATTTTTTCCATTAAAAACTTGTACAATTCACTTAATTCGTCGTTCGAGTTGAAAACTCCTGAAATTTCATCAACATTTTTTATTTTTTTATATAACATTGCCGCCAATATTATAATTTTGCTTTCGGTTATATATTTGTTTTTTTCAGTGTCGGTTAAAACCGGCTCTTCAACTTTTTCTGTTGGCCTATCCGTTTTTGTCATGCTCTTTCTTAGTGCGTCAATTGGAATTTTAACAAGTTTTTGCACCAACTCCAAATAAATTTCTTGCTCGGCAGGGGTTGAAAATTTGGATATGTATTTCAGTGCTTCTTGAATGTAATTATTCTTATCAGCATTAGAATTTAAGTTGTATTTTTTTGCGCTATCCTTTAAAACAAAGTCCACACAATCGGTTGCCGTGTCTAGATATTGCACAAATTTTTCTTTACCAAATTTCTTAATATATTCGTCAGGGTCCTTCGCTCCTTCAAGTCTTACAACGCGCACATTTAAGCCAACTTCTTTTAATGTGTCTATCGCTTTATAGGTTGCATTGTTGCCCGCATTGTCGCCATCTAAACACAAAATGACATCGTCTGCAAGTTGTTTAATTTTGCGTGCATGTAAGGTAGTTAACGCCGTACCCATACAACCTATTGTATTTGTAATACCCGCTTGGTGGCACATTATAACGTCAATATGCCCTTCCACAATTATAACGGTGTCTAACATATGCTGCTTTTTTAGTTCTCTTAAAAAGTTAAATCCAAACAAAATTTCGCTTTTATTAAAAATTAAAGTTTGCGCAGTGTTTTTATATTTTGTGTGCTCGGGAGCGGCTTCCACGCTTCTGCCCGAAAAGGCAACCACATCTCCAAAGCCATTGCAAATTGGGAAAATTAATCTTCCGCCATAGAAATCGTAAAGGCCATATTCCCCCCTGCCAACCACGCCGGCAGCAATTAGTTCTTCCGCCTTAAAACCATTTTTTAAAAGATATTTTGGCAAGTCGTCAAAATTTAGCGAGGCGCCAATTTGAAACTTTTTTATCATTTCGTCATTTATGCCACGGCTTTGCAAATATTTTGCTTGCGGAGTGTTTTTATTGTTTTGTAAATTGTTGTAATAAAATTCGGTTGTGAGTTTTATAATTTGATACATTCTATCGCGCTCACGTTTTTTGCGGCGCATCTCTTCGCCTTCTTCGCTTGTTGGCATTTCTAGCCCAGCGTTTTTAGCAAGCATTTCAAGTGCGGTCATAAAGTCCACATTCTCCAGTTTCATAACAAGAGTTATAACATTGCCGCTCTCTCCACAACCAAAACATTTATAAAATTGGCCGTCTGGCTTAATTGAAAAAGATGGTGTTCGCTCATTATGGAATGGGCAGCACGCCCAAAAACTACCGCCACGGCGGTTCAGTGTCATATATCTGCTAGCAACATCCACAATATCTGTCTTTGAGCGGACTAAATCTATAAATTCGCTAGGAACACTACTCATTTGTAAAACTCCAACTCTTACAAAATCTTATTCAATAACCTAATACAATGCAAATTTTAAAATTCCTACAAAAAAATTAAAAAAACAAAAAGAGCAAAACCGCTCTTTT
This sequence comes from uncultured Clostridia bacterium, assembly GCA_947630405.1. Classification (GTDB taxonomy): domain Bacteria; phylum Bacillota; class Clostridia; order Christensenellales; family UBA1242; genus Onthoplasma. Next base: position 7,718 of record CANRHL010000005.1, read on the forward strand.
TGCTAAAAACACATTAATTTGGTTATTTTCTAGGGTTTTTAATGTTGGCTTGTGCAGCGGCTAAGCGGGCAATTGGCACGCGGAATGGGCTACAACTTACATAATTTAAGCCAATATTGTGGCAGAATTCTATGCTTGAAGGGTCGCCACCATGCTCACCGCAAATGCCAGCGTGAAGTTTTTTGTTGGTAGATTTACCTAAACGAATTGCCATATCCATAAGTTTGCCAACGCCGGTTGTATCCAACCTTGCAAATGGGTCACTTTCATAAATTTTGTTTGCATAGTATGAAGGCAAGAATTTGCCAGCATCGTCACGGCTGAATCCAAAGGTCATTTGAGTTAAGTCGTTAGTGCCAAAGCAGAAGAAGTCTGCTTCTTTTGCAATTTCATCTGCCGTTAAAGCTGCACGTGGAATTTCAATCATTGTGCCAACTTCATATTTAAGAGTGGCTTTTGCCTTTTTAATAACTTCGTCGGCAGTTTTAACCACAACATCTTTAACAAATTTTAATTCTTTAATTTCGCCAACAAGCGGAATCATAATTTCAGGCACAACTTTCCAATCTTTATGTTTCTTTTGAACATTGATTGCTGCTTTGATAACCGCTCTTGTTTGCATAACTGCAATTTCTGGGTAGGTTACAGTTAAGCGGCAACCCCTGTGTCCCATCATTGGGTTAAATTCGTGCAAATCGCTAATTAATTGCTTAATTTGAGCAACAGTTTTGCCCTGTGTTTTTGCAAGGGCTTTAATATCTTCTTCTGCGGTTGGCACAAATTCGTGAAGAGGTGGGTCCAAGAAACGAATTGTAACTGGCTTGCCTTTAAGGGCTTCCATCAAGCCTTCAAAGTCCTTTTGTTGCATAGGCTCAATTTTTGCAAGAGCAGCTTCCCTTTCTTCAACTGTATCGGCACAAATCATTTCACGGAAAGCACCAATTCTATCTGGATCAAAGAACATATGCTCTGTTCTTGTTAAGCCAATACCTTCTGCGCCAAGTTCAACTGCACGGCGTGCATCGGCTGGAGTATCGGCATTTGTTCTTACGCCAAGCGCACGATATTTATCTGCCAATTTCATAATTCTGCCGAAATATCCACTATTTGGGTCGGCAGGGATAGTTTTAATTACGGTGTTATAAATTTTACCAGTTGAGCCGTCCAAAGAAATGCCGTCGCCCTCTTTATAAACTTTGCCAGCAAGAGTGAAACGCTTGTGTTCTTCATCCATTTTAATGTCGCCACAACCAGAAACACAGCAAGTGCCCATGCCACGCGCAACAACGGCAGCGTGAGATGTTTGGCCACCACGAACGGTTAAAATGCCTTGCGCATATTTCATGCCTTCAATATCTTCAGGGCTGGTTTCAAGGCGGACAAGCACAACTTTTTTGCCTGCTTTGCCTTCTTTAACTGCATCTTCGGCGGTAAAGACAATTGAGCCAGCAGCAGCGCCCGGGCTAGCGGCAATGCCCTTGCCAACAACATTGAGTTTGTCTGCTTGTTTTAATGCGTTAGGGTCAAAGGTTGGGTGCAAAAGCATATCTAAAGTTTTAGCGTCAATTTGCATTAAGGCTTCTTGCTCGGTTATCATTTTTTCGTCTATAAGGTCGCACGCAATTCTAATTGCTGCGGCTGCGGTTCTTTTGCCGTTACGAGTTTGAAGCATGTAAAGGTGTTTGTTTTCGATTGTAAATTCCATATCTTGCATATCTCTATAGTGCTTTTCAAGAGTGTCACATATGCCTTGGAATTGCTTGTAAACTTCTGGCATAACTTCTGCCATTTTTTGAATAGGCATTGGGGTGCGCACGCCGGCAACAACATCTTCGCCTTGTGCGTTCATCAAAAATTCGCCCATCAAGCCCTTTTCGCCCGTTGCAGGGTTACGCGTGAAGGCAACACCCGTGCCGGAAGTATCCCCCATGTTGCCGAAAGCCATCATTTGCACATTGACTGCCGTGCCCCATGAATAAGGAATGTCGTGGTCCATACGATAAACGTTTGCACGTGGGTTATCCCATGAACGGAAAACGGCCTTAATGGCTTCAAATAACTGCTCTTTAGGGTCGTCTGGGAAAGGTTTGCCAATTTGCTTTTTATATTCGGCTTTAAATTGGTTTGCAAGTTGCTTTAAGTCGTCTGCCGTTAATTCAACGTCGTAAACAACGCCCTTTTTCTCTTTCATTTGGTCAATAAGTTTTTCAAAATGCTTTTTGCCAACTTCCATTACGACATCGCTAAACATTTGAATGAAACGTCTGTAACAATCCCATGCCCAACGTGGATTGCCACTCTTTTTAGAAAGAATTTCAACCACTTCTTCGTTTAAGCCTAGGTTCAAAATTGTATCCATCATGCCCGGCATACTTGCCCTTGCACCAGAACGTACAGAAACAAGCAGTGGGTTTTGCTTATCGCCAAACTTCTTGCCTGTAATTTTTTCCATTTTTGTTATGTATTGCATGATTTCGGCGCGAATTTCATCGTTAATTTGCCTGCCATCTTCATAATATTTTGTGCAGGCTTCAGTTGAAATTGTAAAGCCTTGTGGCACTGGCAAGCCTAAATTTGTCATTTCGGCAAGGTTTGCGCCTTTACCACCTAAAAGTTCACGCATGTTTGCGTTACCTTCGCTAAATAAGTAAACGTATTTCTTTTTCATAAAACTCCTTTTTTTACTAACATTTTAAGGATAATAAAACCACAAAAAAAAATCAACTAATTTAAAGTTGATTTTTAAAATTTTAAACGCCGGCATTGTCGGTGTGTGATTTTAACTTTTCAATAATTTCTTTGTGCTTTTGTTGTTTTGATAATAATATCTTTTTATCTTTTGCGTAAACCGCATTTGTTTCTGCCTTTTGTGCTAAATATTCGTCATATATTTGTTTATTTCGCTTTTCGCAAGCATTATCAATTTTTGCTATTGCTTCAATATCATTTTGTTCAAGTGCTTCAAGATATTTATCACCAAAAATTGAATACATAAAGCCTATAAACAATTCGTCAATATTTTCTTTATCCGCTGCTCCATTTTGAAATGATGGCCTAAAGAATATGTTGCGGCTAAAATCTGGTCCTTTTTCAATATCTAAAGTGCATTGAAAATTTAGTTTTTTCCCGTTAACTGTGCTGGTTAAAATAACAATAAGTCGATGATAAAACTCAAGGTTAAGCACTTGCGGTATCAATGTATAACAATTTCTGCCTGCCTTTTTGTTTTTTTGTTCAACAATTAATTTTGCTAGTTCTATAATTTGTTCTTTGTTTAATTCAAAATTATTCATTTTTACTCCTAGCAGCATTTTAACACACGGCTGGCAGTTTGTCAATAGGTATTTTTAAATAAATTGGAAGGATTTTATGTCGGCATCAAATTTTAAGTAAATTATGTTATGTAACAAATGAAGGGCTTGTTTTAACTCCTTTTCGTTATATTCTCTTTTAACTTGATTATTGATATCTAAAATGGTTAAGTAAACTTTTTTATCAATTAAATTAAAGCCAATATCTTTTTGATTTGTGAGGTTTCCCGAATTGGTATCTAAATAAACAACATCGTTCGTTTCGGCAAACATTAATTCGGTGCCGGAAAAGGACAAAAATTTTAATATGTAGTCAATTAGCGACACCAATTCGTTTTTCGTTTCAATATTTTTTAATGAACTAAGCGTAAGCACAAACAAATCTTGCTCGCTCTTTTCCATTGGCAAAATGGTGCGCACCATATCAAGCACAATGTAGCCGCACATGGTTTTTGTGTAGTTATTTAAAATGCCAGCAAAACTATCAATAATATCCGCCTGCGTAACGGTGTTGGTCTGCCCCTTGTTTATTACAAAATCCGCCAAAGTAAACGGCTCGCTAACCACCTTAAATTTGGCCTTTTCCTTTTTCGCACCGGCAAATTTTGCATTGATTACGCCAAATTCTAATGAAAAAATCTTGGCGAGTTTATCCGCTTCTTTATAGTCCTTTTTATCTATTATAATTCCTTTTGTTTTAATTTCCATTTTCTTTTGTTTTATAAAGTTAAATTATCTTCTTGTTCTTTTTCAAGTGGTGGCAATAAAATTGGAGTGGAAGTTTTTTCCATTGTTCTATAAGCCATGAAAAAGACAGGCTGACCGGTTAAATAAAATAATCTTCTATAACTTTCAACAAGTTCATGATTTCTTTTCATACTCACTCCTTTTTAATATTTTATGTGGAACAAAACTAATTATTCACTAACTTTTAATCCAAAATTTTCAATCGCTTTAATATCGTTACGCCAATTTGCTTTAACTTTAACAAAAAGTTTTAAATTCACCTTTTTTTGCAAAAATTTTTCAATGCTAACGCGCGCCATTGTAGATATTTTTTTAATCATTTCGCCCGATTTGCCTAAAATGATTGCTTTATGATTTTCTTTTTCGCAATAAACATCGGCACTAATGTCAATTAATTTTTCACTTTCTTTAAAATCTGTAACCACAACTTGAATTCCGTGCGGAATTTCGTCATCTAGCGATAAAAGCGCCTTTTCCCTAACAATTTCCGCCACCATTTCACGCACAGTTTTGTCGGTGTATTCGTCTGTTGGATAATATCGCATTTCATAATCAAAAGTTGGCAAATATTTTTTTATCATTTCTATTAAAACATCTGCATTTCTGCCCTTTAATGCACTTATTGGCAAAATTTCGTTAACTTTTGCGATTTTGCTAAGTTCGGCAAGTTGCGGATACAATTTTTCATATTTAACTTCGTCAATTTTGTTTATTAATAAAATTTTAATTGCATTTGAACTAACCTTTTTAATAAGTTTGTTGTATTGCTCAACAAGTGGCTTATTGGCGTCAATTAACATTAAAATAATTTCGGTATCTTCCATTGCATCAGCAATCTGCTTGTCCATTTCATCGTCAACAAGGGTTTTTCGCTTGTGATAGCCCGGAGTATCCACAAACACAATTTGTGTGAACTCGTCATTATAAATGCCCTTAATATTTTCCCGCGTGGTTTGGCTTTTAGGGCTAACTACGGCAACTTTCTCTCCCACCAACTGATTGATTAGCGTGCTTTTGCCCGAATTGGTTTCGCCCACAATTGTTACAAAGCCGCATTTGTAGGTATTTCTTGTAATGTTAAGGTTATTTAAAATTTTATTTTGCAATTCTTCCATAGTTTTTGCATCACTTTCATTAATATGGTCGTAGCCTAAAATATGAAGAAGTCCGTGGCAGAACAAAAAGCAGATTTCTCTATTAAGGCTGTGTCCGTAGGCTTTGCTTTGCTCGTTTGCCCGTGCTTCGCAAATATAAATATCGCCAATTGTAAGCATATTGTTATCTGGGTCAATATCTAGGCTATAATCTTTTAATTTTAGTTTTTCTTTCGCTTTTAAATTAACATAAGGATAGGTTAAAACATCGGTAACTTTATCAATATTTCGCGTTGTTTTGTTCAATTTTTTTATTTCACTTTCGCTAACTAAATTAAGGTTTACAATTACGCGTTTAGGCAGGCTAAAAATGCGGGCAACTTCGTTATAAACTCTAACTAAATTGCCTTTTATTTCGTCATTAAAATCGCCTAAAAACTCAACCATTTATTATGCCTTCTAATTCAATTGTGCAACAAGCATACATAACATCGTCAATTATGGTGGTGGTAACCTTTTCACTTAACTTTTTAGTATTTTCCGGCTGCATTTTTTGTGTTGCGGCTAGCGTTCTATCTATTAAACTTTGCTTTTCCAAGTCAAAATCGTGGATAATTTCGGTTGGTGCAAGTTCAAAGTATGTCAACACCATACGTTTTAGCGGAATTAAACTTGTTACATTTTCATTATAACTAACTAAATCAAAAAGTGCAAACGAATTTTTGTGTCTGCCATAAAATAAATGCAAATTAAAAAGTTGATAATCATACACCACTTGGCTAACACCCGTGCGCTTATAAACAGTTTCAGTTTTCGACATTTTTAGCGTGTTTGTTAAATACATTTTACCTTGAATTTCGGCAAGCGGCTTAACGCTAACCTTGTTGCCGTTGCTATCAATGTTAAACGGCAAAACAAGAACATCGCCTTTGTTCACGTAATCGCCAACGCGTACATTATTCGTGCCACTAATTATGTTAATTTTTGTAACAATTCCGCTAAAATTGGCGGTTATTGGCGAAAAATTCTCTTCGTTATACACTAATTTTTCACTCACATTAATTATAATGTGCGTGCCTTGTTTAATTACTGAAACTTGCGCAATTCTATCATAGTTGTTTAAAAGAATATACTCTATTTCTTCACTAGTTTGTAGGTTAATTTTGCCTGCCCTTACCCCGTTTAGTTTTAAAACGGAAATAATGTCTGTTTCGCTTAATTCTTTTGTGCCATAAATTGTAATTTTAAATGTGAAAGCGGACATAAAAATAAAGAATATAGAGCCTAAAAACACGCCCAATATAACACCTAAATTTAAAAGTAAAAATTTAGGTATCCTTTTAAAAAATGGTGGAGTTTTTTTTGTTTTGTAATTTTTTATGTATCTTTTAACTTTTGTGCTATCCTTTTCGCTGCACTCAAACGACAATTTGTTTATATCTGCGCGTTCAACGTTGAAAAGTGTAACTTTTTTTAAATAGAGTTTTTTTAAAAGGTTATCTAAATCATAACCAACAAGTTCAAATTTCATAGTGTTTCCACCGCCTTTATTTCGCCCACTATAACACAACTTGTTTTATCTAAATATTTAAGTTTTAGCCCGCTCCCTTTAACCAAAAGTGAACATTTTTTTAAATCGAATTGCATCTCGGTTTCGCCAAAACTTACAACCGATTTTATGCCTTCTAAATAAAGCGATTTTCCGCCCAACAAAATTACTCTATAAAAAATTGATGTGTTGGCACTTTCCATCATTTTTTCAATTTCGTTAATTAAACTCATAAAAGAATATATGAATTTATTTTTAAAATAAGAATTTAGCAAACAAAAAAGGCTAAATGTTAGCCTTTTTACACAAATTATTTGTTCTCAGTTTTTACAACTTCGTAGTTATTTGTGTTGTCAATTTTCTTTGCTTCGTAGCCTGACGCAACGTGAGAGTGAGTATCGTGGCTTCCGCTTGGGCCAACCGCTGCTGGGTTAAAGTTTTCAAATGTTCCGCCCGTTACAGAAATTAATGCGTGACCTGCCTTTGTTTCACTTGCATCTTCAGTGTTTAAAACCCAAGTTTTGTCGTCTGTGCTAACTGAGAAGTTGCCGCCTTTAATTTCACAACTAGATCCCGCACCAATAACATAAACTACCGTTGCTTCGTCCTCTACATCGCCGCTTTTAAAAGTGCCGTTTTCTATAACAAGTTTAGAGGCTTCTATGTCTGCATTGGCAGTTTTTGTGGCAGATGCCGACCCGCTTTCATATTTAGATTGCACTGAAAATGTGAAAAGGTTTTTTGCATCTATTGTGCCATCGCCATTTACAGTTAATGTGCCGCCGCGAACGACGAATAACGACCATGTTCCTTCAGTTTCAGTGTTGCCTTCTTTATATTTTAGCGCATCGGCTGAAGAAATTGTTTTGCCGTTAAGGTTAAGGCTTACATCTTTTGTGACCATCAACACTTTGTTGACATCTTCAATATTTTTATCTAGTGTAATTGCGCCGCCGTTTTGAAGTGCCGTTTCAAGTTCGGTTAAAGTTCCAACATGAGTTGACTTATCGGCGGGCTCACCGCATGCTGACACCATTAATGCCGTAAGCAGCAAAGCAATCAGCAAGGGCAAAATTAAAAGTGATTTTTTAACTTTTGTCATTTTTTCCTCCTTGACAAATTTATTATTTGTAAAAAATTCAATATTATTCACAATAAAAAAACCGCCATTAATTATGGCAGTTATTTTATTTTTTTCTAAGTTGTGTTTCAACATATGTTTCGTAATCAATTTCGTTATCATATTCAAGCGTTTTGTTAATGCGAATTATGCGGTTTGCAACTGTTGACATAATTTCTTCATCGTGTGTGGAGAAAATCATGCAACCGGCAAACTTTTCCATGCCCTTATTAAGTGCCGTTATACTTTCAAGGTCTAGGTGGTTAGTTGGCTCATCTAACAACAAAAAGTTGCCCGACTGAAGCATCATTTTTGCAAGCATGCATCTAACCTTTTCGCCGCCCGATAAAACCTTGGCTTGTTTTTCGGCCTCTTCTCCGCTAAACAACATTCTGCCAAGCCAACTGCGAAGGAAGGTTGAATCATTTTCTTTTGTGAACTGGCCAATCCACTCAACAAGCGATAAATCACAATTTTCAAAATAATTATTGTTGTTTTGTGGAAGATATGTGGCAGTTATTGTTTTGCCCCAATTAACTTCGCCCTTATAATCCTTATCTCTACCCGCTAAAATTTCAAAAAGTGCAGTTGTAATGTTGCTATTATCTGATAAAATTGCAATTTTGTTATCTGGCCTAACAGTGAAACTCACATTCTCAAACAACCCCGGTTTTGTAAGGTTTTTTACAAATAAAATGTCGTTACCTATGCGCTGGTCAAATTTAAAATCGATATATGGATATTTTCGGCTTGAAGGCTTAATATCTTCAATAGTTAAGCGCTCCAACTCTTTCTTTCGGCTTGTGGCTTGCTTGGATTTAGACGCGTTGGCCGCAAAGCGCGCAATAAATTCTTGCAACTCTTTTGCGCGTTGCTCGGCCTTTTTGTTTTGGTCCTTTTGCTGCTTTAAGGCTAGTTGGCTAGTTTCATACCAAAAATCATAGTTGCCGAGATATAAAGTTATTTTGCCATAATCTATATCGCAAACGTGCGTGCAAACTTTATTTAAAAAGTGCCTGTTGTGGCTGACAATTATTATTGTGTTTTCAAAATTTAAAATAAAATCTTCAAGCCAGCGGATTGTTTTAACATCAAGGTTGTTTGTTGGCTCGTCTAAAATAAGGTTATCCGGATTAGAAAACAACGCCTGAGCAAGCAACACTTTAACTTTTATTTTGCTATCCACATTTGCCATAAGTTCGTTGTGCAACTCTTTTGGTATTTCAAGCGAGTTTAGTAGGCTCTCCGCATCGCTTTCTGCATCCCAACCATTGAGCTCCATAAATTCGGCTTCCAATTCGCCAAGTTTAACGCCGTCCTCTTCGGTGAAATCGGTTTTTTGATAGTATCGCTCTTTTTCGTCCATAATTTCAACCAAACGCTTATGTCCCATCAAAACGGTACGCAACACGGTATATTCATTATATTTTTCTTGGTTCTGCTCCAAAACCGATAATCTCTCTTTTGGCGGAATAATAACTTCGCCCTTGTTTGGCTCTAACTCGCCAGAAAGAACGCGCATAAATGTAGATTTACCCGCACCATTAGCGCCAATAACGCCATAACAATTGCCCTTTGTAAATTTAAGGTTTACTTCATCAAAAAGTTTTCGGCTTCCAAACTGAACCGCAACATTATTAACTGTAATCATAATTCACCTAAATATTAGATTAACATAAAAAAAAATATTTTGCAATAGTTTTTAGTTAATCAACAATAAATTTAACTAAACCAATGCAAAATTATTTTTTAACTTTAAAATTTTGTAAAACAAAAATTGTTGCAAACACAATTGGCAAGCCAACAAGGTAGCCTGCAAGAATATCGCTAAGATAATGCACGCCTAAATACACACGCGAAAAGCCAACCACAACCACAATTAAACTAAACAATATTGTTAGGGTAATTTTTAGCCACTTTTTGTTTGAATATTTTAGCACAAAATAAATTAGCAAGCCAAAGAACACCAAACTTAACATTGCGTGCGCACTTGGGAAACTATAGCCAATTTCTTTAACAACCATTGGCAAAGTTGGGCGCGGGCGTTTAACTATGTATTTAACAATTAAATTTAAAAGCGATGCAGCGGTAAGCCCGCCAAGCAAGCCAAAGCCAACTCGCCTATTTTTAACGAATATTAAAATCAACAAAGCCGATGCAAACAACACCACTGCCGAGCCAAAATATGTGAGTATTTTTAGCAAAACATTTAAAAATCCGTTTCTAACGTTAAACAAAATTTCATTAAAGTTGTCTATTTTAAAAACATGGTTGTTTGCAACCAAAATTAAAAAAACAATAAAACCGGTTAGGCTTATTATTGAAAGCAATATAGGTATTATCATTTTTTTATTAAGTTTCATTTTATTATCTATTGTAAAATGCTTATTTGTTAAATCGTTTGAAACAGAAGGCAAACGATGCTTGCGTGCTGGTTGCTTTTTCTCTTCTTTCTTTTTAGTTTTAGACTGAGATAAATAGATTGATGTTCTAGATAGAAGCCTAACATCTTTTTCTTTATTTTCTTTCATATTTTACCTATTCAAAAATCTTCTAACATCGTCAAAGTTAGAACAATCGGTGTGTTGAGTGTAATAAACCAAGCAAGCCATTGAACTTACTTCCATAAGCACATCAAGTGCAACGGTTACAATGTCGTGTGTGGTGATTTCTTGTTTTTGAAGGGCAAAAAGTTTTGTTTCAATGCTAGAAACAATTTCTTCAATAGTTCTTGCCAAATCCACACAATAGGTTGCGTATTTAATGCTTTCGGTTAATTTTTCAATTTTAAATGGCTCACGCACATTTTCAGCGTTGGTAACAACCATAGGGTTAGATTCAACTGTTTCATAAGTTGTGAAACGCTTGCCGCACTTTAAGCACTCTCTCCTACGCCTAATGCTAGAATCTTTTAAATAACGGCTATCCACAACCTTGCTTTCGCTGTTACCACAAAATATACATCTCATAATTTTCTCCTTATCGTTTAACTATATTATACATATTTTTTTAATTTTTACAAATGAATTTAATTTGTTTTTTCATTTTGCTTGCTTTTTGCCCGTGCCACAATCAGCCTTATTAGGTAATAGAGATTTACAACAATTAACGCGCCATTTAATACTGCGGTGGCCACAGCCGGCAGCAAAATGCCATAAACAACAAATATTATTGAACCTATTATGTTGAGCAGGCGCAAGAAAAAACTACCCCAAAAAGTCATGGTTTTAAAGCAAAAGCCCGCCAAAATGAAAATTGTTGCAACAATGCCTAAAATTTCAACAAACATAACATGCCTATTATGGCATAAATTGTTGAATTTTACAAACGATTTTGCCCTATTTTACAAAAAATTTTTAATAATTTTCGTCAATATGGTGTATTAATGCCCTGCAGGCATAACAAAATATAGAAAAACAAGGCATATGCCTTGTTAATAACTTGTGTTAAGGTTAGAGTTGCCCAATGTTATAACATTTGGCTTGTTCCGTCCACCCTTTGGTGGTGGTGGCGGCGGCGGTGGCGGATTTTCGTTAACGTAGAGTTCAACCAAAATTACATCCACCCCAATTTTACACACGCAGTTAAAGGGAATAAACAAATCTTTATTGCCCTTGAACATTCCCCAAAAGCCCACATTTGGCTGCGGCACAACAAAGCCGAGCGCGTTGGCGGTTACAACATCAAAAATTATGTCTGTAATATGCCCCAGACACTTGCCGTCCACCGTGTTAATGACCTGCTTGCATTTCAGTTCAAGGAAAGACGCTTCCATAACATATTAATATGAAATAATTTGTAATAAGTTGTCAAATTTTTAAAATTTTAATTCAAATATAGGCCCACTTCTTTTAGCACTATTTTTGATTTTTTAATTAGCGGTTTACATGCTGCGGTGCGGGATTGAATTGGTATATCGTTTACATCAACTGTTTGGATGTTTCCGTCCTTATCACATAACACAACTTCGCCCGTTACAATTGGCGAAATTATTGCAAAAATTTGTTCTTTGCCGGTAATTATTTTTAAGCCTTTGCGGTTTCTTGCACCAACAGGAATTTCGTTTAGGCTAAATTTTTTTGCGCTTGCATCGGTTGTTACAACGAGCAATCTATCAAGTGTGTTTTCAAGGCTTGCAAAAATAACTTTTGCATTTTCGTTTAGGCTCATGCCAATCACTCCACCGCTATTGCGCTTTGTAACTGGCACTGACGAATATTCAACATTAACCGCCATACCATCGCTTGCCACCATCAGCATGCTTGGAGTGTTATCGTTAATTTGAACATTTATTAGGCGGTCAAAATCCTTAAGTTTTAATGCAATGCTGCCCGATTTTAGTGTTTCATATTCGCTTGTTTCAATGCGTTTAATGTAACCATCTTGAGTAACCATAATAAGTTCTTTTGCTTCTTTTAGTTCGTTTTCGTCAAACAATGCCACAATTTTTTCTTTGGTTTCGGCGTGCGTTATCTGGCTAAAATTTGTGCCTTTTGTTGCGAATTTTGCATTTGGAATATCCCTAACAGTAATTTTAAAGAAATTGCCAAAGTTTGTGAAGGCGCAAACTGAGCTGTTCATGCTGGTGTGCACCATAGTTTTGTGAAGTGCGTTAATATTATCGTAAGAATAAGTTGCACTTGCGTTTTGAATTTGCTTAATATCCAAAGTTTTTAAGCGCATGCCATCGTTTGTTAATGCAACTGCGCATTCCGTGTCAAGCAATTTTTCAATTGGAGTTATATCATAATTTTCAAAGTCGGTTACAATTTGAGTTTTTCGTGGTGTAGCGTATTTTTGTTTAATTGCGGTCAACTCTTTTTTAATAACCGCATATTGTTTATCTTGGCTGTTTAAAATTGCGGTTAGTTCTTTAATTTGTTTTCTTAATTCTGCCAACTCTTGCTGCAATTTCTCGGTTTCAAGGCTCGTTAATCTGCTTAAACGCATATCTAGTATGGCTTGTGTTTGAATTTCGGTTAATTTAAACCTTTCCATCAGTCTTGTTTTGGCGTCAGTGGTGGATTTTGAAGTTTTAATAATTTTAACCACTTCGTCAATATTTGCAATGGCAACGCACAAGCCTTCAACAATATGTGCGCGCGCTTTTGCTTTTTCTAAATCGAATTTTGTGCGCCTAACAATAATATCTAACTGAAATTTGATGTAATAATTTAAATAATCCAATAGGCCTAATTGTTTTGGACTGCCATCTGCAATCGCCACAACATTATAGTTAAAATTGAGTTGCATATCGGTGTGTTTTAACAAAATTGCAATAATGTTATTTACATCGGCATCTTTTTTAACTTGAATAACTGCGCGCATCCCGGTTTTATCGCTTTCGTCTTGAATGGCGGAAATGTCGGCAAGTTCGTCTTTTAACTTTTCTTTAAGGTCGCTAACCGATTTTAAAAATTCTGCCTTATTAACTTGATAAGGTAATTCGGTTATAACAATGTTTGTTTTACCGTTTTTATCGTCCTCCGTGTGAAAAACTGCGCGCATTGTAACTTTGCCGCGCCCGGTTGTGTAGGCTTCCACCATATCGCTAGATGCACACACCATGCCGCCGGTTGGAAAGTCTGGTCCCTTAACAACTTTTAACATTTCGTTAAGGGTAATTTTCGGATTATCAATAAAGGCAATGCAGCCATCAATCATTTCGCCTAAATTGTGTGTTGGAATGTTAGTTGCAAGGCCAACCGCTATGCCAGATGCCCCGTTAACAAACAAGTTTGGAAAGCGCCCGGTTAAATAGTCAGGCTCTTTTAATGTATCGTCAAAGTTAAGGCTATAAGTTACAGTATCCTTATCCAAATCGTTCATAAGTTCAAGTGCAAGCGGGCTTAATCTCACTTCGGTGTAACGCATTGCTGCTGGCGGATCGCCATCAATTGAGCCAAAGTTGCCATGCCCTTCAACAAGGCGTTCGCCCATAACAAAATCTTGCGCCATTCTGACCATTGCACCATAAACTGAACTATCGCCATGCGGATGGAATTTACCAAGTGTGTCGCCTACAATACGCGCAGATTTTTTAAAAGGTTTATCTGGCGTAACGCCCAATTCAAGCATATCAAACAAAATGCGGCGTTGAACGGGTTTTAAGCCATCCTCCACGCGCGGAAGCGCCCTATCCATAATAACATATTCGCTATATGGTAGCATTGAAATGGACATTATTTCTTCAACTGTTTTTTCGTACAAGTTGGCACTTGTTGGAGTTTCAATTTTCTTTTCTTTCATTACTTACTTTCCCCTTCCGTATCTTTATCAAAATTATCTAATCTATTGAAATTTGCAAATTTATTAATGTAATCTTTTCTTGGGCCAACATCGTCACCCATCCACATTGTAATTTCTTTATCTGCCAAAACGGCATCTTCAAGCGTTACGCGTATCATACTGCGTTTTGCTGGGTCCATAGTGGTTGTCCAAAGTTGCTCGGCACTCATTTCGCCCAACCCTTTATATCGCTGGATGGTGTAATTTTTTAAATTTTTAGTGTATTCTGCAAGTTCTTCGTCCGAATAACAATATTTTTGCTTGCCCGAAGTTTCCACCATATAAAGCGGTGGCATGCCAACATATATGTTGCCGTTTGTAATTAACGGGCGCATGTAGCGGAAAAAGAAGGTTAACAAAATGCACCTAATATGCATACCGTCTTGGTCGGCATCGCTTAGAATTATTATTTTGTTATACTTTAAATTTTCAAGTTTAAAATCTTCGCCAATTCCCGTGCCAATTGCACCTATAATTGTGCGGATTTCTTCGTTTGCAAGCACTTGGTCAATACGCTTTTTCTCGCTGTTTAGTGGCTTGCCCCTTAATGGCAAAATGGCTTGATAATATCTATCTCTGCCCTGTTTTGCCGTGCCGCCCGCACTATCGCCTTCAACAATAAACACTTCGTTAATTTCGGCATTTTTGCTTGTGCAGTTCGCAAGTTTGCCAATAAGCATGCTGCCTTCAATTGAATTTTTGGCGCGTGTTAAATCCTTAGCGCGTTTAGCTGCCGCCCTAACTCTGGCCGCCCCACGAGCCTTTTCAATAATAATGTTGCCTATATTTTCATTTTTCTTGCTTTCAAAAAATTCGGTTAACCCTTGTGTGCAAACACTTTCAACGCGTGCTTTGGCTTCAGTGTTGCCAAGTTTAGTTTTTGTTTGGCCTTCAAATTGAACATTTTTCATTTTAATTGAAAGCACCGCCACCAAACCTTCTCTAAAATCGTCGCCCATAAAGGTTATATCTTTATCCTTGTTGTTTGGATGTTTTTTGGCAAAGTCGTTAAGCACTTTAGTTAGTGCCGATTTAAAGCCAACTTCGTGCGTGCCGCCCTCTGGCGTTGGAATGTTGTTAACATAACTAAAAATACTTTCTGTGTAGGTATCCACATATTGGAGTGCCAATGAAACATAAGTATCCTCTATTGTGTTCTCAATGTAAATTGGTGGCACAAAAAGTGGTTTTTTATCCATAGTTAAACTTGTTACATAGTCGCGTATGCCGCCTTCGTAACACAACGTTTCTCTTTTATTAGTGCGTTCGTCAATAAGTTCAATGTGAACGCCTTTATTTAAAAATGCGGTTTCTTTTAACCTTTCAAGCACGGTGTCGTAATCAAACTTGGTATCTTTAAACACCCTATCGTCTGGCAAAAAGCGAACATAACTGCCTTGCAAAGTGGTTTTGCCAACTTCGTGCAAGGGCTCAACCACCATGCCGCTATGGATTTTGCCGCCCTTTTCCACACTTTCAAAACGAGTGAAATATTTTTTGCCTTCCTTATAAACGGTAACTTCCAAATATCTACTTAATGCGTTTGTAACGCTTGCGCCAACGCCGTGAAGCCCGCCCGAATATTTATAGTTAGCATCGCCGAACTTGCCGCCAGCGTGAAGTTGAGTGAACACCACCTCCACACCGCTAATTTTAAGTTTTGGGTGCGGGCTAACCGGTATGCCGCGGCCATTATCAAAAACCGATGCCGTGCCATCTTTGTGCAAGGTTACTTCAACCTTGTTGCCGTAGCCGTTTGCAACTTCGTCAATCGCGTTATCAATAATTTCCCACAATAAATGGTGCAAGCCTTTAATGCCCGTTGTGCCAATGTACATGCCCGGGCGCATACGCACCGCATCAAGCCCTTCTAAAACAATCAAATCTTTACTATCATAACTAGCCATAACTTCCCCTTTTCTCTTTTAATCTTGCTTTTAAACGCCCTAATTATACCAAATAAAAATTTTTAAAGCAATTTTTTTTGATTGTTTTTTTAATTTCTAAAAACCCTTTACAAATTAAATAGGTTGTGTTATAATAGTTACATTGTTAAAGGAGAGATTTATGGATGATTTTTTAAATACAGAACACATGATTGAAAGAATTAGATTGATGCGCGGGGATTTAAACGAGCAAAAAATTCAAGAATACACCGAAAAATTAATTAAGCATATAGATCAAAATGGTGTTGACACACCAGTAATTAATTTCTTGAATTTGCTTAATAAAGGCGTTGGACGCAAACATCTTATAAGCAATGTCCAAGCCCATGTTATTAAACAGGGCGATTTAGATAATGTTGGTTGCTTTGCCTTTGTTGAAGGCGCTGCGCTAGCCGATATAACCGATATTATTTTAAATTCAAACAATAGCGTGCACATATATGAATTTGCGTTGGTTATTGAGTGCTTATCAATTGACAACAAAAAGTTAGAGGCAACATTAATCGGTAAAATTGTAGATAAGCTAATTGAACAAAAAGATGCCACACATTTATATTTGCTTGCATCCGAAAGCGAAATTGTAGATGTTAAAAAAATTGAAAAGGCACTAATTGAAATTGGCAACATAAGAGTTTTGGAATTATTTGCAACAAACGTGGATGGCGCGCACGTTTCTAAAATTAAAAAGGCAATTGAAAAAATTGGCGGCTACACCCCAGTGATTGTTAAAGAAAGCCCAAAAGTTAACACAACATCGCGTTTGGAAACATTTTAATTAAAATTTTAGGAGGAATTATGAGTTCAAGTGATAAAATTAGAAAAATGCTCGGGGATATCACCGATGCACAAGTTGACGAATTTGAGCAAAAATTAATTAAATATATAGAAGTTAAAGCCGTTGACGAAAAAGTTGTTAACATCTTAAATGGTTTAAAAAAGGGTATTGGGCGAAATAATTTATTAAGAAGAATTCAAGATTATGTTTTAGGAACTAAAAATCTTGAAAACATTTGTTATTTTGCTCTTGTTGTGGATGCGGATTTGGATAGAATTGCGGATGCCGTGATAGAAAGTAAAGATGCTGCTCGCATTGCTAGTTTGGCACATATAATTGAAGCGCTTGACATCGCCAATGAAAAATACACAAAGGCATTAATTGAGAAACTTCAAAATGCATTAATTGAAATGCGCGATGCGGAAAGGCTATATCTACTTGCCGTTTACTGCCCACATGCCAATGTGAAAAAGATTGAAAGCACACTAATTGAAATTGGCAATTTATCAGTGTTAGAATTGTTTGCGGCAAATGTGGACGGCGCGCACATTTCTAAAATTAAAAAAGCGATAGAAAAAATTGGCGGCTACACCCCAGTGATTGTTAAAAATAAAAATAGGCCAAAATCTCTTTTGGATGCGGACTAATTAATTTGAAAAACAAAAAGAGTTCAAAACGAACTCTTTTTTATATTTTGATTTGACGCATCTTTATATTTTTTTGTTTAGAACATCGGTTTTTATATAAGAGAATTTTTGTGGTGGCAATGCGTTATCTATTTGGCGTTCAATTAGTGTGATGTAATCAATGCCAAGTGGCTCATATAGGTAAAACGCCATGCTGCCCGGGATTGTGTTAATTTCATTAAAATAAAGTTTTTCGCTTGTTTTATCATAAATGTAATCAATGCGCACCACGCCGTTCATATTTAGTGCGGTGTAAATTTTTGAAGTGTAGTCGATAATTTGTTCTTCAAGTTCGGGTGGGATTTCAGCAGGGATTATGCGGTCATCACCTTTGCCCGATTTGTGCATATATTTATCGTCAAAAGTTAAAAAGTTAGATTTTGTAATTGGATTTTCAATAACGCTTAACACCAAATTTTCATTATCTTTAAAGCACGCTTGATTATATTCCAAAATATCCACCACGCGTTCTTCAACAAGTGCGTTATCGTTAAGTTCAAATATCGCATTTATTTGGTCAATGTAGTTTGTTTTATCGCACGCCTTAACGCCAATGCTTGAGCCGAGCGAATTTGGTTTTACAATTAGTGAAGTTGAAAATTTTTTATTAATAGTTTTTACCGCTTCACTAAAATTTTCTTTGGTAACCAACACGCCTTTAATTGTTGGCACAATATCCTTAACTATCTGCTTTGCTAAATTCTTATCCATCGCAATGTGAGCAGAAATAGTAGATGCCGAAGTGCATTTAATTTTGTTAAGGTTTAAATATGCAGATAAATCGCCGTTTTCCCCCAGCCCGCCGTGGCAACAATTTATTACGCACTCAACGTCAAAAAGTTTTTTAAACTTATGCTCAGAATAAACTGCTCCATCATAAAAAATAATTGGCTTTAATTTTAACTTTTCCTTATCTTTAAAAAAGGCAATATCTTGTGCCTTATCTGCCAAATAAAATTTGTTATCTAGCCCGAAATAAATTTTTTCTAGGTTGTATTTTTCTTTTAAATTCTTTGCTAGTTGCATGCCCGTTATAATAGAAATATCATGCTCGGTGCTAGCCCCACCAAAAACAACACACAATTTTTTCATAACATTATTTATGAATTTTTATTATAAATTTTTACATTTTTCGATAAATTTTAGCATACATTAATTTATGAATTTTTTGTTTAATGGCGAAGTGGTTGATTATGATTATTACAAAAGTAATAATGATAAGGCGCAGACAATTTTGTTTTTGCATGGTTGGGGTGGCAACAAAAATTCTTTTATTCAAACAATCACTTTGCTAAAGCAAAAATTTAATATATTATCTATTACCCTACCAACAATTTTAAAAACAAATATGGTTTGGAATAACGAACTTTTTTGCGAACTCGTTTATTCAATTTTAAGGGCACACTACATTAATGAAGTTATAATAATTTGCCACAGTTTTGGTTTTAGAATTGCGAGTTTATTGAAAGAAAAAATTAACATAACAAAAATTGTTGTAACCGGCGGAGCGGGATTAAAAAGAACAAACATTTTTAAAAGAATAGAACAAAATAACAATAAGATTTTATTATCTAATAAAAATTTTAAATATTCATTTGAAAAAATTGCATCAACTGATTATAAAAATTTGCCTTACACAAACAAACAGACTTTTAAGCGGGTTGTAAACACAAATTATAAAAACTTAATTAAATTTAACTGCCCTATGCTTTTGTTTTGGGGCAACAGAGATTATGAAACAAAACTTTGGATTGCAAAAAAATTAAAAAAGCATAACAATGCAAAACTCATTGTAACAGAAAGCGACCATTTTGCATATTTAAAACAAAGCGCATTGTTTAACAATGCGGTGGTTGAATTTTTAAAATGATTATAAGTTTTGTTAACTTTTTTGTGTTTTTATTAAATTCAATTTTCATTGAAAAGTATTTGCACATATATCAGTTAAAAGACTATCAAGCCAAACGATACTTTAAATTTTTTAAATATACATTTTGGTTTGCGTTGCTTGCCATTTTGCTGCTTATTATTGATATAATTTTTAATAATATTTTGTTAAACATAATTTTAACAAGTTGCGTTTGTTTGGTTAGCATAATTTTTCACATTAACTTAATCAAACAAAACAAAACACCCATTAATTACACGCCAAAGTTAAAGCGTTTATATATACTTTGTGTTGTTATAATTTTTATTTGTTGTTTATTTAAATATGGTGGGATTTGTTCTACTTTTTTACTTTTATTGTTGCCACCCTTTTCAAATTTCATTAACATTTATGATAAAATTAAAAACAAAAAATTTATAACAAAAGCACAAGAAAAATTAAAAAATTCGCCTGCTAAAATTATTGCCATAACTGGCAGCAATGGTAAAACGAGTGTTAAAAATATTTTATATGAAATGTTAAAAGAAAAATATAAGGTTTTAGTTACGCCAAAAAGTTATAACACCTTGCTTGGCATTAGCAAGTTTTTAAACGAAAATAATTTATTTGTTGATTACATTATTTTAGAATATGGTGCGCGGCACATCGGCGACATTAGAAATTTATGTTCAACTTTTGGCGCTGATTATGGCATTATAACGACTGTGAGTCCGCAACATCTAGAGAGTTTTAAATCGGTTGAAAATATCTATCACGCAAAAAAAGAATTAAGTGATTTTTTAGAACATAAAACTTGCGTTTTTAACATTGATAATCTTTATACTTTAAGGATGTTTAATGAACATGTTGGCAACAAATTATCTATTTCAACTAATCAATCTGCTTTTGTTTACGCAGACGATATAAAAATTGTTGATTACAAAACAAATTTCAATTTGCATTTAAACAACAAGAGTTACAATGTATCCACAAATTTATTGGGCGAACATAATGTGCTAAATATTTGTTTAGCGGCTGCCCTTGCCCTACACTTAAAAGTGGATAAAAATGAAATTTTAAAAGCAATATCAAATTTAACTTTCACACCGCACCGCTTGCAATTAATTCAAACGAACATTAACATTTTAGACGATAGTTACAATTGTTCAATTTCAAGTGCAAAAGAAGCATTAAAAGTTTTACAATCTTTACCTAACAAAAAAATGGTGGTAACACCGGGCATAATTGAAGGCGGAAAAAATGAATTTGCCCTTAACTTTAAACTTGGCACAATGCTAAAAGATTGCAATTTTGTTGTGGTGGTTGGCGAGCATAATAAAGCTGCAATTTTATCTGGTTTAAATAGTGTTAAACACAATGCAAAAATTTTTGTTGAAAAAACTTTGGACGATGCCAAAGTTCACTTCAAATTGTTAAAGAAAAATGATAATTTACTGCTGCTAAACGATTTGCCGGACGACTACAACTAAATTTGTTTTGCCATTTCAAAACAATCACTGCCATCAGAGTAATATTTTTTGCGAACGCGCCTTAATTTAAAGCCGCATTTTTGATATAACAGATAAGCGGTAACATTTGTTTTGCTAACTTCCAGACTAATTGTGTTAAGCTCTTTTCTTTTGGCGAAATTTTCAACCTTTTTAATAAGGTTTGTGCCTATGCCAAAATTTCTAAACTCTCTTTTTACTGCGATGCTAACAATGTTAACTTCATCAGTAATTTGGGTTATAACATACCCCACTAATTCGCCATTAAATTTGCAAACAAAAATTTGATAGTTTTTGTTTTTTATAATATCTAATATTTCTTGTTTTGATAGTGTGTTTGCAACAATTGAGTTCGTTTCAATTTCGATTAGTTTTTCCGTGTCGGTTTTGTTAAATTTTTTAAATTCAAACTTGCCCTTTTTTAATTTTTCTCTTTCCGCCTGCGAAAGTTGATAATAAACCGGCATTAAACTATAATCGTTGCTATCTAAATATGTTTTTAGCATAATTTGTGGGTCAAATTTAACAATATATGCGTTTTCAACTCCGCCTTCAGCATACATACCAATTGGATTTTTTGTTAAACTTGTTAATTCTTTTAAGGTTAAATTTCTTTCATATTTATAAACAACATCGTTTATTTTTTTGGCAACAAAATAGCTATCGGTGCTACCCAAAATTGCAACGGTGTCAATCTTATTATTTTGGCTAACTGCCAAATTGAAAAGTAAATCCAAATTATTTATGCCTTTTGCCTTAACATTAAGTGCATCTCTAAACGCCTTAACTGTTGCAACTCCCACTCTAATTCCGGTAAAAGAACCAGGGCCAACAACCACACCAAACTCTTCAATATCATTAATTGTAAGCTTATGATTTTTTAAGAGTTTATCAATTTCAGGAAGCATGGTTTCATTATGATGCGCTGTTGAATTTAAAAAAGTAAAAAAAAGTTTGTTCTCTTTTTCCAACAAAATGGTTAAATTGCTTTCTGCAGTGTTTAAAATTAAGCGTTTCATACTACCCTTTTATATCGATTTCTCGCGTCGTGTCGTTAATAAATTTTATGTTTATTGTTTTGTGCGTTACCGGGATAAGTGCAGAAATATTTTCCGCCCACTCAATAAAGAAAACGGCGTTTTGCTCGTTTAAAATTTCGTCCAAGCCGGATTCAATTGCTTCGTCCAAATTAATCCTATATGCGTCAATATGATAAAATTTAAATTTGCCAACATAACTTTTAACTATTGAAAAGGTTGGGCTATTAACAAAATCTTTCACGCCTAAAGAGTGCAAAACAAATTGCGTAAAAGTTGTTTTGCCCGCGCCTAAATCGCCATTTAAAATTACAACATCGCCCGCCTTGATTGTTTTTGCAAAATTTTCGGCAACTGTTTTTGTTTCGTGAAGCGAAAAAACTTTAAGTTTCATTAACGAATTATCCTTTTAACAATTTTTACTTTTTTAACTTTTAAATCGGTTAAATGAATGCAATCCAAAATTGCTTGTTTGTAGGTTGCCAAGTCCTTATCTTCCTTGTAATAGAACGTTACAAGATTATCCCCAACTTTTACATAATCACCCACCTTAACATTGATGCTGATGCCAATGTTATCGTCGTGATTATCCTTACAAATTCGCCTAACAATTTCGCCAAGAGCAACCGGATTAATATCGTAAACATAGCCTTCTTTTATCGCGTTAAAATCAACATATTTTTTGGGTGTGAAAATTCTGTTTTGCCTAACAATTTTTTCGTCCACACCTTGAAAGGATAAGATTTGCAAAAACTTTTTATATGCTTCCCCGCTATCGATTAGCGAATTAATCATTTCAACTAAATCTTTTCTACTAATATTTTTGTTAACACTCGTTATCATTTCAACGGCAAATTGGGTTGCAATATCCCTAATTAATGAGCGCTTGCCGCGCAAAACTTCAATTGCGTCCATCGTTTCAATTGCATTGCCTACTCCTTGACCAATGGTTTGCCTGGTGTTAGTTATAACAATAACACATTTAACTTTGCTTGCTTTAAAAACATATTTTAAGATGCTGGCAATTCGCTTTGCGTCGCTATAACTAGGTATAAGTGAAGCATAGCCATATTTAACATCAACAAGCACCATCTTTGCCCCGCTGGCAAGTTTTTTGCACGCAATGGATGCGGCAATTAAATTTAAATTGCTGCCTAAATCGTAATTTTCGCGTATGGAATAAACTAAATTATCAGCCGGGCAAATATCGTTATTGTGCGAAAGCACGCAAGCGTTGGTTTCGTCCAACTCGCGCTTAATTTCATCATCGGTTAAAGCGGTTGTGAAATTTGGAATAGATTTAAACCTATCCGCACTGCCGTTTGTGTAAACCATGGATTTGCCGGTGGTTTTAATAATTTTATAGCCAAGCCCGGCAATAATAGGAATAAGCACCAAACTAGAAGGGTCCCCCACACCCCCTGTTGAGTGCTTTTCAAACACAAATTGGTTATATTTAATAATTCTTCCGCTATCGCGCATTGCGTTGGCTAAATATAACACTTCCCTTTTGGTCATCGAAAAACTGTCAAGGCTTAAAAAGAACTTGACAATCGTGCTATTTATTCCATTTTTCATTAAATAATCAATGGCTTCGTAATAATCCACCTGCGACAACTCTCGCAAGTGCGTTTTTCTATCAATAATTTCTTCTATCATAATTTTATAATATAATTATTTTAATTTTATAGTCAAATAAAATTTATAATTTTTTGTTTAGCACGCAAAAATTATGAAATAATCATTATATGAGCAGATTTAAGATTGTTAACCTAATCGATAAGGTTTTTGTTACCGTGGCAATTTTTTTAATAGTTTATGCCTGGATAAATTTTTATATAAAGTCGCTTTTGACCACCTTTATTTTGAGTTTGGTAATTAGTTTTGCAATTGTTTATGCAATATATTATTTCATTGATTATAAAAATGAAAAAACAAATAAAATTAAAACGAACGCGGAAGAAGTTAACAAAAGTTTTTTGGCGTTTAAATTAACAAGCAAAACGCTAAAATATAAGTTGATAAAAAAAATATTGGATACAAAATTTGAAACAAAACTTTTAAACAACAAACTAACCTATGTTGACGATGGCAAATTGCATTTGGTTATAATTTGCACTAATATTGATACATTAACGCAAAACGATATAATTAACCTGCTTGACGAATATGGTTTAAGCAAAGTGAACGAATTTGATATTATTGGCAACTCGTTTGCCTTAAACATAAACACAAAAATCATTAAAGATAAAAAAATTAATTTAATAGATAAGCAAACTCTTTACACCGATTATTTTTTAAAATACGAAACATATCCAGACGAAAGTATAATTGAAACATCTGCCACAAAACTAAAGTTTGTGGACCTATTAAAAGGAATGTTTTTACCAAACAAGGCAAAGGGCTATTTTTTCTGCGGGCTTATTTTAATTTTTAGTGCCATCATCTTGCCTTATCACTATTATTATTTAATTTTTGGCAGCATGCTACTTCTCTTTGCAATAATTTGTAAAATTATGAAGCGATATAAGGGCTAACTCATTTTGTCTATTTGAGTTAAGGCATAAATTAGTTTATCAATTTCGTCATACGTGTTAAAAAAGTCTAACGAAACTCTCACCGCACCCTGAATTGTTGTGCCTAATTTTTTATGCACAAGCGGCGCACAATGAAGGCCGGCGCGCACACAAATTTTAAACTGCTCGTTCAAAACATTTGCAACAAGCGAACTATCTAAATCCTTAACATTAAAACTAAAAACATTTTTTGCGGTGTCTAACGAATAAATTTTTAAAAATTTCAATTTTTTAGCCTTATTTATTAAATATTTTGTCAAATTTTGCTCAATTTTTATAATTTTTAAAAAATTTTTTGATAAAAAATCAATTCCTGCGCCAAGCGAAATTATTGGAATAGTTGGAATTGTGCCGGCTTCTAACCCCTCTGGGATATCGGTTGGTTGAGTTAAATTTTCACTTTCCGTGCCCGTTCCGCCAAACAAAATCGGCTTTAATTTTATGCCATTTTTGATAACTAATCCACCCACACCAGAAATAGCAAGCAGCCCTTTATGCCCAGCGAAAGCGTACATATCAATGTTTGAATTTTCCAAATCAATTAGTATGTGGCCGCTTGATTGTGCGCCATCAACTAAAAATAAAATGTTATGTTCTTTTGCAATTTTACCAATCGCATTTAAATCTGGGCAATCGCCCGTAACATTGCTGCAGGCTGTTGTAATTATCATTTTTGTGTTTTCTTTAATGTGGTTTTCAATCTCGCTTGGCAAATTTTCAACATCCACAAAAAGTGTGCTTACTTCCACCCCTTGTGTTTTTAAATATTCAAGCGGACGCAAAATCGAATTGTGTTCATAGCATGTTGTTATAACATGGTCACCAGCCTTCAGTGTTCCAAATATGGCAAGATTAAGTGCTTCGGTACAATTTTTTGTGAACACAACATTATAATTTTTAGCGTTAAAAAAATCTTTAACCTTTTCCCTAACTTCAAACACAATGTCGGCCGTGCGAATTGAAAGTTCGTGTCCGCTTCTGCCCGGGTTTGCCGTGTATTTATTAATGGCGTTTGAAACGGCCGTTTTAACTTGCTCTGGCTTAAAAAAACTTGTGGCGGCATTATCAAAATATATCATATAACAAGGTATGAAAAATTTGTCCTAATTGTGAATTAACAAATAAGTTAAAACAAAAATAAAATGTATTGAGGCTTAATATGAAATACTTAATTGTTGCTTTTAAATCGCGAACAAACTTACAAAACTTTGTTAAAACATTGCGCCTAGTTGGAATTGGCGCTAGCATTGTAAACACACCGCGCTCAATAGCGGTTAGTTGTGGGCTTTCTGCTCGAGTTGAATATAGATACTTAAACACAATAACTAATTTGATTAGACCAAATGATGAAACACTAATTGGCGTGTATGTAATAACGCGAAACGGAATATATGAGCAGGTTGAAAAAGTTTATTAAAGTCGGGAAACCGACTTTTTTGTTTGTTATTTAATTTGACTATTTTTTTGTGTTGTGTTAAAATAAAAACATGAAAAAGTTTGATAGAATCAAGACCTATCTTAATGAACTTTTTGAAAACGCAAGTTGTTCGCTCAATTTTTCAACGCCATATGAGTTGCTTGTTGCCGTTATGCTTTCTGCTCAATGCACAGATAAGCGCGTGAACATTGTAACTAAAGACTTGTTTAAAGTTGCCAACACGCCAGAAAAAATGTTAAAGTTGGGCGAAGAAAAATTAAAACAAATTATTCACCCTTGTGGCTTTTACAATGCAAAATCTAAGGCAATTATTGAAACAAGCGGGGATATTATCTCAAAATTTAATGGAAAACTGCCTAAAACACTGGAAGAATTAACAAGTTTGCGTGGCGTTGGCAGAAAAACTGCAAATGTTGTTATAGCAAACGCGTTTGGCGGGCAAACTATTGCGGTGGACACTCATGTGCACAGAGTTTCAAAGCGTCTTGGTTTAGCGGACGAAAACTCCACCCCATACGAATGTGAAATGAGTTTACTTAAAATTGTGCCAGAAAACGAGCGAAGCAAAACTCACCATCAATTAATCATGTTTGGGCGTGAAATTTGTAAGGCAATTAAGCCAAAATGTGAAATTTGCAAATTAAAAGACATTTGCTTGTATTACAAAAACCATAAACAATAAAATGCGGTATAAAATTAAAAAATTTTTATAAAACCATAAACAATAAAAGGAAAATTTATGAATTTAGATAGAGTTACAATATCAATTAAAGCAGGCAACGGCGGAAGTGGAAAAGTTAGTTTTCACCGTGAAAAAAATGTGGCAAAAGGCGGACCAGACGGCGGCGATGGTGGCAATGGCGGTTCGATTATTTTTGTTGCCGATAAAAATAAAAACACTCTTTTAGATTTTCAATATAATAAAAAATTTGAAGCCGAGAACGGCGATGGTGGAAGCGGAAATTTGCAAAACGGCAAAAATGGAAAAGACATTTTTATAAAAGTCCCACTAGGCACAGTTATTAAAGATGCCGAAACCAAGCAGGTGCTTGCCGATATGCTTGAAGATGGACAAACTTACACCGCACTTAAAGGTGGGCGCGGCGGCAAGGGCAACAACTTTTTTAAAAGCCCAACCAGGCAAAGCCCGCGATTTAGTCAGTTGGGCGAAGTTGTTAAACCTTATAAGGTTGTTTTGGAGTTAAAAACGATTGCCGATGTTGCACTTGTTGGCAAACCAAATGTGGGCAAGTCTACCCTACTTAGCGTTATTACAAATGCCAAGCCAAAAATCGCAGATTACGAGTTCACCACCCTTACACCAAACTTAGGCGTTGTTAAAATTTACGATGATAGTTTTGTTGTGGCGGACATCCCCGGCCTTATTGACGGCGCAAGCGAAGGCGCTGGGCTTGGGCATGAATTTTTGGTTCACATTGAACGCACGCGCTTGGTTGTTCACGTTATTGACGCAAGCGAATTTTATGGCAACGATATTGTTGAAGATTATAAGACAATCAATAAAGAATTGAAAAAGTATAACGAAAAATTAGCAAAACTTCCACAAATTGTGGTGTTTACAAAATTGGATTTAATTCAAAATATTGAAGAAAAAATTGAACGATTTAAAAAAGCAGTTAAGAAAAATGTTCAAATTGTGCCAATTAGTTCAATAACGCGCAAAAATGTTGATGCTCTCATTAAAATAATTTATGAAAAGTTAAAAACTCTTCCAAAACCCGAGCCAATTCCGGTTGAATTAACAAACCTTGAAAAGAAAGATACAACAAGCGTCGAAATTAAGATGTTAGCGCCAAATGTTTACGAATTATCGGGCGGATATTTAAACAATTTGCAGCGCGGAATTGTGTTTAATGATAGTCGCAGCCTTGCCTATTTTCAGCTTAGATTAGAAAAAGATGGCATTATGGAAAAACTAAAGCAAGCGGGCGTTAAAGATGGCGACACTGTGGTGTTCGGTAGCCTGCAATATGAAATTTATTTTTAGGAAGTAAAAATGTTTAAATATAGAAAAGCAACTTTAAAAGACCTAAATACAATTTGGGATAAAGATATAAAAACTCATCCACAAGATGAAAGATGGATTAGATGGAAAACTGAATTTATTGATGCAAACAAAAAGGGCGACATTGTCACTTTTGTTGTTTTAAATGATAGCGACCCGGTCGGCCAATGCTCATTTGTGTTAAATAAAAACAACATAAAATTTAAATGCCGAAATTTGCTTTGTAAAGATAAAGAAAAGGCATATCTTTCCGCTTTAAGAATTGAAAAGCAATTTGAAGGGCAAGGACACATTTCAAAACTTGTTAAAACAATTGAAACTTTTGCAAAGAAAAAAGGATTTTCTTGTTTAACCATAGGCAGCGAAGCAAAAGAAAGCCGCAATTTAGCAATTTATTTACATTTTGGCTACACACAATTTGTTTCCAGCGAAATAGAAGATGACACTCTTATATTATTTTATCAAAAAAAATTAAATTAAAAGGATAATTATGATAAACAAAAATGAAAGAATTAAATTAAGAAGTTTGGCTCAAACTTTAAAACCTATCGTTTGGGTGGGCAAAGACGGGTTTAGCGAAACAGTTATTAAGCAAATTGAGGACGAACTTTTTAACCACGAATTGATTAAAATTTCTATGCAAGAAAGCGTGACACCGCCAACCGAATTTGAACTAACCGAATTGGCAGTTAAATTAGGTGCAGAAGTGGTTACCACAATCGGCAGAAAAATTGTTTTATATAAGCATAGCGAGAAAAAAGGCATTAAGCACGTTTTGGCTTAATGTTTTTCACTATTTTAAACTTGCAAAACTACTACTCTACTCGAGTGTAGTTTTTTATCTCGTAATCGGTGGATGTAATTTCTTTTTGTGGTTTTGTTTCTTTTTGTTTAAAAATGTTAAAAAGATTTGTAAGCGCACCACCATTTGAAAGGCTTGAAATTAAACTAGATAAATCCAAATTCGGTTTTTCGCCGTTAGTGTTGTTTAGCACGCTTAAAATATCTCCTACTCCGCCTTTGTTTTTCATTAGTCCAGATAAAAGCGGAAGCAAATTTTTTATATCAAAAAATGGTTTTGGCGGTGGTGGGCATTTGGGTTTTGGCTTTGGTATGCAATCACAATTTCCCTTTTTAAAATCGTTATCTATGTAAAAATTTGGCAAGGTTTCGTATGGCTCGCTGAACACAATTTTTTTTGGCGGGTGCGAACAAAAATTTTGATTGCATTTTTTGTTTGGTGGAGTGCAAACATTATATCCCCAATTGTGAACATAAGCATTAGGGTCGTAAAAAAGTTCGTTTGCTCTATCAATATTATCCATACTTTTACATATGAAAAATTTTTCAATTTGTTGCATTAAAATTTTTAACAAAACAAAATTGAATTTCATAAAAATTAATGAGGTGATTATGCCAAGAGATTTTAAAACTTTTGTGGACAACAACAAAAATGTAATCAATGAAAACAAAGATAAAATTAGTGAGTATCAAGAGATAATAAACAAGTATAAAGATATGGACCAAAATAGCCTTATGAAAAATCTGTTTGAAGAAGCAAGCAAATTAAAAAGAGAAGGCAAACTAGACACAAACACATTAAACAATTTAAAACAGACCATAAGCCCATTTTTAAATGGCGAACAAAAAAAGATGTTGGACGAATTGCTTATTGCAATAAACAACCAATAAATTTTTTTAGATTGCAAAATTTGAGCCAAATTTAACGAAATTTTAATAAAATTTTGTAGAAAATTTAAAATTTAAATTTATTTTATGAACAAAAACAAAATTAGCCCTAACTTAATTAGTGAAGTAAATGTGTTAAGCAACAAAAAACAAAACGTGATGGTTACTGCAAACGATTTTAACAAAATTAAAAGTTTTTTGGATGTTTACAAATATGTTTACACGCCATATCGTTTTGCAAATTGTTTTTGCCTTTCTGCTGACGGAGATGATATAAATATTTTATCTAACCAGCAAGATGTTAATTACATTTGTGAAAATCTTTCTGTAACACTAGAAAAATTTGAAAAACAATTATTAAACATAGAAAATTTAACGCAAAATAAATATTTAGGTCAGGGGCAAACAATTTGTTTTATTGATACCGGCATAAGTCCGCATTTTGATTTTATTTTTCCAAAATCCCGCATTATAAAATTTATTGATTTAACAAAAAAAGTGAACACGCCGTATGACGATAACGGACACGGCACGTTTGTTGCCGGCATTGCGTGCGGCGGCGGAGTTTTAGATGCAACACTAACCGGCTTTGCTCCCCTTGCCAACATAATTTCAATTAAGGCGCTGGGTGAAAAAGGCAACAGCAATTCAAACACAATTTTGGACGCTATGCAATGGGTGTATGAAAACCACAAGGTTTACAACATTTCTGTTGTGTGTATGAGTTTTGGTGCGGATGTTAATTTTAATTTGGATCCATTATCACGAGGTGCGGAAAGTTTATGGAAACGCGGCATTGTTGTGGTGGCTGCAGCGGGCAACAGCGGACCAGAAAAAAACACAATAAAATCCCCCGGCAACAATCCATACATAATCACTGTTGGCGGACTTGATAGCAAAAATATGAACATTGCAGATTTTTCTTCTCGCGGGCCAACAATTTATGGGCATAAACCAGATTTGCTTGCCCCGGCAGTTGATGTGGTTGCATGCAACACCTCTAACCCACCTTACACCACTATGTCTGGCACAAGTGTTGCAACACCAATTGTTGCGGGCATATGCGCAGATATAAAATCGCGCTGGCCGAATATGACGAACAACGAAATAAAACAATTTTTGCTTTCACATTGCGTGAAAATCACGGGCGATAAAGATAGCGAAGGTGCGGGATACTTAAAATTTTAAAAAGTCAATTTTAAAAATTGATTTTTTTAATTTTTGTGCTATAATGAAATTATGATAAAATTTACAAAAGTAAATATCAAATACATTAAAGATTACTATTCGCTTTTTAACATAAATTTTGAAATTGATAAAAACACAATTTTGCTTGGAGATGAAACGAGTGGCAACAATTTTGTTTTGCGTATAATTTCTAAAATAGATAAAAACTACGAAGGCGATGTTTTTATTGACGGCAAAAATTTAAAACAAATTAAAGATAGCGAATTAGATTTAGCTTATGCACCAAAAGAAATTTATCTATTTAAAAACAAAAGCATTTTTAATAACCTTTACTATCCACTAAAAATTAGAAAAATAAAAAAGGCGGAAGCAGAAAAAATAATTTGTGAACTTCTAACAAAATTTAACATTAAAGATTACTTCTCTGCTTCTTTAAACGAAAAAACCAAACACAAATTTTTAACTTTAGACGACATAACATTTTATAAAAAAGTAAAAGCAAAAAATTTAACTAAAACTCAACAAAAAGTGTTAATGTTTTTGCGCGCAATTGTTAGAAAACCAAAATATGTTTTGTGTGAAAATTTGTTTACAAGCATTCAAAATACAAACAATGAAGAATATAACAATTTAACTTTTAATTTACTTTCGAAAATAATTAAAAACACAAATTCTATTTTTATTTTGTCTGAATTCAGCAATCCAAATTTAGATAACTTTAACATCATTTCATTTGATGCTGGCAGCATAAAAAAATAGAGCAAAACGCTCTATTTTTTTCTTTCAGTTTCACCTTGTTTTGTTAAAAATGTTAGTTTATCATTTTTGCAATCAACAAGCAGTTGGTCGCCCGCTTTAACGTCGCCCTTTAACATTTTATCGGCAAGTTCGTCTTCAATTTTGGTGGTTATTAATCGCTTTAATGGGCGCGCACCAAAATCTTCATTTGTGCCGTTTTTAACAAGATAATTTAGCGTTGCAGTTGTGAATTTCAACTCCACTCCGCTCTGCTTAATATTTTTATTTAAATCGGTTAGCATTTTCTTTGCAATTTCTTTTAAAACAGGTTGAGTTAGTTTGTTGAACACAACAATGTTATCAATACGGTTAATAAGTTCTGGTTTAAAATATTTTTTTAGTTCGTTTAGCATTATTGCAGATTTATCTTCTTTTTTGCTATCGTTAAAGCCTAAATCAACGCTATTTTTGTTTATCTTATCGCTGCCAATATTTGATGTTAAAATGATAATTGTGTTTTTAAAACTTACAACTTTGCCGTGGCTATCGGTAAGCCTACCGTCATCCAAAATTTGAAGCAGCATATTGAACACTTCTGGGTGTGCTTTTTCAATTTCGTCAAACAACACAACGCTATAAGGTTTGCGCCTTACTTGTTCGGTTAGTTGTCCGCCATCATCAAAGCCAACATATCCCGGTGGGCTACCAATCAATTTGCTAACGCTATGCGCTTCCATAAACTCGCTCATATCAAGACGAATTATTTTATTTTCATCGTCAAACAAGGCTTCGGCAAGCGCCTTGCTCAACTCGGTTTTACCAACACCGGTTGGGCCTAAGAATAAGAAACTGCCAATTGGGCGTTTTGGGTCCCTTATGCCAATTCGGCTTCGCCTTATTGCTTTTGCAACTTTTTCAACCGCTTCGTCTTGTCCCTTTACACGCTCTTGCAATGTTTTTTCAAGATGCAAAAGTTTTTCTGCTTCTCCTTCTGTTAGTTTTGTTAGCGGAATGTTTGTCCATTTGCTGATAACTTCGGCAATGTCGTGTTCGGTGATTTCTGCAACCGAATTTGAATTTGTTGGCATTGATTTTTGCCTTTCAATTTCGTCCTTCACTTTGGTAATTTGGTCACGCAATTTGCCTGCTTTTTCAAAGTCCTCTTGATTAACGGCATCTTCTTTTTCGGCTTCTAACTTTGCTTGTTTTTCTCTTAACGCTTTAACTTCGCTACTATCATAATTTGTTTTAACTTTTGCTCGGCTAGATGCTTCGTCAATAAGGTCAATGGCTTTATCTGGAAGGCTTCTATCTTGAATATATCTATCCGATAAATTTGCCGCTGCCTTAATTGCTTCGTCTGTTATTTTAACCTTGTGGAAGGCTTCGTAACTATCTCTTAGGCCGTTTAAAATCTCTATGGTTTGCTCAACTGTTGGCGGGTCAACCGTGATTGGCTGAAAACGCCTTTCAAGCGCTTTATCTTGCTCAATATATCGCCTATATTCGTCCGTTGTGGTTGCGCCAATTGTTTGCATTTCGCCACGCGCAAGATAAGGTTTTAACATATCGGCAGGGTTTGCTTCGCCCTTTTCGCTGCCAACTTGCGCAAGCGTGTGAATTTCATCAATAAACACAATTATATTTTTATTTTGAGTAATCATATCAATTGCGTTTTTAAGTTTCTCCTCCATGCTGCCACGATATTTTGTGCCTGCCATAAGCCCGCCAATATCAAGGCTATAAATGGTTTTATTCTTTAAAAATGCTGGCACATCGCCCGAAACAATTCTCCTTGCAAGGCCTTCAACAATGGCGGTTTTACCAACGCCCGCTTCACCAATTAAAACTGGGTTGTTTTTAGTTTTGCGGCAAAGAATTTCAATCATACGTTCAATTTCGCCGTCCCTACCAATAATAGGGTCAATTTTGCCATTTTTTGCGCGCAAAGTTAGGTCGCTGCCCATCTCTAAAAGTTCGTCTGGCAATTCGCTTGTGTAGGTTTCAACTTTTTCTTTTGAAGGGTTGGTTGCGCCCACTTCAACAAAGCCATTTGTGTTAAATGTGTTAACGTTGCCATTGTTGTTTACGCTATTTGCAATCAAGGTTATGGCTTTATTGCGCATTTCATATACATTGATTTTTAATGCGTTTGCCAAAATGTTTATTGCAAAACTATCTTCTTGGCTTAAAAGTGCCACGAGCAAATGTTCGGTGGAAATATATGCCGAGTGAGTGCGTTTTGCAACAGATTGAGCAATCATTAAAAGTTCTTTAACGCGCGGCGTTAACTCAACAACATTTGATGGAATTGCTGCCGAATTTACGCTATCCAACACGCTTTCAACCACATTGCTATCCACATGATAAGCCTTTAAAAGTTTTTTAGATTTACACTCAACTTTGGTTAGTGCGCACAAAATATGCTCAGTGCCAACCGTGCTGCCATAATTTGAAGCAATTTGGCTGGCAACTTGTATTGTTTTATTTGCCAAATCGGTTAAATTGTACATATTATTCTCCTTTTAAAATAGATTTTACTTTGTTAGATAAATCTATTGCTTCGCTTTTAGATAGATACTCCACATTTTTAACTAGACGTTGCAGTGCGTTTAAACTAGTTAATTTAACATCAACAAGTCCTAAATTTACGCCTAAACGCAAGTTAGATAAATGAATTTTTAATTCGTCGTAGGCCATTAGGTGTGAATTTTTTAAAACAGCCAGACTTCTTAATGCACTATCTAAATATTCATCGTGATTTTCAACATCAAGCATTTTTGCGCTTTCAATCTCCAAATCTTCAAGTTGCTTTAACACTTTTTCAAATTCGCTTATAACTTCACTTTCGCTAAATCCTAAATTGCACACTGTTGAAAGTTTAAAAATGTTTTTATCTTTCGTTTCAATTAGCGAATAGCCTAGTTTGGAAATATTATTCTTAACTTGTTCTGTTTTTTCAAGTTGCTTTATTGCGTTTAAATCGATTGCGCTTTCAATTTTAACGGCACTGCCAATTTTGGTTAAATCGCTCATTAAATAGCCGTAATTATCTGAAAACGAAAGTGAAATTTTGTTTGAAATTAAATCCACAACTTCTTTCACATTTTTAAAAATGCTATCACTAAAATTTTCTGTGTAACTTGTGATTGTTATATGTTCGCCATCAAAAAGTGTAACTGCCAAATTGTTTTTTTGATTTAAGAATATCAAATTACTTTTGGTGCTTATTTGCATGCTTGAAATATATTCTTTAATTTGTTCGCTTGTTTTAGTTAAATCGATTAGGCTAAAATCTTTTAAAACTTCAGCTAGTTTATTAACAATTTCTTCTTTTTTTGCGTTTTCAAGTTTTGGCACAAACTTATAGTCCTTAACATTTCTAAAAACGCTAACTTTTGTGTAAATAACATTATTCATTTTCACTCTCCAATGCTTTAATTTGTTTTTTTAGTTTTGCAGCATCTTCATATCGTTCTTCTTTAACGGCATCTGCCATTTTTAAGCGCAATTCTTCAATTTTTTCTTGTTTAGATTGAACTTTTTTGTTTGTTCTCACCTTTTTTGTTGGCTCTTGCTTATGCGTTGTAAATGGTGCAATGCGTTTTACAATTTTGCTTATTTCATCTTTAAAAACTTCGTAGCAATTAGGGCAACCTAACTTCCTTGTCTGCTTAAATTCTCTTAAACTTGTTTTACAAACCGGGCAAACAATATTTTCAACTTGTTCAAAAGGCAAAATATCTGCAAACGGCATAAAAAGTTCGTCAAAAATATCGGCCGGGCTTGCATTAAACACACCTTCTTTTATTGCACAATCTCTGCACAAATTTGTTGTTTGGCTCACTCCATTAACTATTAGTGTTGAGTGATAAACACTTGGTTTTCCACATCTATCACAATTCATAATTCTACCTCCTTAAATGAATTATTTTTCCCTTTTCATTAACTCTATTATAACCTGTTTTAAAATGTTGCTTCGCAAAACATTTTCTATATTTATAGGATTATTTAGCGCTTTATCGCTAATTGCCGTTTTAATGATGTCGGCCTCTTTGCTGGTTATCAGTTTTTTCTCATGCATGGCGGTTATCATTTGTTTTGCTCGCGGCAAACTTATTGGCTCGCTACAATTATTTAACGCCGAATTTAAAAAGTTTTCGTTATTATCGGTTAGCCTAGTAACCTTAATATATCCACCACCGCCGCGCTGGCTCTCCACCACAAAACCACGATTGATTGTAAACCGGGTGTTAAGCACATAATTTATTTGGCTAGGCACACATGCAAAAAATTTTGCTAAATCGTTTCTAGATAACTCAATAAAACTATCATCGTCTAGGCTAGAAACAATAAATTCTTCAATTAAATCGCTTATTGTCTTGTTCATCCTCCCTCCTTTTTATAAAAGTAACGCCATTTGTATGTCGAAAATCAAACTTACTCCCAAGGCCCGCAAAATCTGGTTTTGAAACGGGGTTTATTGGGGTCCCCACAAGACAAAGGTCTATGTAGGATTTTTCGGGGTCCCCATAAGAGTTTTACTCGCCATGGGGTTTGACTTTCTTTGACTTTCGCTTATATTCTATATCTATTATTCCCCAATGTCAAGCAAATTTGCCAAAATTTTTAAAATTTTTAGCAAACTTTTTATTAGAGTGCTAATTTTAAGTAAAATTGTTGCTTTAATGGCATCGATTTTCAAAGCCAAATAAAAAAAATCAGGCATGTGCCTGAAAATTTATTGTTTTATAATAGTTGCCTTTTTCTTTTCAACAATTTTGGCTATCAACATATATATTCCTGCCACCAAGCCCATCGATAGATGCGCCACAATTAGAATTATTATGTAAAGCGGTTTTGAAAAGTTAAATATAGTTTTAAGTAGCGGTATCGGTATAACGCCCGGATTGTTTAAGAACATCATGTTGCAGCCATTAATGCTATTTATTATTATTGCCAAAGCCATAAAGAAAAGGCAGAAAATTATGTATTTTAGCGATAATTTAAAGTCAATTTTTGTGGCATGAGTTACAAACAACATTATTGACGAATAAATGAAAGTTGAGTGATAAAGCATGCTATAAAGACACTGAAAATGCCAAATTGGATAAGCCTTAAATGAAGTTGACGGGAAAAGTATGAACGCCCCGCCGGCAATTATGCCCGACATTGCAATAAAAGACAAGCCATAATCCCTAATTTTTTCATTTTTGAAATAACTAAACCACAAAGCGTAAATGAACAGCGAACAAAAATATAGTGGCAGCCAATAATCCAGCCCGGTTAAGCCGTTTGCTAGCGACCAAATGATTTTAAATAACTCTAAACAAGTGAACACCACGGCAAAAACTTTTAGCATTTTAAAATAGGTGGCCTTTTGCATTTTTCGTGTTAAAATAACGGCAACTATAATCAAAAATACGCACACAAAAATGCTTATTATGTGTGCCACACTAAACATGCCAACCGGCTCATAAGTTCCCGCTATGCTAAACATATTTTACATTTTACCACAAAAGAAATGAATTTTCAACTTTTTTAACGCCTAAAATGGTCATAAATAATTTTTGCTGTTGGCTTGGTTACACCCTTTGTGTTTTCCAACTCTTCAAGTGAGGCATTTTTTATGTTTTCAATTGTTCTAAACTGCCTTAAAAGTGCCCTTCTTGTTGCCGGGCCAACCCCTGAAATGCTTTCTAATCCGCCTTTATACATGCCCTTACTCCTTAACTGCCTATTAAATGTTATGGCAAAGCGGTGCGCTTCGTCTCGGGCAAGTTGAACAAGCCTTAATGAATAACTGCCTTTTTGAAGCATATATGGCACTGAATTGTGCGGTTTAAAAACTTCTTCTTCTCGCTTTGCAAGGCTAATTAAATCGTTTGTATAATTAAACTTTTCAAGCACTTCAACGGCAATGCCTAACTGCCCTTTTCCGCCGTCAATAACAATTAAATCCGGCATGCTTGAGAAAGATATATCTTCGCTTTTTAGTTTCTCCATACGCCGTGTTAAAACTTCGCGCATGGAAGCAAAATCGTCAATAAACTCAACCGTTTCAATCTTAAATTTGCGATACATGCTCGGTGCTTTTTCGCCATTAATTAACACCACCATGCTGGCAACGGTGTATGTGCCATATGTGTGAGAAATATCGTAGCACTCAATTCGCTTTGGCTCGCGGCTCAAATTTAGGTCTTTTTTAAGTTGTTTTACTGCTCCCATGCTAGCATTTATGTGCTTGACGTTTCGTTCCAAATTCTTTTCAATGTGGATGCGCGCATTTTTTTCTGCCATTTCAAGCAATTTAAACTTGACGCTATCAATTTTTGGCTTGGTAACGATGATTTTTTTGCCCGCTTTGTTGCGCAAAAACAACTCTATTTCGGTTGTGTCGCACTCTTTTAAAATTATTTCATCCACAATTAATGGGTGGCTTAAATAATACTGCATAATAAATTGCGTGTAGGCTTCGTTTTCGTCTAAAAAATTAAGGATATCAAAAGTTTCAACGCCTTGCAGTTTGCCGCCGCGAATGTTTAGCACGCACATTGCAGAAAATTCTCCGCTTGTAATCAAATTAAACACATCGTAGTCCACCAAACTGCCAAGTGAAGTTATAACATTTGCCTTGAGTTTATCAAGCATATTAATTCTATCCCTAATTTTAAGTGCAACTTCGTAATTTTCATGCTCAGATGCCAGGGCCATTTTTTTCTTTAAAATTTGTTCAACTTCTTTAGTGTCCCCTTTCAAAAAGCGGATTGCATCTTCAACAATTTTCATATATTCTTGTTTGCTAACAAGTTTTGCACAAGGCGCCGAGCACATATGCATTTCGTGAAATAAGCATGGTTTAATTGGCTTTTTGCTTTCGCTTAGCGGCAAGCGGCACTTTCTTAAAGGGAAGGCATAATCCATAATTGAAAGCACATCTTTCGCCGTCACGCCCGCCATATAAGGGCCAAAATATTTGTCGTTTTTATTAAGTTTTCGTGAAATTTCAAAGTGCGGATAATCCTCTTTTAAATTAACTTTAATGTAGGCATAAGTTTTGCTATCTTTTAAAAGAATATTATAATAAGGTTTATATTTTTTAATTAAGTTGTTTTCAAGTGCTAGGGCTTCAACTTCGTCATTAACAACATAAAAATCAAAAT
This sequence comes from uncultured Clostridia bacterium, assembly GCA_947630405.1. Classification (GTDB taxonomy): domain Bacteria; phylum Bacillota; class Clostridia; order Christensenellales; family UBA1242; genus Onthoplasma. The sequence continues at coordinate 46,464 of CANRHL010000005.1, forward strand.
CGGCAACATTGCTGACCATATTTCTAACCTTAATTATCTCTTGCTCGCGCAAAAAATATTGGCTAACGCGTTTTTTAAGGTTTTTTGCCTTGCCAACATAAATAACATTTTCGTCTTTATCCTTCATGATGTAAACGCCGGGGTCGGTTGTTAGGCGTTTAACCTTATCTAGCACTATGTTCATATTAATATTATAACATATATTTTAGGTTTTTTAAAAGGTTTTAAGCCAATTAAATTTTAAATATTTTTATATTGCCTATTGACAGAACTCAATTTGCGTGTTAGAATAATTATGGAGAGTGTGTAATGGATAGAAAAAATTATATGCAATTATTAACCGAAGAAGATGTAAAAACAATCATTTCAAATGCGTTTAGCGATGTGGTTTCAAGTTCTGCCGAATATGTTGAGCTTGGCACAAGGCAAGAGCCGGCATTTTTGGCCAAAGTTAAAAGAGCAAGCGTGCCGGGTGAACAAAAATACACTATAACAGAATTTATGGTTGAGCCATTTACTATAACCACTATTGGTTGTGACGAAATGTTAAATAGTTATTTGAATTTTATGATTAACACTAAAAACGAAAACGGCGAATTACGCTTTCCCAACTTTGAAGCCGATTTGTTTGTAATTGAAGAAAATTTTTAGGAGTTATATGAATATTTTATTAACTAAAGACATTGTTAAAATTTTGAAAACCGCTTTTGTGGACCTTGAGGAAATTCAAAGTGTTGAGTTTTTGTTTGGCTCGTGGGTTGCAACATATAGGCGTAAAGGGCTTGATTTTGTACAAGATGTTGAATTTTTAGAGGACAGGGTTGTTGCCAACACAAACTACACTGTTGATGTTGACATTTTGCAAGATGCTTTAAATGATTATTTAAACGCAAACACTAATAATTTAGATTAATTCAAAATTGCGTTTGTTAATATTTAGATAAACGATTTCATACATTATGTATGAA
>CANRHL010000006.1 GCA_947630405.1 uncultured Clostridia bacterium
AAGTTATCTGTTTTAGTGCCGGTGTAGTTGCCTGTACCTTCTATTGTTATGTGGTAATCGCCAACTGTTGTAAAGCCTTCGTCTTTTGGAGAATAATTAAATTCGGTAATTTCAACTAAGTCCTGCCCAGCATATGTTAAAACTGGCATTAATTTTTGGCCAACATAAACTTGCGTGCCGTTGCCTTCATATTGTTTTCCCTTAACGCCGCCTTCTACATAATAGTAGGTTATTGTAACATCTTTATCTGTGATGTCCTTTGGTTTAATGGTGTAAATTGCTGAAGCACTGCCGGTAAAGTTTTTGTTATCGCCGGTTACTATAACCTTTATTTTGCCCGCTTTAATTAAATCAGTTGTGTTTTCAGTAAAGGTGTCTGAGCCAGCATCTCTATAATATGCCACACTATACCCGTTGTCTTCCTCATTTAGTGTTAAGCCGTTTTGGGTGGTTACTGTGGCTATTTCTATTGTTTTAGCCTCCCTATTGTATGTGCTTTCAGTTGCCTTTAAGCTTACGCCATCTATTATTGCTTTATTAATTGTAAATGTATCGGTTTGGCTACCAGTAAAGTTGCCTTTCTCCACTGCGGTTACGGTTACAGTGTAATCTCCTGCGTCTTTAGTTTCTGCCTGAACTTCTGCTTTAGTGAAAGTTGCAGTATATTCATCGGCAGTTAATTCAAGCGTTCCCGCCATAACTTTTAGGGTTATCTTTTGTACTGTGCGGTTATATGTGTATTCCCCTTGAACTTCTGCGCTTGTTATGGTTGCTTGTTTAATGTTAAACTCTGTAGTTCTTGTTCCGCCATAGTTGCCTTGCCCGGTTATTGTTATGGTTGCTTTTCCCGCATCGGTGTTGGCAGAATAACTAACCTTATATTCCGTTTCAATAGTTAATTCCCTATTTATTGTAGCCAACTCATCGGTTAGGGTTAAGTTTTCTTGTGTTTGGGCTAATCTATTGTAGGTTTTATCCTCAACTCCAGTTATTTTAATTTGAGCGTCCCCAATATCTCTTGGAGTAACCGAATAGTTAAGTGTTAGGTCTATTACAACACTGCTGCCCTCGTTGCTCGTTATGTGCAATGTCTTTTGCCCGACATTTATTAGGTCATCTGCTGGCTGGTAATCCACACTAAAGGCGGTTATATTATGCCCGTTATATGTAATTGTTACTGATGGCTTAATTGCTGCACCCGTGTACGCAACTGAGCTTTCATATTTAACCATTTCGGCAACATTATCTTTTGTTAATGTGAATGGATCTATATTAAAGTTAACTGTTGTGTTGCCCGTGTAGTTGCCATCCTCGTTGGCATTAATTGTAATAGTATATTCGCCTTTCTCTATTGCGTTTTGTGGATAGCTTAAAGTGTAATCCGTTCCCACACTTAATACCTTTGTGGCCCCGGCAATTTGGTCGGATACAACAACATTAGGCTGAATTAGATTGCCCGTGTAGGTTTGGTTTGCTATTTTGTCTACTGTAACTAGGCTAATTTTCTTTTTCTCTATTTTAAACTCTTCTTCTACTGTGCCGGTGTAGTTGCCGTGTCCTGAAAGGGTAATGGTGTAATCGCCAGCATTAATTATTTCACTCTTTACACTTCCGCCTTGCTTATATTCTACTGTATAGTCTGTTACTTCGTTTAGGCTTACTCCGCCATAGGTTATTGTTAGGCTTGGTTTGTTCGCCACACCATTATATGTGGTGTTGCCCACAACAATGCTTACTCCATCATTTAAGTTCCTAGCAAGGATATCGAACTTAACAACCTTTGTTCCGCCATAGTTGCCAATACCTTTGAATGTGGCTACCGCTTGGTTATCTTGAGTGGTTGCGTTCCTATTATTAGAAAAGGTTACTTCATAATCTTTTCCTACTTGTAGTGTATACGATCCATCAGGTATGGTTATTTTTGGAGTTAGGTCCTTCCCCGTGTAGGTTGGAGATTCAATAACCGGATTTAATAGGGCTATATCTTTACCATAAACTTTAAACTCCCTCTCTATTATGCCAGAATAGTTATCTTTACCTGTAATGCGCACATAATATGTGCCGTGTTCAACTGGTTTATATGGGTCAGGAAGTGGAACTGAATAAGCATCATCGGAAAAATATGCTACAGTATAGTCTGTATCCTTAACTAATTTTTCACTTCTTTCTAAATCGGTTATTGTTATAGCTGCATCAACTGGCTCGCCCTCATATTCCACATCGTTTACTTCTATTTTAAGCTTGGTTATATCCTTTGCCGTGATGCTATATGTTACTGTTCGGCTGCCCGTGTAGTTACCATTCTCTTTACCCGTTATTGTAATGGTATAGTCGCCCTTATTTGTTTGGGTTGTATCGCCAGATAGTGTGTAATCCACATTCACTGTTAGTGGTTGAGATTTTCCTGCAATTTTGTCGGTTACCACCACAGTTGGCGTGTAGGCACTGCCTGTATAGGTTATATTTGGAATTGCATCCACTGTAATGCTGGTGTCTGCTATGTTCTTTGGATTTATCTTAAATGCTTTATCTGCCACTGTGCCTGTGTAGTTGCCTGTACCTGTTATGGTTACAGTGTAATCGCCTGCATTAATTATCTCAGCCATTGCGCTTGTGCCTTGCTTATATGTTAATGTGTAGTCTGTTACTTCAACAAGGCCCACTCCGCCATAGGTGATTGTTAGGCTTGGTTTATTTGCTACGCCATTATATGTGGTGTTGCCCACCGTTATACTTACGTCTGTTAAGTCCCTAGCAAGAATTGTAAAGTCCACAACCTTCGTTCCGCCATAGTTGCCTCGCCCTGTTATTGTGGCTTTGGCAAGGTTACCTGGCTTGGTTGCATTCCTATTATTAGAATAGCTTACCTCATAGTCCTTATGTAATTCAAGTGTGTATGCTCCGTCTTTTATTACTACGGCTGGAGTTAAATCTTGCCCGGTGTAGGTTGGTGAGGCTATGGTTACATCTGTTAATGTGCTAACATCTTTACCAACAACTTCAAACGACCTATCTATTGTGCCAGAATAGTTAGCTCTACCAGTAATTCTCACATAATATGTGCCGTGCTCTATTGGTGTGGTAGGGGTTGTATAACCCGCGTCGGAAAAATATGCTACAGTATAGTCTGTACCTTTAGCCAATGTTGCGTCTCTATCTAAATCTTTAATTGTTATATTAGCGTCAACGGCACTGCCCGTGTAGGTAACATCCCCCACGTTAATGCTTAGGTTGGTTATGCCCTTTGCCGTTATGTTATATGTTACTGTTCGGCTGCCAGTGTAGTTGCCGCCCTCTTTACCTGTAATTGTAATAGTGTATTGTTTTACATTAGTGCCAGAAAGGTCGCCAGATAATGTGTAATCTACATCCACCTTTAATGTTTGAGATTTTCCTGCAATTTTGTCGGTTACCACCACGGTTGGCGTGTAGGCACTGCCTGTATAGATTTTATTTGGAATTGCATCCACCGTAACTAAGGTGATGCTCTTTGCTAGAATTGTAAATTCTTTCTCGGTTGCGCTATTAAAGTTGCCCAGACCTTCTATCTTAACAACGTATCCTCCCGCCGCAATTGGGCTAGCAGCCACTCCTTTTTGTAAGTAGCTTAGCTTATAGTCCGTGGTCTCTTTTAACGCCGTGCCTTTATATGTAATGGCTACGGTTGGCTTGTTTACTTCGCCATTATATGTTGGGTTGGTTATGCTTATGTTTATATCTCCATCCGTAATGGCGCGTGGAAGGATATCGAAATGTTCTGTTCTTGTGCCACTATAGTTGCCTTTACCGGATATTATTAGGTCGGCTTGTCCGGCTGCAGTGTTGTTTGCATACGATACGCCATAGTCTGTACTCGTCAGCGCCTTGCCGTTGTCTGTAATAGTGAATGTTACGTTGGTTATTGCGCTGCCTGTGTAGGTGTAGGTTCCAGTTATTTTCACCACAACAGTGCTGCCGTCTATGTTCTTGCCCGTAATCTTAAATTGCGTGCGGATGTTCCCGTTATAGTTGCCCGTACCTGTTATAAGCACATAGTAGGTGCCATTGCCTAGCGGTGTTACTGTTGAGCCGCTATAGCTATTTGTCGAATAATACGCAACATTGTAGTCCGAGCCTTTGGCTAATGTAACACCCCTATCCTCGTCTGTAACCGTTAGGGTTGGCTCAATCGCGCTGCCCGTGTATATCATATCCGAAATGCTCACTTTTAGGCCGGATATGCTCTTCTGTGTTATACTAAAGCTCAACACTTTGCTGCCCGTGTAGTTGCCTTTACCTGTTATGGTCACCTTGCCGCCGGTGGAAACATTCGTGTTGGTGTCGTAGGTTATGTCGTAATCCTTGCCCGATGCCAATGTGCCAACACTATCTCGCACCGTTATGCTTGGCTTAATTGGGCTGCCCGTGTAAACTTGGCTTGGAATAGGGTTAGGCATAAACTCCACATCCCCCGCCGTGCCAACATCTTTCTTGGTAATCTCAAGTGTGAAAGATAATGTACCTGTATAATTGTATGTTTTAGGAGTAATTGTAACCGAATGGCTGCCCGCATCCTTAAAGTTGCCCGTGGTAGACATCGAAAGTTGGTAAGGATCTATAAAATCAAATTCATTTGGCAATTCTGAAATGTTTTTACTAATACAGAAACCTTCTATTGCATCATATTCCAACCATGAGATATCAAAAGGTTGCACTATTGAGTAGTTACCAGAAGATGGCTGCTCAATAGCTGGCTGAGACGATTTGCCATCATATTCTATTGTTATTTTGTCTGTTTTCTCAACTGATGTCGGTATTCCTTCTGCGGATACATTCATCTTATATAATGATCCATTTAAGAACAACCATCCAGCAACCATTTTTGCATCATCGACAGTCGTACCCCTAACAACCTGAATCAGTATAGACATTAATTTAGTTTGTTTAATAGTAAAGCTTTTAGTTAATGTTCCGGTGTAATTGCCCGTTCCTGTTACTTTAACTTGTGCTTGCTCGGTTGAGCTAGCACTAGTGTTGTTGCTATATTCTACTTTATAATTTCCGCTTGGTAAAACTGCGCCACCTAGATTTACAGTTACGGCCGGCTGGGCAGTAACTCCGCTTACATAACGGTCGGTCATATGCCCTGGGCCATCACTCCACTTATCTGCCACAGTCAGTGTGCCGCCAGTTATGCTTTTTGCCGTAATGCTAAAGTCCTTATCCTGGCTGCCGGTAAAGTTAGGCCCAATGCCCTCAAAGTGCGCCGTGTAGTTGCCCACATTTATGCAGTCACTTGAGTTGCCGCCCTTAACACGATAGGTCACATTATAGTCCGTGCCAGCAGTAAGTTTCTGCCCGTTATATTTAACCGTTCCCTCTGGTTTATGCGATGCCCCATCGTAAACAAAGGTTGTGTTGGCAAGCGTTATGTCGGTATTGCCAATGTTTCCTGCCGTTATGGTGTAGGAAATGCTTGCCGAGCCAACATAGTTGCCCTGGCCTTCCACCACCACATAATATGTGCCAGCCGAAACACTCTTAACCTTGCTGCCGTCAACCACCGTGCCGTTTGCCGTATCTTTATGGTAGGTAACCTTGTAATCGTCCTTGCCCAACGTCTTGCTCTTGCCATTTAATGTTATGGTCACGCTCTGCACCGCCGCCTTATGCTCGGCACCATCGTAGGCAAAAGAGGTTTTATCTAGTGTTATTGTTGTTCCATTGGTTATGCTCTTTTGGCTAATATACCAATTCTTACTTAATGAGCCAGTGTAGTTGCCAATACCTGTTACGTTCACTGTTGCATTGCCCGAATTCGTGTTGCTAACATAACTTACGTTATAGTCCACACCCTTAGTTAGTTTGCCTAGGGTTTTATCTGTTATAACCACGTCCGGAGTAATGGCCTCGCCCGTGTAAGGTGTGTCCGCAATCTCGCCAATCGTAGCATTCGTGCCAAGGTCGCGCGGATTAATGGTATATGGAATAGACCTCGTTCCCGTGTAGTTTCCACGGCCCGAAATGGTTACATTGTAATTGCCTGCCGCCGTTGCTCCCGTGCTGGTTATGGTGTAGTCCGTGCCTTTAACCAACTTCTTGCCCGTGCCGGTATCCGTTATACTTACATCGCTCGGCTGGTGCGCACTGCCATCATAAGTGAACGGCGATATCGCCCCCACCGTGTAGCCCGTTGACGTCGATATGTCCTTAGGGTTGACAGTTATCGTTATGGTTTTTATGAGGTCTCCCCCATCGCTCAATTTGAATTCAATACAATTAACCGTAACTGTATATTTTCCCACATTAACAATGCTAGAAACTTCACTGTTTGAACTGTTTTTGATTGATGTTATCCAAATTTCTGATGGTTGTAATTGATAATAACCAGATGCACCACTTACATAAGGGCTATATAAATTAAGTTTTGATTCCGAATTTTTGTCGAAAATTGTTGAGCCTGTATATGTGTAAGATTTTGTTGAGACATCCACCACATAATTGGACGCTCCATAACTTCCCGCATTGTTTCTTCTATCTACCGTGTAATAAACATAATATGAGCCTTGATAATTGCCTTTGCCATTAATTCTTATTCTGTGCTTACCGCTAAACAAACAGTTTGAATAGTTTGAAGAAGAACTCCCAGCAGGGTTGTAATATCCACTGGCAGATTCAGACATCCATCTGCCTTTATAGTAAACTTGAGGGTCATCCAATGTGTAATCCGAGCCTTTAGTGGGCTTGCTTCCATTATATGATAAATTGTTAATTATGTAATATGCTAAACTTTGTGGATAACCATCTGCCAAATAGTTACCACCACCTGCACAATCTTGTAAAGACGAAAAAGTATGAAAACTATTTTGAGTGGATTGCCAAGACGAAAGTTTTGTGCCGCCAAGTGTTGCATCGCCAATGTCCTTTTCTTCTTCATAAATAACAATGTAACCTTTAAAGGTGGCATGCCCATCGGTATATTGATTATATGGACTGTGTTGAAGAAGGCCGGAAAGGTCCACGTCAGCATACACTTCGCCAACACCTAGATTAGCGTTACCTACATAACAGCTGCTTACAACCGCGCTAGTTAATAAGGAAGTTACTTCTCTCCCAAACTGAAATAAGTAGTTACCGATACTTCCATAACATTGTTGACCCGTATATGGTTTCTCATTATATGGGGTTGTATATTCAACATTCCATTGTGTAGAGTATTGCCCCAACTCCGCTTGCACGTCAATGCATTGGTCCCAAAGGTCGTTAACATCAAAAGTAATACCATTCCCATAGCTATCATCTAGATTTAACTTATCCACGATTGAAAGATTGGGCCACGCAGATGAGTTGCCAAAAAGCCACTGTCTAATATCCGCTGAATTTATATCTGGTAGACGTGTGCCATAATCGCAATCATATCTTTCCAGGAAAGCTTTTTGTGGATATATATAACCCTCATCACTACGCGGAATTCTATAAGTATACGGACTTCCAGAGTAGTCTGCAAGTTTTAACGCAATGCCGTTTATGGAAATCCAACCCGTGCTTCCAACTCTGTCTGTGGCCAATACATATGCGGCATCCTCAAACGGGTCAATCAATTCACCAATGGAAAAAGATTCTGGATTATCTTGTGTCACAGCACTCCACATGGCAGTTAGGCTCAAATTAATGCATGGGCGGATATAGTTTCCATAATCTCCCGGCCCGCCATCTCTCGTGGCGAAACCTCCATAGTCACCAAAATAATCAACCTCATACCGAGAGGGTATCCAAACTTTATCGTGAATCCACTGATTATAGACTGGGGAATACTTATCTCCCACAACCGCACCAAACACATCTGCATACGCATTAACTTCATAGTCCATAAGAAGTGGGTCAATTAACAAGTCTCTTATCGGACTAAGAGTTTCTAGTAGTGAATTTGGAGCCTGACATAAGGTATATCTAGCATCACTGAAGGAATAGGATTCAAAAGTTGTTTTCCCTAACTTATATTCTCCAATTGTTTCATGTTCCATCCTTAAATCGCAAGTTGCGCTAAAATCCATGTCAACGTAGCCTTGGGAGACATCCTCCTCCCCGCCGGCTGCTAAAGTTACAAAAGGAGTAAGGTCCTCTGATAAACCAAAAGACATAGCGGTCCACCGGTGGCCATCGATATTAAATACTGCGAGGTTAGTTAAACCATAATATCCCGGAGGCCCATCCATAATGCGAAAGTCCCCGTGAGAGAAACCATCTGTAAAGTCGTTATCATCAAAAAATTCCATTATGCTGGAGTAATCAAGTCCATATTCTTTGGCAGCTTCGGATGAAATTTTTTTGTTATTGCCCTTGAATAAAAAAAGTGTACCAAAAAGAGTGGCACACAAACAAATTACAAGTGCACTAATAACACCACATATTATTTTATTTTGAGTGCGGGTACCCCCCCCCCTACGGTTTTTTAAATTATCATTATTCATATTAACTACCACCTTTTGCTTTTTATTTTCCCCTTGTGCATAGCATTATGTCACCCTGAGCCTGTCGAAGGGTCTCAACCTTTTTTATTTTTGTTCCCCCCGAAAACGTCCCGAGTAAATCGGGGCCCCCGCAAGACGAATGTCAACGCGGGGTTAAGGAGCAACCGAACACCAAGCCTATATTTGCAAAATGAAATGACGCAAATTGGCAATAGTGAGAGTTGCGACGTTTTTGTTAGTTTGTATTATTTTAAATTATTTTATAATAATTTGTCAAAGAAAAATCGACAAATTTTTAATTTTTTTTATAAAAATAATTTTTCAATAAAAATAAACCAATTTTTTATTTGTTATTTTTAATAATTTATTTTTTGTTAAAAATTAATAAAAAATCTATTTTTAATATAAAAATTCCTATTTTTTTGCGTTTTTTATTTAAAATTTATTAATTTTACAAAAATTTTTATACATTTTTTTTTATTTTATGTTACAATTAAGCAGGAATTTATTATTCTAAATTCAAAGGTTGTAAGTTTACAATTTTTCATTAAAAGATAAAAAATAAAAGGATAAATTATGGATTTTGTTAAAGTTAGGCCAGAGTTCCCTAAGCGGGCGGTGGTTACATCCGGCATGCCTTATGGCAACAAAACGCTACATTACGGCCATGTGGGCATGACATTGCGTGCCGATGTGTTTGCGCGCTTTTTACGGGATAGAATTGGCAGCGAGAATGTTATTTTTGTATCTGGCACGGATTGTTACGGCACCACTGCCATGGAAGGGTTTAGACAAGCGGGTGGCAAATTTAAGTCGTTAACCGAGTTTGTTTCCTTCTTTCACGAGCAACAAAAGCAGGTTTTTGCCGATTATGAAATTGGTTTTAACTTTTTTGGTGCATCTGCTCTTCCGCCCGCAAATAAAACACATGAGGAGATGAGCCATTATTTTATAACCACTCTTAACAAAAACGGAATGCTTTCCACCCACGCATCATATCAGTTTTATGATAAAAAGCTCAACCTAATTTTAAACGGGCGGCAAGTTGTGGGCAAATGCCCGTTTGAGGGCTGCACAAGCGAACACGGCTATGCGGACGAGTGCAGTTTGGGCCACCAATATATGCCGGAGGATTTAATTGACCCCATCTCCGTTTTAACGGGGGAAAAGCCCGAGTTAATTAAGGTGCAAAACCACTATTTTAATTTGGAAGATTGCATTCCCGACCTTGAGAGATGGATTAATTCAATTGAGCATGATGGGGACACCCCTCAATTTATGGTTAAAGAGTTAAGGGAGTTCTTTAAAAAGCCGGAAATCTACATTAAGCGCGAATATCTAGCAAAACTAAGTGAAATTAAGGCAGAATTGCCACCTTTTACTGACATAACTAAAAACGAAAAGCAGCCAAGTGTGACTTTGCAGTTTGAAAAATTGACCGACCGCGAGCGCGCGTGCGAAATTTTAAATAAGTATGAAATCCGCTACCGCACGGGCAAAACGCTAACTCCGTTTAGGCTAACCGCCAACATTGAGTGGGGCGTTCCGTGTGCGGACATTAACGGGCTTAAAAATCAAACCTTTTATGTGTGGCCGGAGAGTTTGTGGGCGCCAATTTCATTTACTAAAACCTATTTAAAAAGCCTAGGCAAGCCGGAAGATGAATGGAAAAAATATTGGTGCAGCAAAGAGGCGCAAGTTTACCAATTTATTGGCGAGGATAACCTTTATTTTTACGGACCAGCGCAGCAAGCCATGTTTATGTATATGAACGGCAAAAATCCAAGCGGCGAAGCAAAAGAGGGCGAACTTCAAAACACAAAAGTGCTGCCAATAAAATCCATTTTATATATGAATCAAAAGGCAAGTTCATCGGGCGCGATTAAGCCGCCACAAGCAAGCGAGTTTTTAAAATATTACACGCCTGAGCAGTTTAGAATTCACTTTTTGGCAATGAATTTGGCCAACAACAATGTTAGCCTTAGCCCTAAGGCGTTTAACCCGAACGCAAAGCCAGAGGATGCCGACCCTATGGTATTAGAAGGCAACCTTTTAACAAATGTTTATAATCGAATTTTGAGAACGGTGTTCTACTCCACGCAAAATAATTTCGCCGGCGTTATTCCAACCGCAGAAATCAGCAGTGAAACTCTTGATGCGTGCAAAAAGGCCATTTTGGACGTGGAACGCTTTATGGCAGATAAAAAATTCCACCAAGTTTACAACGCAATTGACGTTTTCATCCGCAACATCAACAAATTTTGGGTTAAAGAAGTTGCTAATGCGGACAATGAAAAATTAAAATGGCTAACCGCCAACACGCTGCAGATGATTGTAACCGCCAACACCTTGTTGCACCCGGTTGCGCCAAGCGGAACTGAAAATGTTGCCGACTATATTGGCCTTGATAAAACTAAATGCTTTAATTGGCTGTATATTTTTGATAATTTCTATACCTTATTAAATAAGGATAAGGGCGGCAAGTTAAAAGCCCTTAAAGAAAAGGAAGATTTTTTCCGCCGTAGCACCTGGCAACTTGAAGAAATGTTAAAAAAATAACCCCCATTGCGACATTCGTCTTATGGGGACCCCGAAAGAATCTGCAAATTTTTAAATTTTTCAATTTTTGTTTTACTATAAAATTTTTATTGGTATAATTATTTTAATGTATGGTTTTAGGCGTAGGTTAATTAACATTTTATCTAGCATTTTGGTCGTTATGACTATGTGCTTTGCTTTTTTGTCGCTTGTTCTCATTGTTTTTAATTTCACCTATATTAAAACCGATGTTTCAAATTATTCAATGTACCCCACCCTTAACGAGTTGGCAGCAAATAGCAAAGAGCAGTGCGATGTGGTTTACATTAACAAATATCGCCCGCTTCAAGTTGGGGACATTGTGGTTGCCAACGTAACATGGAACGAAAAGCCTGTGGTTAAGCGCCTGGTTGCCCGCCCGTTTGACACTATGCGTGTTGAGGATCTTGGAAATGAGTATGCGCTTTACATTAACGATAGCCTGCTTTACACCAAGGAAAAATTTATGTTGCACCCCGATGATAACGGCAGATTATATGAGAGTTCAACTTACAATCATTATGTTGCCATAGTTAACTACATTAAGGCGCACTCAACCACCAACACAGTTACAATGGGTGTGGACGAATATTTCCTATTGGGCGATAACTGGGCAGGCAGTGATGATAGCAGCAGGCACGGCACGGTAACGCGCAGCCAAATTATTGGTGCATCTGATGTTGTAATTCACAAAGGCGACAACAAAATTAATGTTTTGCTAGGCACAATTTTAAAAGGGATATTTAGTTTTTAAATATCTTTTTTTATTGAATAAAAATTGCTCTCTTACAAAAGATATGGTAAGGAGTTTTTTATGAAGAAAAAATTTTTATCAATTTTAATTGTCCCTATTTTAATTTTGGCAGTTATATTAGTGCCAAACATTAAGTTGCACGCACAGGCAGTGCCAGAAATTGAGCATAAGGCAAGCGTGTTAATTGAGCGCAATTCGGGCAAGGTTTTGAGCGAGTTCAATAGCCGTGAACATTTGCCAATTGCAAGTGTTACAAAACTTATGACAATTTTGCTTACCCTTGAAAAAATTGACGCTGGCGAAATTGCTTTAACCGACAAAGTTATGGTTTCGCCTAACGCAAGTGGCATGGGTGGCAGCCAAATTTTCCTTGATGCCAACAACGAATATGAGTTGGGCGAATTGTTAAAATCGGTTGTTGTTGCCAGCGCTAACGATAGCAGTGTTGCCCTTGCCGAACACATTGCGGGCAGCGAAAATAATTTTGTTCGCCTTATGAACGAGCGCGCACATGAACTTGGGCTTAACGATACGAATTATGCCAACTGCACTGGGCTGCCAACGCCGGACGGCTACTCTTGCGCTTACGACCAAGCCGTGATTTTAAACAAGGTGTTGAATTACGACATTTATCACGACTATTCATCAATTTGGCTTGAAGATTTTGTTCACCCATCTGGCCGCACCACCGTTATGACCAACACCAACAAATTAAGCCGTTTTTACTCGGGCTGCATTGGCGGAAAAACCGGCTCAACCAACCAAGCAAAATATTGTTTGGCAGTTGGTGCAAAGAGAAATGACACCGAGTTAATTTCGGTTGTTTTGGGTGCGGATAACAGTCAAAACCGCTTTAAACTTGCAAGCGACTTATTAAATTATGGCTTTGATAATTTTGAGGCTAAAACCATTTTCTCATCTAGCGATTTAACCGATAAAACCATTAAAATTAAGGGCATGGATAGGGTCACTCACCTAAAAGCCGAACGCGATTACACCATGATTTGCAAGAAGGGTGAAGATGTTAATTTTAGCCTTAACTTTAACCTTCCTAATATGTTAAACAAGGTTAGCGAAAATGAGGTTGTTGGCAATGTTGAAATTGTGGTTGATGGCGTGGTTGTGGACACAATAAATCTGCTTTCAACCGAAACACACGAAGAAGCAAGTTTGTTCGACTATATGAAGGACATCATTAATAATTAGTGAGCCATGCTCACTTTTTATTATTTATTTAATAATTATATAAAAATATTTTATTTAACCTCTTGATTTTTAAATTTTTTTATGTTAATATACTCTCGCTTTAAAAATTTGCAGTTTTGCAAAGTGGGGGCTTTAAACCGCCTTTGGCGGTTAAGATATGCCCGCAGGGCATATCGCCCCACGCTACCGCGTGGGCAAAGCCCCTTAAAGCAAGCGCACTTAATAAGTCGAAATAAAAAAGTGCGTTCCTTACCTTGAAAAAGGTCATTAGTCCATAAGGAGGTTATATGAATAGTTACGAATTAATGTACATCATACCAAGCCAATCGACAGATGAAGAAAAAGAAGCACTCATCGCTCAAGTTAATGGTATGATTGAAAAAGACGGCGGCACAATTGAATCCGTTGAGCGTGTTGGCAACAAAAAACTTGCTTACGAAATTCAAAACAAGCGCGAAGGTTACTATGTTCTTGTAAATTTCAAAACAAAGTCAACTAACCCAAACAAACTTGGTAAACTGCTTGCCATCACAAATAATATATTGCGTTATATAATTGTTGCAAAATAATGTAAATTTGAATTTAGGAGAGTAATTATGAACAAAGTTTATTTAATAGGCAATTTAACTAGGGACCCTGAACTTGCCACCACAAATAGCGGCGTTTCTGTGTGCAGATTTTCAATCGCAGTTTCACGCAGGTTCACCGCAGCAGACGGCAGCAGGGAAACCGATTTCTTTAATGTAACCGCATGGCGCGGCACGGCAGATAACTGTGCAAAGTTTTTGAAAAAAGGCAGCAAGGTTGCAGTTACCGGCTCAATCCAAACCAGGAATTTTGAACGTCAAGATGGCACTAAAGGTTTTGCCGTTGACATCATCGCTGACGAAGTTGAATTTTTATCAACAAAAAATGACGGAGGCAACGAAAGTGCGGGCGAAGGTGCACCGGCTGGCGGCTTTAGTGCGGGCGGCAGCAACAATTCTGCCCCAGTTGCAGACTTACAACCAGTTGACGACAATTTGCCGTTTTAATTAATTTAGTCCTTACGGGCAAGTAAAAAGGATTTTATGACAGACGCAGATAGAAATAGAATTAATAGATTAAAAAAAGCATTAAAGAAAATGACCCTTCCTGAGAGGGTACGATATTTAAAAATTTTAGGTTATGATGCCTACGGCAAGGATGCCGATTTAGCAAAATATTTGGATATCTTTGACGAAAAAGAACCTAAAAATGATAACGTCAAAAACGACAATATTTAATTAAAAGGAGAAATTATGGAAGAAGAAAAAGTTGAAGCAAAAGCAGAAGTTAAAGAAACTAAACCTGCCACAACTGAAAAGAAAAAATACTTTAAACACAAACAACAAAACAAGAAAAAAGTTTGTGTTTTCTGCCAAGATAAAAATGCCGTAATAGATTATAAAGACGGCAACCGACTTAAAAAATTCATTGCCGAAGGCGGAAAGATTTTACCATCTCGCCAAACAGGCACTTGCGCAAGACATCAACGCGAATTAACCGTTGCAATCAAGCGTGCAAGAAACATGGCAATTTTACCATTTATGGGCGAGTAAGGTGCAAACTGCACTCTTTAATCATTTGCGAAATATAAAATTTCGCAAATTTTTTTATGTTTGTTTGCACCTTCTCTATGAGGGGGCACCGGCTTGCCGTTTCCCCCAGCATTACTCCCCCTCCATTATTTAATGTGTTGGTTTTTAAATCACCTACTTTTATCAAAACCGCAAGTGTGCGGTTTTTTCTTTTTTAGGCGTTTACTCGCCCTCTATGAGGGAACACCTGCGTTTGGGGGCCCTGTTAAGAAATTATTTCTTAATGGGGAGCGCAGCCCGCAAGTGTACATTGAGCAAGAGCAAACCCTTTTGCTCGGCGAAATCTTAACTTGCTAGGGTGAGCATTTCCCTCATTACTCCTTTTCCATTCTAAAGAGATATAATTTGAAATGCTCAATTTTTTTATTTATTTTTTAATTTTTAATGATTTTTTATTAAAATTTTATTATTTTTTTAAATTTTTATTATTTTTTTATTTTATTTTTGTTTTAATCTTAATTTTTGTTATTATTTTATTATGAATAGATGTTCTTGGTTAAATTTAAAAAATAATTTATATGTAAATTATCATGATAATGAGTGGGGGACGCCAACTCATGACGATAAACTTTTGTT
The DNA here is from genome assembly GCA_947630405.1 of uncultured Clostridia bacterium. Classification (GTDB taxonomy): domain Bacteria; phylum Bacillota; class Clostridia; order Christensenellales; family UBA1242; genus Onthoplasma. The sequence goes on from CANRHL010000006.1 coordinate 15,183, forward strand.
TGAAATGCTTATTTTAGAGACATTTCAAGCGGGTTTAAGTTGGGAGTGCGTGTTAAATAAAAGAGCGGCATTCCGCGTTGCTTTTGATAATTTTAATATTAATAAAATAATTAAATATGACGATAATAAAATTAATGAATTAATTAATAATAAAAATATAATAAGAAATAAATTAAAAATTAATGCCGCAATTAATAATAGCCGAATTTTTAAACAAATTCAAACTGAATTTGGCAATTTTAATTCTTATATTTGGGGTTTTACAAATAATAAAATAATTTTTGAGCCTTATAATTTACGCACCACTTCTCCGCTATCTAATAAAATTTCTGCCGACCTAAAAGCGCGTGGCATGAAATTTGTGGGCTCAACCACCATTTACGCATATCTGCAATCAATTGGCATAATAAACGCCCACGGCCCCGAGTGTTATTTATATAAAACGCAAAAACGTTAAAAACATTTTGAATTTTAATTCGAGTTTGATATAATTATTTTTATGAACATAGAAAACATTGGAGAAGAATTACAAGCGCTTGTTGAAAAGTTTGAGTTAACAAAAACTTGTTTGCACCTAGATGCGGAACAAGAAAAATTAAATTCGCTTTTAAAAGAGCGCGAGAGTTTAACATTTTGGAATAATTTGGATTACGCCATGCAAACGAACAAAGACATTAAAAGTTTGCAGGACCTTTTTGCCGAAGTGCAAAAACTTCAAAACGAAATTTCTGCCCTTATTGAAACGGTTAAGAGTTTGGAAACGGAAACCGACATTGACTTATTAAACTTGGCGTTTAACGAAATGTTGCAACTAAAAGATAAGGTTGACGAACTTAACGTTCGCACTCTATTGGACGAAAAATATGATAACAACGATGCCATTTTAACAATCCACTCAGGTGCGGGCGGAACTGAAGCGCAAGATTGGGTTGTTATGCTTGCAAGAATGTATAAAATGTACTGCCAAAAAAATGGCTTTGAAATGAGCGTGGTGGATAAAGTTGACGGCAACGATGCCGGGCTAAAAACCGCAGTTTTATGGGTTAAAGGCGAATATGCCTACGGCAAACTAAAAGGAGAAATGGGTGTGCATCGCTTGGTGCGTATAAGCCCGTTTGATAGCAACAAACGCCGCCACACAAGTTTTGCCTCAGTTGAAGTTGTGCCACAAATTAGTGGCGAAGGCGCGGTTAAAATTGCAAATGAAGATTTAAAAATTGACACCTATCGAAGCAGCGGCGCGGGCGGGCAAAATGTGAACAAGGTTGAAACCGCCGTTCGCATAACACACATTCCAACCGGCTTGGTGGTAACCTGCCAAAACGAGCGCAGCCAACTTCAAAACCGCGAAAATGCAATGAAGATTTTAACAAGTAAATTGGCAGCCCTTGAAGAAGAAAAAAAGCGCCAAAATTTAAAAGATATTAAGGGCGAATTAAAGCCTATTGAGTGGGGCAGCCAAATAAGAAGTTACGTGTTCCAGCCATACACTATGGTTAAGGACCACCGCACCGATTACGAAACGAGCGATGTTGAGGCAGTTATGGATGGCGAATTAACTCCGTTTATTAATGAATATTTAAAAAAATCTCACACATAAAAAAAGAGCAAACCGCTCTTTTTTATTTTATTCTAGAACTGCCTTTATTCTTCTTACGCCCGCCGAAACGGCCTCTTGTTTTGCAATTTTAAATTTAGATAATTCGCTTGTGTTTTTAACGTGTGGGCCACCGCAAATTTGGAAGTCAACATCGCCAATTCTATAAATAGAAACAATTTCATCGTCCTCGGCTTTGTGTATGCCATAAGCACCTTGTGCCTTGGCAACTTTAAGCGGCAATTCTACGCGTTCGACCGCAATTTTGCGCGCAATGGCAAAGTTAACAAAATCTTCAAGTTGCTTAACTTCGTCGTCGGTAAGTTTGCGGTCGAAATTAAAGTCAAAGCGCAAGCGTTCGCTGGTTATGTTGCTGCCCTTTTGCTCAATGCCCGTGCCAAACATATGCCTTAATCCAGCAAGCAGCAGGTGGCAAGCAGTGTGAAGACGCGTTGTTAGCACGCCATCGTCAGCAAGCCCGCCCTTAAACACGCCCGCATTTGTGGTGCGCGCAAGTTCTTGGTGCGCCTTAAATGCCTCGTTAAAGCCATCTATATCCACCGTGTAACCGCGCTCGGTTGCCATTTCGCAAGTCAATTCAATTGGGAAGCCGAAAGTATCATACAGTCTAAACGCAGATTTTCCGTTTATAACATTTTCCGCTTTAAAATCTGGGTTAGTGCGCATGAAGGCGTTTTTACGCTCGATGCCCGCAACAACCTTTTCAAACTCCTTGTTGCCGAGTTCAAGCGTTTTATTAAACTTGTCAATTTCCGCCTTAATGCTTTGCAAAATGTAGCTTTCCTTTTCCTTTAAAAGCGGATAGGCTTCGTCATACACTTTTTCAATGTAAATTTTGGCAATTTCGGTTAGTTCATCTGTAACTAAATTGATTTTTTTAGCGTGCCTAATTGCCCTACGCATAATGCGCCTTAAAATGTAGCCTGCGCCAACATTAGAAGGCAAAATGCCGTTAATATCGCCAATTAGCATAACGCTTGTGCGCATATGGTCGGCAATTATTCGCAGAGATCTCGTCTCCTCCTCATTATCGCCATATTTAACATTTAACACCTTTTCCATATGTGCAATAACATCGGTAAACAAATCGGTTTTGTAGCCATCGGTTACGCCGTTTAAAAACATTAACATACGCTCAAAGCCAAAGCCGGTATCCACATTTTTGTTTGCAAGTGGCTCAAATTTTCCGCCCGGCAATTTTTTATATTGCATATAAACGTCATTGCCAATTTCAACATATCTCCCGCACTTGCAATTAATATCGCAAACTCCTGGGTGTGTTGGCTTATCCCAGCGCGGATAAAACCACTCGTTATCCGGCCCGCACGGGGTGTTAACCGTGCCTTCAAGTTCCCACCAATTGTCCTTTAAATAGAAAATATTTTCCTTTTTAATGCCTAAATTTTCAAGCAATTTGGCAGTTTCCTCATCTTTAGGTGCACTCTCGTTGCCGGCAAAAACGGTGGAGCAAATTTTATTTTTATCTAGGCCAAAAACTTTGGTTAAAAGTTCAAAGGTCCATGCCGTTTTTTCCTTTTTAAAATAGTCGCCTAAACTCCAATTGCCCATCATTTCAAAAAATGTAAAATGCGTAGGGTCGCCAACCTCGTCAATGTCCACCGTGCGCATGCAACCCTGAACATTACATAGCCTTTTGCCCTTAGGGTGCGCTTTGCCCAACAAATATGGCATAAGCGGTTGCATACCAGCCACGTTAAACATAACGCCCGTTTCGCCATCGCCAATCAGCGAAACTGCGCCAATATCAACATGCCCCTTATCTTTATAAAAATCTAACCATTTTTTTCTTAATTCTTTACTTGTTATCATAGTTTGTCCTTTTATTTTTTATTGTGTTACTTTGTTAAAATTGGTTTTAAAGCCTCAACAATTGAGTTATGTATTTCATCAATCGATTTAATTTTGCCCGCCGCCGTGCAGTCTAATTTAACCCATTTAAATTTTTTTGCAACATATTCTGCCCGGTCGTGTGCGTGCTTTAGGTGGTTAATATCTTGCTCCAAAATATCTTTTTTTTGCTGATTTTTAAGTTCGCCTCTATCTCGCGCCAGCGCAAAACTAATTTCGGTTGGAACATCTAAAAACAGTGTTAAATCCGGCTTTGGCAGTTTAAGCAGTTTAAATTCAAAATCGTTCACCCATTTTAAAAACTTGTTTAGTTCGCACTTCTTTTCAAACCTTGTGGATTGATGAATCATGTTGCTATAAGTGTAGCGGTCCATAAGCACAAAGTCGTAGTCCAATAAATTTTCCTTCTTTATGGTAATAAGCCTATCAACCGCAAACAATGTGCTTGCCTGATAGCCAGAAATATCCTTATTTTCGCCCAACTCGCCAGATAAATACATTTTAACCGGAGCGCTTGATGGACTATCGTAATTAGGGAAACTTAAAATCTTGGTCTTTTTACCTAGCCCAACAAGATATTCATATAAAAGTTTGGTTTGGGTGGCCTTGCCTGAGCCGTCTGTTCCTTCAATATCGATAATAAACATACTAACACTCCTAATTTTTAGTATAGCAAAAACACATAAAAATAGCAAATAAAACTATTCAAATTTTTTTATTTAACTAAAAGTTTAGTTAAAAATTATTGACAAACGCCTTAAATCATTATAAAATAGAAATATGAAAAAATTTGGTAAGTATTTAATTATTACATTGTTGCTTCTACTTGGCTTGTGCTGCATTGGGGTTTTATATTTGTTTTTTGTGCCAAACTCTTCACTGTTTGGAATATGTTACATAAGCTTAAATTCGTCAACCGACTCACAGGTATATGCCCAAAGTCAATATGAAAGTTTGCACACCATAAGCCTAAATAGTGGCGCATACAATGTTGAAATTGTTCCAACAAGTGGAGAAACAATTTCGGTTTCGGTGTTCTCTAACTCGTTTGGCTTTGTGTTAAAGAAAAATAGCGTTACTTCAATTACAAGCAAAATTGAAAATGGCAGCCTAACCTTTAATGTTACCGAGCCAAACGGTGCGGCAATAAAAAATCGTTCTAAAATTTACCTTTATGTTCCGGCTGCTCTAAATAAAAACCTGCTTTTAACAAACAACTCTGCTGCCACCGGAATTGCTTTGTATGGCGGTGAAGAGGATTTATCTATTAACAATTTAACATACAAAACAAGTTCAGGCAATTTTACTTTATCTCACTGCAAGGTGGCTGGCGATTTAAGGCTGGAAATTGGCAGCGCAACCTTTACAATTGGCGATAATGTTAGTGCCGAAAATTCCACAATCTATTTAAGCATGACAAATGGCAGGTTTGAGTCCGCCGCCGCTTTAAACAATATTACTATTGAGAAAAATGATTATGGCACTGTTGATGTTAGCGAATGCACCAACTTAATTTCAGATAATTCCGATGCTGGTGGCAGGGTTAAAATTAACAAAGTTCACCACATTGCTTTAAAGGGTGGCGATACTAATGTCGAAATAAACACAATTGATAACGGCGGAATAGAACTTTCTAGAGCAGGCAGAATTAACATTGATACAGTTGAAACTTATTTAATTGCAACGACAAAATACGGCAACATTAACATCAATAAAACTAACGGTCCGGTTAGGTTATCTTCCGAAGATGGCAGCATTAATGTTGCGGCCGCTTATGGCAATGTTCAGGCAGACACCCCTAATGGCTCGGGCGACATTGATGTAACCTTTGCTGACGATGCCGCTAGTTATGCGGTAAATAAAGAGGCACGTTCGTTCGTATCAGAAACTGCAAATGGGAAAATAATTGTGCATGGCGCTGAGCGTGTAGACGTTAAAATAACCGACCGTGGCAGAGCAGAAATATATATGGACAATGTGTATGGCGAAAATAAAGTTGACGGCGAAAATGGCGAAGTTTACATTTTTGTTAAAGAATTGGAAGCAACCGAAGCACCTGAAGGCTGGGCACATTACAAACTTTCCACCCATTCAGATAACGGGGACGTTAATGTGTATATGCATCAATTTGAACATGCAGAAAAGTCCGCCGATTTGTGCGATTATTATATTAACTCCCACTTTGAAGATTTTGACTTTGAAGCTGGCAGTTTCACTGAAGCGCCTTTTGCCAACTCATTAACCGCATCAACAAACAACGGCTCACTAAAAATTAGAGATGGCATAACTGTAGATATGTAAAAACACTCGTTTGAGTGTTTTTTATATTGCCTTGCCAAAATAAAGCATTAGCGCCGAGCAGATGGCGTCAATCATTTTGTTTTTATATTCCTCACTATTAAGTAAACTTTCTTCCTCCGGGTTGGATATAAACCCGCACTCTATAAGCACGGCGGTGTAATAACTGCTATTTAAAATGAAATAATCCCCCGCCTTGCCAAGTTTGTTTGGCACATTACAATAGGTGTTTAGCGAGGCTTGAATAAGGTTTGCAACCGTTTGGCTTGCCTCATCACCGACGCGATAGTAGGTGTTTGCCCCGCTTGCCGATTTATTCGGGAAACTGTTCATATGTATGCTAATAACCAAATTAGGATTGGTTTTTTTAATAATTTCAAGCCGCGCGTTCATGTCGCTAACCTTTTTGTTTTTTGCCAAATTGCTGTAAAGTCCATCATCGTTTTTTCTGGTTAACTCCACGCGATAGCCCGCCTTAACAAGCCTTTCCTTTAACGCAAGCGTGTAGGCCAAATTAATTTGCTTTTCAATTGTGCCGTTTACTCCCACGCTGCCACCATCTCGCCCGCCATGCCCAGCATCAAGCACAATTGTAATGCCGTTATACGTTTTGCTTGCCATAATAACCGCTTGGGATATTATTGTGGATAGCAATAAAAAAATTAAAACAATCACAAATAAAGTTAAATTCTTTTTAAAAAACTTTTTCATATTTAAATTTATGTTGAAATTCCGCTCGTTTATGCTTTTTAATCGTCAATTTTACTATTAAAAAATTTAGTTTTGCGCGCGCTATATATATTTATAATATATTTTAAATTATATATTGACAAAATGCGCCAAGTTTGTTATACTTATTAACAAGACGGGAGAAATATGTTAGTTATAAAAAATTTAAGCAAGAAATACAAAAATAGTGATAGGTTTTCAATACAGGACTTAAGTTTAACCGTCAACGATGGCGAAATTTTTGGCTTTTTGGGCAAAAACGGTGCCGGCAAATCTACCACCATTAAGTGTATAACCGGGATTATCCCGTTTGAAAAAGGCGAGGTTATTGTTTGCGGACACGATATTAAAAAGGATTCAATTGCCGCAAAGTCTAACATCGGCTATGTGCCGGACGATCATGCGGTTTACGATAGCCTAACTGGGCGCGAGTATGCCACTTTTATGGGCAATGTGTATGGTGTTAAACAGGATTTACTTGAAATGAGAATAAAAATGTTTGCCGCTCGCTTTTCAATGACACACGCACTAGATAAACAAATCCGCTCGTACTCACACGGTATGAAGCAAAAAATTTGCATAATTGCGGCGCTAATTCACAATCCAAAACTTTGGGTGTTGGATGAGCCTCTTGTTGGGCTGGACCCACAAAGCATTGCCGAAATTAAGGACTATATGGTTGAGCATAAGAAAAAGGGCAATGCGGTGTTGTTTTCATCACACAACATAGATATGGTGGAAAAATTATGTGATAGGGTTGCAATAATTAATAACGGACATCTATTAGAAATTATTGATGTTAAACAATTTCAAAAATCTGGTAAATCGCTAGAAGAACATTTCTTAAGATTAACACAATCAAGGTAAGGAGAAAAGTTGACCAAGTTTCAAGCGCTGCTTAAATTTGAATTAATGACAAACTCTTCGCGTTATAAGGACGAAGGCTTTTTCTTTCGCTTTAAAAAAGCCCTTGTAACAATTGTTGGCGGCGGTGCGCTTGCGTTAATTTTCCTTTATGCAATCAACATGGTTATGGGCGTGTTTATTGAGGCCGACCTGCAACATGAGTTTATTACAATATTTTCAGCATTAATGATGTTGTTGCACTTGATTGTTGGTGTTATAACCGCCACCAAAATTCTATTTACCAAGGTGGATTTATCCATTTTAAAACTGCCGGTTGGCGGGCTTGACATTTTCCTTGCTAAATTCTTATATGTATATATAAAGCAACTGGGCTTTGCGCTGCTTATTAGTTTGCCAACCTTTGTTCTTTTTGGAATTAAAACCATGCAAACCGCACTATTTTACGTTTTGCTTTTGCCAAATGTTTTGTTTTTGCCAATTATTCCTGTTTTGTTGGCAGTTTTGTTATCTGTGCCTGTAATGTGGTTAATTCGTGTGTTTAAAAATAAATTTATAATTTTGCTTTTATTCTATACTCTACTTCTTGTTGCCGGATTTATGACATACATTTACGTTTTAAAATTTGTGTTAAACATTTTTGAATCGGGTCACTTTTCGTTTGATGCTGCCACAATTTATTCAATAAGGCAATTTTCAACTTATTTGTATTTGCCAATTTTGTTTAAAAATCTTTTGCTTTTGTATAACTATCTTAAAAGCCTAACAATTCTGCTAACGGCGGTTTTGGTGTTGGCAGCATTTGTTTATTTATTTGCAAAATATTCTTATTTCTCACTATTAATTTCAAGCAAAAATCAGCGCGCTTTTTCTAAGAAAACAAAAATAAAATATCACAAACCAACCACGGCATTTGTGCAAAAGGAGTTTAAAACAATTTTCCGCTCAACTAACTACGCTTTCCAATATTTGACAATTGTTTTCACCACTCCGCTTATGGTTTACTTTTCAAGTGAAATTGTATCCAACATTAGCACGCCAACGCTTGGCTCAAGTGTGTTGCCGGGCATTGTTGTGCTAGTGCTAATTATGTTTTTAAGCATGGGGACATCCTTCTCTGCAACGTCAATAACAAGAGAGGGCAACAACTTCTTTTTAACAAAAATAATTCCGGTTAGTTACACAAAACAAATAACCGTTAAATTTTTAATATATCTATTAATTTCAATTCCAGCAATATTTATCTCTTGCCTTGTGCTTGCAATTGCCAACTTTATAACCTACCCTGCCGCGCTTATTATTGCCTGCGCACTTTCGTTTGTTATAACGGGCAACATATCTAACTCAATCAGCATGGATATTAAGCGCCCACAATTTGAATATATTGAAAATGGCGAACTTTCTTCCAACACAAAAAACACAACGGCCTCAATCGGCATTGGGTTCACCATTTCGTTTATTATGGGCGTTGCGGGAATTGTGCTTTCGCTATTTGTTAGCGTGCCTTCAATGTATCTTGTTCTATATGGCTTTGGCGTGCCGTTTGCGCTTATTGAACTATTTAGGCTATTCCACAAACTAGAACGAAAATACGAAAGGATTGAGGTGTAGCATGAAAAAATTATTAGTCTTTTTAATGCTAGCCATTCCAATACTTGCAATTGTAATTGTAAAACTCACTTCAACAGTAGCGCTTGGTGATGTGTTTATTTCGGTGGAAAACATTGTTTTAAGTGAAGATGATATTAAAGCAAAAGTTGGCGATAGCATCGACTTAAAATATGTAATTTACCCTGAATATGCCACCAATCAAGAAGTTATTTTCGCCAGCAGCGATGAACAGGCAGCAATTGTTGATGAAAAGGGCCATGTTGATTTCGTTGGTACAGGCAGTGGCTACATTTCTGTTACCACTAAGGAAGGCAGCAAACACTCTTATTGTTCGTTCTACGTTAGCGATACAAAAGTGCATCGCGTGCAACTAAATTATGAATCCACCCGCCTGCACGTTGGTGGCGAAATGCTTATATCTGCCACTGTTTTGCCAGACGAGGCTTTAAATAAAGAGGTTGTTTTCACCTCAAGCAATGAAGAGATTGCCAAGGTTGAATTTGGTTCAGTTCACGGGCTAAAAGTTGGGCGTGTTACAATAACCGCAACATCGGTTGACGGCGGATATAGCGATTCGGTTGACCTAGATATTATTAATCCGGTAACTTCACTTTATGTTGCCAGTGAAAATGAAACAATTGTAACGGCAAACAAAAATGAATTTGTTGAATATTATGTTCTTCCAGAAGATGCAACAATAAAACAAGTTCACTGTTCGCTAGATAATCCGGAAGTGGCAGAAATTACCGATGAAGGCTACATAACCTTTTTAAAACCGGGCGAAGTTAATATTACGCTAACCACCGAAGATGGCGGCTTTACAAAAACTGTTAAATACATCTACACGGCAAATTTCGTTTACGATATTATTGTAACCACGCCATCAATAACCATGAACATTGATGACGAGCCAATAATTATAGCCTACGAAACTCTGCCAGAAAATTGTGATGTGGAAATTGTTTCGGAAGATGAAAACATTGCCTATGTTCGTTCGGGCTGCTTGTATCCTGTTAAGGGTGGCAGCACAACACTAACATTAAAAGCATATAAAAACGAAAACGAAGTTGTTATTAAAACAATTTTCGTCTACATTACTAGTCCGGCAACAGACATTGAAATTGAGGATTCAATTACTGCAGAAAAAACATTTAAACTTAATCCAATTTCATTGCCAGAAGGCTCCACCAATAGCACATATTTTTATGAGATTATTAATGGAGTTGATTTTGCAACAATCACTCAAGATGGGCTTATAACATTTAACACTTTAACCGCGTCCACAATTAAAGTTCGAGTTTGGGCAAACGAAAATAAAAGCGTTTTTAAAGACGTTAACATAACCTACACCGCCGGCAAGCCATATTCGTTTGAACTGATAGATGATAAGTTAACTTTAAATTATAACGAAACTGCGCTAATTAATTACAATATTTTGCCGGCAAGTGCAAGAGATATTCTCCCTAAACTAGAAATTGTTGAAGGTCAAGAGATAGTTGAAATTTTACCTGATGGCAGAATTCGTGCCATTGCGGGCGGCAAAGCAAAAGTTAAAGTTAGCTTTAGTTTATATAATGGGCAAGTTGTTGAGGATTATTGCAACATTATCGTAATCCGCACCGCTGAGCAAATTGAAATTAATGTGGATTTAGATTATTATGCCAATCAAAATCAATATGTAACCTCTAAATCGGCAGTGCAATTCTCTGGCACTGTTTTGCCAGCCGACACTACGGATAAAAACATTACATGGTCGGTTAGCGATAGCAACATTGCCTTTATTGATAACAACACGCTAAGGTTTAACCAAGTTGGTGCGGTTACCCTAACTGCAACCTCTAATAAGGCAACCAAATCAATTGAAATTTATTATGCAGGTTCCAACCCTGTTTATGCCGAAGTTCAAGCTGAAATTGGCGGCGTTAAACAAGACATGCCAACCAGCATAAATGTTGAAGAAACATTCAATGTTTCAATTTCAAAATTAATTCCTAGCTATGACACTTTGCCAGAACTCTATTTGGAAGTTGAAAATGCAAAAACTTCTTCTCCGCTTGGCAAGGTGCTTACAATTGAAGGCAACACTGTTAGTGCGGTTGCTGGCGGAACTGCCACCCTAGTTGTGCGCATTTCAAACTCAATTAAAATAAACTATTCAATAACTGTTGTGCGTCAGCCAAAAAGCATAACTGTAATGCAAGCAAATAGCAAAATAACCACAAGTTCAATTAAACTTATTGCCGAAATTTTGCCAATTGATACAACAAACAAAAATGTTAAATTTGTTGTAAATAATCCATCTATTGCAACCGTGGATGGCACAACACTAACCTTTAACACCAACGGCATTGCAAACATAACCGCAATTTCACTTGCTGACGAACGCGTTAGATGCAATTTCACAATTGAAAAAATTGAAAAAGACACTATTCTTGCTTCGGTGCAACAAAATTCAATAAGTTTTAACAAGGGTGAGCTATTAACCTTTAATGACGTTGAAAACTTTGCAATTTCTGTTGAAAGTGAAACCCCAACTATTGCGGGCGAAAAAGTTGTTAGAGTGGAAAATGAAAGATATTTGCGCGCAGTATCAAGCGGGCAAGCAAAAATAAAAGTTACAACTTCAACTGGCAGTTATGAAATTGAAATTTCGGTTAAACAACCTGTTGAAAATGTAATTTTAAGTTCTAATATCGATTTCTATAACGATGAATATGTTGTGGCAAGCCGTGTAGTATCACTTAACTTTAACGTTTTGCCAGCCCACGCATCTAATAAAGGCGTTACGGCAAGCATTAAACTTACAGGTGGCGAGCGAATTGCAACAATAAACAACAATAGAATAACCTTTATTAAAGCGGGCGTGGTAACACTTGAAATTAAATCGGACGATGGCAACTATGCTTCCATGATTAACTTGCGTTACACGGGCGGCGTTGCGGTTGATGCCGAGTTAAATGTTGGCAGCCGCATTGTTATGAACATTGGCGATAAAGTTACAATTGATGTTAAAAAATGGATTCCAAACGATGTTGTTGACCCTCGCTTCCTGTTCAAAGAAATAATTTCAAGTTCGGGCAAAAAGATTATTGACATCAACGATAAAACCCGCACCATCACGGCAGTTGAGGGTGGCGAGGCAAGGCTTATTCTTGAACTTTCTAGCGGCATAATTAAAGAAATTGAAATTGTGTGCATAAACAAAGTTAAAGATATTAATGTAGAGCAAAATGTTTTAATTTCGGGTGCATCTTACACCATTGAAGCCGAAGTTGAGCCAAGCAATGCAACAAACTCCGCTCTTGAATTTGAACTTGCACCAACTGATATTGCAACAATTAAAGAAAACGTGGTAACCTTTAAAAAGGCAGGCACAATAACTGTTTATGTTCGCTCAGTTGATGACCCTAATGTTCAAAAGGCGGTTACAATAACCAGCACGTTAGGATATTTGCATCACCTTGAATTGAACGAAACCAACATCACAATTTTAAAAGGCGAAATGCACCGAATTTTTGTGGATGGTTACCCTACCGATGCAAAGAACAACCAAATTAAATATAAAATTTTAACTGAATCTGCTTACGACAAAAAATCTAAAGTTATAACCTTAAGCGATGATGGTCAAATTGAAGCCCTGTGCGCAGGCACTGCCACGGTTAGAGTTTACGCGTTAGACTATTATAACAACGAAGTTTATGCCGATTGCATAGTAACCGTGCGTTCACCGCTAATGTCAATTGATGTTCAGTTTGAAAGCACACTTGAAAATTATCAAAACAAAACCACCTTTATAACAAGCAAAAATGTTGTTCCGTTTAAAATTGTTTATGAGCCAATTGATGCCGAAATAGAAAATTATTCTTATAACATCAGTAACGATAGCGTTGCAAAAATTGAAGATGGCAAAATAATTTTCTTAAAAACTGACCGAGTTTCAATAACCTTTATTTGCACCGATTTTGAAACAACAAAATCAATAACCTATTCATTCTATTATGTCGGCGACCGTTTGCACGAGGCAACCTTAAACAAAACAGGTTTTGAAAATAATGTTATAAACAAATTGGCGGGCGAAACTGTTACATTTAGTTTATCAAAAGCCGTTCCAAGCGACAACACTAATTTAGAGTTTACAATTACTAACATTGCCGAAAAGCGTAACGACCCAAATAAACAAGTTGCTACATTTAAAAATGGCGTGCTATATGCCGAAAATGGCGGAAGCTTTAGTTTCACATTATGGGTTAACGGTTATAAACTAGAAAATTTAACTCTTGTTGTAACTAAGAACGCAGTAGGCATTGAAGTTGTTGATGGCGACAATTTCTATGTTGGAATTCCATCCTTCTCAATTGACGCACACGTTTTGGAAACGGATGCAAGCCAAACAAAACTTGGATATCGCGTTAAAGAAACGGGCATTGCATCAGTTAACCAAAATGGCGATGTAACCTTTAATAAATTCGGTGTTTGCCATGTGGAAATTTACATTGTTGAAATTCCAAGCATTACAAAAACAATAACAATAACTTACACCAAAGAAGTGCAAAGCATTGTGTTCAATCAAATGCGAGATAATATTTACACAACCGATTATTTCGATTTTGGAATTTCTTCCGTTCCGCTAGACGCTGAGAAGTTTAGTGTTGATGTAACAATCGACAATGAAGAGATTGCGTCGTTAGTAAAGAAAGATGATATCTATCGATTAATTCCTATTAAAAGCGGAAAAGTAACTATCACCGCAACAGTGGTGGGCAAAGATATTAAGGCCACAAAAACAATTGAAATCTTTGACAAAATTTCCGATATTAAACTTTCACTAGATAAAACGACCGATGCTCACGGTCATGGCGAATATAGAATTTTTGGCAACACATTCTTTAACGAGAAAAACGAGTTAATTAACACTTACAAAATGGGCGTAACGATTATACCTGCAGATTTATCCACAAGTTTGCTTGAATGGTCCTCAAGTAATGAACAAATTGCAACGGTTGATGCTTCTGGCGTGGTAACATTCCTAACCGCAGGCAAAGTAACCATCACTGTTAAGCAAAAAGTGCCTTACCCTGGTGCGCCTGTTGCAATTGATAGTTACGAATTTAACATAGTTGAAGGCATAAATGTATCTAGCCCTGCTCAGTTCAACCTCGCCAACGCAAAACTAACCGAAATTAACAAGTCAAGAACGGAAAATCTTGCCTCCATGGTGTTAAATGCAGACATTTTAATTGATAAAGGCATTAACTCTCTACTTCTTAACTATAGCATTTATGGTAATGGATATATGTTAAACTTTTCTAACTCAATTAGCACGTGGGAACACTTTATTATAAGAAGAAACAATGTTGTAATTGATAACGCAGTGTTGCGGGCAGTTGCAATTTCTAGCGGGCAAGAATTGCGCAATGCTGGCGTGGTGCTGATGATTGAGAACTGCAACGGCATACTTGTTTACAACACAATAATTGAACATGGCGAAACCGGCATAAGGTTGCAGTGTGCACAAGTTGATGTTGTTGGCTGCATAATAAGAAATTGCTTGTCGGCCGGCATAAAAGTTGCGCGAAGTGCTACCGTTGCCTGCAACCTACGAGTTAAAGATACCGTGTTCACATCAAGTTATTGCGGCATTCTTTACACCGCCGATAAATTTGCAACACCAAACCTTAATACTGTAACGTTGGAAGGCGAAGTGTGGTTCTACAACTATTCAACTGTCGACCAACTTGAAAAGGGGTTGGATTTAAACAAAATTTTAAGAGATGCAGGATTATCCCTCGCTGCAAATGAAATTATTAGCCAACTAGAAAAAATTGTTGCCGACAAAGGCGGAAGTTACGCTTGCGAATATAACGGCGAAAAATATTATAACTTTGGCATTCTTCAATTCAGTGCCGATATTCGTATTGCCGGCATAACATTTGATAGTTTTGGCATTTTGAATAAAACTGCATTAAATTCAACCTGCAATTATACGATTTTTGATTGTGTGGGTGCTTTGGATATGACTTTAACCACCGTTCCTATAAAATGTAATATTCTTTCAATTCAAGCCAAAGGTGCATTTATTAAGCCGGGCGAAAGTTATGTTGATAATCCAAATTTTTGGAAAATAAAACAACCTTGTAGATTTTAAAAAAGGAGAAATATGGCAAAACATATTAACAAAATCTTAATAGTTTTAGTTGTGTTAGCATGTGCTTGCCTATTTTTCCCTATTAAAAATTTAACATCAGAGGCGGTGGCAATTGACGGAGTTTCGGGCAACAAAATTGTGTTTGTTGGCCTAACGGGCAAAACCCCATTCCATTATTTTGTTGACGATAACGATAAAAGCACTCTTATTAACGCCACAACAAAAGACACCGCTAAAAAATATTATTCAATTGTGCCTTCCGGCAGGGGCGATAGTTCGGGTTATGGCGAATTTATGCCAACAAACGATATGTATTCATTTATTGAAAAAGGTATATTATATGCCACCGCCAGCGCACAAGTTGTTTGCGGAAATGGCACTCAAATGACCCTAACGATTTCTGCCGGCGAACATCAACAACAAATAATTGGCACGGGCAACCTTTCCACCCCAATGCTTAAAATTGAAAATATTAGCGACATATTAAAAATTTCATTTAACGCAACCAGCCCATCGGGCAGATGCGATTATGTTATGGATGAGCCAACAATTCATCTATACACGATTATTGACTCAGTAACCCTTAACACAGAAAATCAAACTGTATCCCCTGGTCAGCTTGTTAAGATAGATGCTTATAACGATGTAACCAGCATGTCCGGTCCATCGGGCAACTTTAAGAGTTTTTCTAAAATTAACCACCAAATTGAATTTCTATTTAAGGCAGAAGATAGCACTGAATTTGTTACTAGCCTAGATTATGTTGAAGTGGTTGGCTACAACCTTTACATCTTGCCAACGGCACCTAGCACGACTGTAACCTTTAAAGTGCGTTGTAAGAAAAACTCATTTTCGGATGAAAAAATTGAATCCACAAATACGGTAACACTAACTATCGCCACCGAAAAAGTTAATGTGCAAGTTTTAACCGATTTTAAAACCTCGCCACCGGCAAAATTCGTTGGTGAAGGCAGTTATGGTGTTGGCAAGGGGCTAAATCTAATTCAACGGCCAAACGCAGACTTTAAATTTGTTGGTTGGTATGTGGATGGCGAATATAAGGGAAATAGCAACACTCTGCATTTAAACGCCACCTTTGGCCAACAAATTTATGCAAAATATATTAAGAGCATTTCGGTTGAAAGCATAACCGTTGCCAGCAAAAAATATGACGGAACAACCTCTATTGATTTAGAAAATGTTTTGGTTAAATTTAGCGGCATAGAACCTGGCCACGATGTTGGTTTGGCCGGTGTAACCTATGCGTACGATTCTCCTAACGCAAAGAAAAATAACACAATTACTCCAACTGTATCGAGCTTAACACTAACGGGCGAAAATGCAGATATCTACACATTAAAAACTCAAGTTTTGCCAAGCATAACGGGCGAAATTTTAAAAAGAGATGCCTACATTACTCCAGAAGCCAACCAAAAAGAATATGGCTATGGCGACCCTAACTTTGCATTTACGGCAAGCAATCTTGTTGCTAATGAAAGCCTTTCTGGCGGCATATCCCGTGAGGAAGGCGAGGCCATTTCTAAATACAACTTTACCTTGGGCGATTTAAACGATAAAAACCCAAACTACACTTTCACTTTAATTAATAACGGCGCTCAATTTGAAATAACTCAGCGAACATTGTTCCTCACAAACGTGTCGGTTAGCGAAAAGGTTTATGACGGCACAACCAGTGCCAGAATAACGGCCGAGTTAAACAACGTTTTCAACAACGAAGATGTGTCGGTTCAAATTGTTGGCAATTATAATGATAAGAATGTTGGAAATAATAAGCAAGTTACTCTTGTTAGCACCAATTTAATTGGTCGGGATAAAAACAACTATGTTTTGTCAAAATACACTGAAACGCTTTATGGCTCTATTTCGCCTCGTCCAGTAACGGTTAAGGCGGAAAATTACACTTGTGTTTATGGCGACAAAATTACACTAACTTACACTGCCAATTTATTGGCGGGCGACACGCTTGATGGCGAACTTGCAATCGATAACACAAACGCGGGCAACCACGAAATTAAACTTGGCACGCTCAATAACCCTAACTATGAAATTTCGTTTGAAAGTGCAACCTGCACAATAAAAAAACGCACCGCCAAGGTTGTTGCCGATGCGCAAACTAAGCCTTATGGCGAAAGTGATCCTGAACTAACATATTCTGCCACCAATCTTGTTATAGGCGATAGTTTTAGTGGCGAACTAAAACGTGAAGGTGGCGAAGATGTTGGCAGTTACAAAATTAATGTGGGCAACTTATATAATCAAAACTATGAAATTGACTTTAAAGAAAATTATTTAGAAATTAAAAAGCGCAAAATTGATGCGTTAATCACGTTTTTAAATAAAGTTTACGATGGCACAAAAAATGTCGAATATAGTGTAACCTATATCGAAAACATTAAAAATGAAAATTTTGAGTTGGAAGTATCCGCCGAATTGTCCGATTCAAATTGTGGCATTGTTGATGTAAATTTAAAATCCAGCCAAGTTGTTGGCAACAATTGGGGGAACTATCAATTTACCTACCTACCTCAAAACACGCAAATAGAAATTTCAAAACGCACGGCCAATGTGTTTGTGGATAGTTCATCAAAAACTTATGGCGATGTGGACCCAGCATTCTCTTACACAACAACTGGCCTAGTTGGCGATGATGTATTAGATATTACAATCTCTCGAGTTGCAGGCGAAGATGTTAATAAATATGAATTTTATTTACCTGATCAAGAGGCTGCAAACATTAGAAATTATAAGATTGAACTTGCCGAAGGCTTCTTCGAAATTGTGCCAAAAGTAATTCGCCTTTCAATTGCAACTCAATCCAAAACGTTTGGCGACCCTAATCCAAAAATTGAATTTTCTCTTATGGACGAATTGTGTTTTAACGACACTGCCGAAAGCATTTTAACAGGCAAAATCACGCGTGAAGTTGGCGAAAGAGTTGCAATTTATGAATATATTGTTTCCACCGTTTCAAATTCTAAAAACTACACATTTGTTAACGGGGAAGATAGTCATTTCTTAATCAACAAAAGGCCGGTTACTGTTATAATTTCGGATGCAACCAAAGTTTACGGCAGTGAAGACCCAACCTACGAATATGAAGTGGAAAACGACATTGAAGGCGAGCGCCTTAGCGCTCAAATTGTGCGCAACTTGGGCGAAAATGTTGGTTCTTACACTCTTATGTGCAACACCGAACAAGATTCGCCTTACATAATTACATATAAATCGGCAAATTTAATTATAACCCCTTATCACCTCTCAATTGGTGCGGAGAATAAAGTTAAAATTTATGGCAACGAAGACCCTGCATTCAGCATTGCAATAACATCGGGCTATTTAAAAAATAATGATAGATTGGAAAACATTGTAAGCGGCACATTAATTCGTGATGAAGGCGAAGAAGCTAACATGTTTTACACAATCCGCGCAAACGACATTTCACTTGGCAACAATTACATAATTGACGAGTTCAAAACAGGCACTCTTGAAATTATTAAGCGCAACATCACAATTGCGGCAAATTACACAACCAAAACTTATGGCGAGCCAGACCCAGAAATTAAATATACGCTAATAGATAGTTCGCTTGCCTTTAATGATGCAATTCAAGGCGTGCTATCTCGTAAGCCGGGCGCAAATGTGGATAGTTACGAAATAACTTTGGGCAGCATTTCCTTAAATGATAATTACAACATTAATTTCATTTCCAACACTTTTGAAATTACACAAAAGCAAATTGAAATTGTGCCAATTTCTGCCTACAAATTCTATGGCGAGTTAGATGCCGAAATTAAATACACCATTGTTGGCAATTTAATTGATGGCGATACCCTACAAGGCAACCTTTATCGAGATAAAGATAATTCATTAATTGAGAAAGCGGGCAAATATAAAATTCACTGCGATTTATCTAACCACAACTACGACATCGTTTTTGGCGAGTGGTATTTTGAAATTAAACCAAGAGAAATTGAAATAACGGCAGATAGTTATGAAATTACCTATGGAGAAACTGAGCCTAAATTAACTTATAAAGTAACGGCGGGTGAAATTTTAAATGGCGATAAAATTCAAGGCACGTTAACGAAAAAAGCGGGCATTAACGCCGGCGTTTACGATATTGTAAGCACACTTTATTTGGGCAGAAACTATAGCATTAATTACATTAAAGGCACGGTTACAATTAAGCCAAAAGAACTTGTTATTAAAACAACCAACTACACAAAAACCTATGGTCAGCCAGACCCTAACTTTAATTATACAATTGTTGAAGGTACATTGATTAATAACGATATCCTCTACGGTGCAGTTTCGCGTGAAAAGGGCGAGGATGTTGGCAGTTATAATCTCGTTGCCAGCGTGTATAACGCCAACTATCATGTAACATTGCAACCAGCCACATTAACAATTCAAAAGAAGGATGTTTACATGGTAACCGGCGTTTACAATAAAGTGTTCGATGGCACAACGGTTGCCTATTTAAAGAACCCTTACATATCTGGAATTATTGATGACGTTTATTTAAGTTATGCGCGCGATAACAGTGCCGAATTTGCTAGTTCATCTGTTGGTGTAAACATTCCAGTTAGCGTACATGATATAACCATTGTTGGCATGGGGGCACAAAACTATAATTTAATTTTGCCTAACAATTTAACGGCAGATATAACGTTAAAAGAAATCGTCAACCACAATGTTAGTGTTTCGGCAAAAGACCCTGTTTTATATGAGGATTGCGCACTTAATGTTTCTTTAGAAAATGTAATGCAAAATACTAAAATTCAAAATCACAACGTAGTGCTTAAATATAACATTTGGATTGAAGGCGGAAGTGAAGGCGGTGAGTTAGATAGCGTTTATACAATTAAATTTGATGTGCCAAACAAAATATCCAGCAGGAACAACATTTATGTTTATCAAAAGTTGGAGGATGGGAATTTATTGCTAATTCAATGTCAAAAACTTGCCAACGGAAGTTTGGTTGTTACATCATCTAATTTGGGCGAATTTTACATAACGGTTGAGGACGAAACTTGGCTGGATTATGCAACATATATATCGCTAAACATCATTGCAATCTTGTTAATTATCATCTGTTTTGTGGTTATTGTAAAATATCGAAATAAAAACAAAAAATAAACATTAAAAATTTAAACAAAACTAAAACAAAAATAAAAAACTCTTCGTAATGAAGAGTTTTTAATTTTCCAAATTTGTTTCTTCGGTTTTAAGCAATTTTTCACGTAAGATATTCATTGCTTTTTGTATGTTCGCACTCTTTACAAATTGCATGTCTGAAAATTCAATTTTATCTGAGTTATCGTCTTTAAGTTTTAATTGGTATTTTTTCAATTCTTCAATAGCGCTTTTATCATATCTATCAACAGTGGAACAAATTGTGCAATAAACCGTTCCTTCTCCGTTTGCATTATAAACAGGAATAAAATAACATTCATCGCCAGATTCTTTATATCCCCAAAACGCGTTGCCCACCGCCTCAACATTATCATCAAAGCAGCCATCAAAAAACGCCAAATTGTCCGTTATGTTTTCGCACGAAAGTATTGAGCAATCACTATATAAGTAATTAATAAAATCCGCAAAATAATCTTTGGAGGCTTCCGCACCGCTTTCAAAATCTGCACCGGTTAAATAATGCAATTCAAACAAATTCCCCTCTTCGTTTTCAAACAAAATTGAGAGCAAATATTTATCATATTCGTTACTGCCCTCAAGCATGTTGCACGGAATAAGTGAAAACGAAATAAGTTTATCAATCTGCCCCACTTCTGTTTCGCATCGAGAAATGGCATCTTCTTCAATGTTGCCAAAAAAGCTTTCAGTTAAAACCTTTATTTCGGCATCGGTAATTGTGTCAGTTATAATTTGGCTATCATCTCCAAAACTAAAATCGTTGCCGTTAGCATCAAACACATCTTCCGCAGTGTGTGGGGAGCCGCTTGGCAATGTGCCATTATATTCGTTTGCTAACATTTTGTTATACGCTAAATAGCCAATAAGGCCACCAGCAAGCACAATTGAAAGGCATTTTAAAAGTGTGCGCGGCTTTTTCGAAGTTGGCAATTTTTTATTCATCTTTTTTCTTTGCTTTTTTGCGTGTTTGTTTGTCCACACATCATCTGGGAAAAAACCGCCAACCTCAATCTGTTGGTTTTGTTCGTTTTCTGGTTCACTTTCAACACCCTGTTGATTATTAATCAATTCTATGGCGGTTTCTACTTTTTGTTTCATACATATATTATTTACCACAATTTTGAGCTTTTGTCAATATGGTTTTGAAATTTTTTTGTTTTTTTGTAGAACCTGTGACAAAACAAAAAATTATTAAAATAAAAAATTAAAATAGATAGCAACAATAAATATTGCAAATTATTTTATATTTTCTTAACATCTTAATATTATTAATTTTTATATTTTTTTATTTATTTAATTAAATTTTTTCATTTTATATTTTAATTTTTTAATAATTTTTAGTTAAATTTTTCCACAGTTTGTCCACAACATATCCACAAGTTATCCACATACTTTTCCACCAAATGTGGATAAATTTGCCTTAAAATTTAAAAAAACCGCTAAAATAGGTGCGTTTTTGCTATTTTTTAAAAATTTTTATGTTATAATTTTTATATGAAAAAATATAATTTAGAAAAAATAACGGCCGCTAAATCAATCTGTTTAATTGCTCATATCGACCCAGATGTAGATGCAATTTGTAGCATGGTGGTTTTTAAAAAATTTTTAATGGACACATTTAATAAAAATAAAATTGATATTTTTGCTGAATGTGATAGCTTGCCAAAAGATTATTTACCATTGCTAGACGGCTGCAAATTTAATCCAAAGCCGGGTAAATACGATTGTGCAATTATAATGGATTGCCCCAATAGAGATAGAATTGGCATATATCAGCCGCTTTACAATAACGCAAAAATTAAGGGAGTGATTGACCACCACGCCACTAACGATTTGCACCCCGACCTTAGAATTGTTGAAATTGTAAGTTCCACTTGCGAAATTTTATACTCTATATTTAAGAAATATAAATACACTTTAAATGCAAAAATTTGTTCTCGCCTTTATGCCGGATTAATTACCGACACCAACAATTTTTCTGTAGGCGCAATAACAAAAAGAAGTTTTGAATTGGCTAGCGCATGCATAAAACACATAAATCCAGTTAATATTTATGATTACTTCTTTTTAAATATCTCATTAAAAAGCCGTATTTTATTTGCTAAGGCAATAAACAACATTAATTCATATGAAAATGGCAAAATATTAATTTCTCATATTTCCAAAATAGAGAGCAAAAAACTTAATCTTGTAGATAGTGATTATACAGGAATAAGTAACCAAATTGCAGGAACAGAAGGCAACAAAATCATTTGCTTTATTCATCCTAAGGGCAATAATTATTATGTCAGCATGCGAGCAAAACCACCATATAGTGTTGCAGAAATTGCCAAAAAGCATGGCGGGGGCGGACATGTTGGCGCAGCGGCATATTTATCTAGCGCCAAACCCGAAATTATTGAGCAAGAAATCTTAAAAGAATTAACGAAAGAATTACACTCAAAAAAAGAAGGGTCAGAAAGCAATTTATTCTAACCCTTTTTTATTTTAATATTTTATATTTATTTAACTCAATATTATTTAGTTAATTATATTATAAAACCAAATTATATTATAAAATTTAAGTAAATTATATTTTTCTATATAATTTATTTTTTATTTTAAGATTATATCATAAATTCTATCTAAATCATCTTGAGTGTAATAGTCTATGTAAATTCTTCCCTTTTTGTTGTTACCAATTAGGTTGACCTTTGTTCCCAATTTCCTTTGAAGTTGATTTACAAATTCTTTTAGTTCATCGGTTGTGGTTGGTTTCGCCTTTTTCTTTTTGCCTTTGCCTAAATAACTTTCAACCTCTCGTTCCAAATCTCTAACAGTAAGTTTATCTTTTGCCACCTTTTTAGCCAACATCAATTGTGTTGCGTAGTCACTTACGGCCACCAGCACCTTAGCATGTCCGAATGAAACTTTGCCTTTTTCAACAAGTTCAATAACTTCTGGATATAAGGTTAAAATTCTAATAGAATTGGCAATGGCAGAACGGGATTTACCCAACCTTTCAGCCGTTTTCTCTTGTGTTAAGCCATATTCATCCATCAGCCTTTTAATTCCTTTTGCCATTTCAATAGGGTTTAAATCCTCTCTTTGCAAGTTTTCAATTAAGGCAATTTCGGCAATTTGTTTGTTGGTGTATTTCTTAATTATAACATTTACCTTATCTAGCCCCGCCAATTTGCATGCACGGTACCTTCTTTCGCCTGCAATAATCATGTAACCCTTATCGGTTTCGTTAACAATAAGTGGTTGAATAAGGCCGTGAATTTTAATACTCTCTGCCAATTCATTTAAGGCTTCACTATCAAAACTTTTTCTTGGCTGATTAGGGTTTGCATAAATTTTATTTATGTCCACCATCACATCCTCTTTTGAAGTTTCCACTGTTGCTGGTTTTTTACCAGCAGATTTCATTTCAGTTTCCTCAATTTCTCTATCATACGATTTTAATAGGCTATCAAGCCCCCTACCCAATCCTGGTTTCATCTTTCCTCCTTTGTTCCACATGGAACATTTAACTAAATTATAATTTAAAAACTTTAAGTTGTCAAACAAATTAAAATAAAAAAGTTCCACATGGAACATTTTTTATTATTGTTTTTTCAAAAACTCCTCACATAAAGCCCGATATGCTTGCGCACCTTTGCTTTTGTCGTCATATAAAATGATAGGTTTGCCGTGACTAGGACTTTCGGCCAGTCTGATGTTTCGCGGAATAACGGTATCGTAAACCTTTGGCCCAAAATATTTTCTTATTTCCTCAGCCACCTGAGCAACAAGGTTACTACGGTTATCTTTCATAGTCAGCAACACCCCTTCAATTTCTATTTGAGGATTAAGATGTTTTTTTATAAGCCTAATAGTGTTCATAAGTTGTCCTAAGCCAACCAAAGCAAAATACTCACATTGAATAGGGATCATAACATTGTCGGTGGCCGTTAAGGCATTAACCGTGAGCAAGCCCAAAGATGGAGGACAATCGATAAATACATAATCGTACTTGGTTTTTAGGTCTTTTAATGCCTCTTTTAGCACATATTCGCGCTTGTCCATATAAACCAAATCTACCTCTGCGCCCGCCAAATCTACGTTGCTTGGGACAACATCCAAACCCTTTAAAACGCTAGGGTAAACGGCCTCTTCCAGCTTAATGTCGCCTAGCAAAACATCGTAAACCGAGTCTTTGTCCTTATCAACATCCACGCCAAGGCTGGTGCAAGCGTTACCTTGTGGGTCCATATCAATTAAAAGCACACGTTTTCCCTTATCTGCCAAATAACTTGCAAGGTTCACACATGTGGTGGTTTTGCCAACGCCGCCCTTTTGGTTGGCAACTGATATAACTTTTACCATAAACTTCTCCTAACAATATAATACTTAATTTTTAAAAAAATTGCAATTATTTATTGAAAAATTACCGATTTTTAACAAAATTAAGCCAATTTTTAATAAATTTTAATGAAATTTTTTAAATTTTGCAATTCAATTTTTATTTTCTTGACAAAACCCGGATTGTTTTTTATTATAAAAATACACTATAATAAAATTTGTTAATTAATAGTAAAATATATTTATGACCGAGTTTTTAAACAATCTATTTGCCAACGTTTTCGGCGAAAACATAATTTTGGCAACAATATTAATTTCAATGGTTCCAATAATAGAGTTGCGCGGAGCCATTCCTTTTGCAACCAGCACGGGCTTTTGGGGTAATATTGCAATGGACAATTGGACGGCGTTTGGCTGGAGCCTACTCGGCAGTTCGTTAATTGTGCCGCTTGTTGCTTTAATATTTATTCCTATAATAAATTGGCTAAAGAAAATTAAACTATTTAAAAAGTTGGCGCTAGCAATTGAAAATAGGGTAAAGAGCAAAAGCGAAAAAATAAACGGCGCAGATGAAAATATTAAAAAGTTTTCTTTGGCGTGGTGGAAAATGGTGCTTGCCGTGTTCGCGTTTGTTGCCGTGCCGCTGCCTTTCACGGGCGTGTGGACGGGCACTTGCGTTGCCGTGTTCCTCGGGCTAGACTATGTGACCACATGTTTATCGGTAATTTCCGGCAATTTTGTTGCGGGCATTTTAATAACATTAATTTTGCAATTTTTCCCGTGGTTAAATGATTATTTATTTTACATTTTTATAATTTTGATTTTTGTAATTATAATTGTTGAAATTATTAGGCATTTTGTTAAGAAAAAGAAAGGCAATAATTAACCTTTCTTTTTATTTTATTGGGTCGGTTTTGGGTTTGTTTTGTGCGCGCGGATAAACCTTCGGCGTTGGCTTAATTTTTTTAATAACAATAATGTTGCGCTCGCCCGTATCATCTGGCAAATTATATTGAAGCGTTTTTTCAAATTTTCCGCCTAAAATTTCAATTGATTTTTTTGCCTCAAGCAATTCATCATTAAAATTATTCCCCTTATAAGCAAGCACAACTCCACCAACTTT
>CANRHL010000007.1 GCA_947630405.1 uncultured Clostridia bacterium
TGCCGGCGGTTTGGTTGGCATTTCACTTGGCGGCAACATTTCAAACAATTATAGCAAAGCAACCTTCAATTCGGGCAAGGTTATTGGTGGTATTGCGGGCGCAACAATTGGAACTGAAATGACTTATACATATGCAGTGCCTTATGTAAACCTTTCTTCAACCCAACAAATTGGTGGCTTAATAGGTAAAGCGGTAAGTTTAAATGACCCTTCTTTGCTAACCGATAGATTGTTAGAACTTGTTAGCTATGCAAACAAAGTTATGGCAATTAAACAAGATAAGACAACCAACATCTCATTCACGTTCTCTTCAGTTTTATTAAACAACCAAGAGTTAAAAGAAGATAATTCTAACGTTAAAATTGACTATCTATGCCCAGATGCCGAAGTTGGCGGAAGGTCATTAATAACAAGCAACAATTCACCAGCATCCTTCAACAAAGTTTATGTTGGCACAGTGAATAACTATGCCGGAACAAAGGTTACAAACAACTTTGGTGTTCAAGAGGGTCAAGCCGCACGCGCACAATCTGTTTTAATTTTACAATTATATGACACTTCAACGGACAACCCAGAGCAAAGCGTTTACTTTAACGAAATATTCTCAGGCTATCACACATATTGGTCGTTAAATAACGCGCGTTATTTCCCACTTTTATTAAACGAAGTATCTAATGAGTATTTCCATATAACGGATGCAGACGGCTTTAATGACTTGTTAAATAATCCATCAGGCAAATATGATATTATTGTTGACAACATTGATATGAGCGATTGGCAAACCAAGCACCCTGGCAACTGGATTATTAATGCGGATTTCTCTGGCGTGCTAATTGGCAATGTTGGCACTGGCATAACACCAAAAATTACAGGCTTAAAAATTACAGAAAAATACGATCAAGAAACATCTGGCTTCTTTAAATCAACAACCAATGCAGCAATTAACAACATTGAATTCGTTTGGGATAACGAAGCAGTTAAACTAAACAATCAAAACATAACAATGCTTGGCATGGTTTCCGCAACCGACCAAAACTCTATGTTTACGAACCTAACAGTTTGCACAGATGCTATAAGCAATCGAAAAGAGCAAGCGGATAACCTCGTTGTTTCCGGTGGCGGAACACTATCCGGCTTTGGCGGCATTGTGGGCAATGCTTATGGCAGCACAATAACAGGTTGCACCTTTGCGGCAACTGTTGGCAGCAGCACAAATAAAATCAGTGTAAAATCAAGCGGAAGCAGCGGTGCTAATTTTGGTGGCTTGGTTGGCTCGGCAGGTGTAACTGAGGACGACGTGCCAACCACAATTTCAAGTTCGTTTGTTGGCAAAACATATTCAACAAATATGGGAGCCAAAACCGCAGTGTTTAACTTTAGTGTTGAGGGCGGCACAAAATTCAACTTTGGTGGTGCGGCAGGTCATGCCAACAAAGCGGCAATATCCAATGTTAGAGTTGGTGTAATTGAAAATGTGTCGAATGAGGCTGAATCAAATGTTCTAAATTTAAATGTGCAGTTGAGTAAATCTCAGGCCGAAGTTAATATTGGCGGACTTGTTGGTGATGCGGCTGCTACGGCAATTTCTAACAACTATATTTTATCCAACTTAACAATTACAGGAAATCAAATTAAAGACACTGTTTCGCCGTCATTAAACGTTGCAGGTTTGGCGGGAAATTATCTCTTTAATGAAGGCTCTGTTTACACGCAAATTTCGGGCAACAGTGTAAATAGTAAAATAAATATTATAGATAGTAAGGAAACAACATCAGTATTCTCAAAAGTTAATGTTTCGTCTGGCGTAGCAACATTAAGCACCAGCAACACTGTTAATATAAATAGAAATGTGTTTGCTGGCCAAATTAATGCAACCACAAGCATTACATCTATTAGCGCAGGTGGCATTATTGCGTCCGACATAAGTAACAACATTGCAGCAACAATAAACATTAACGAAAACATGTCGGCAACCGACATTATGGTTGGCGGGGCAGCCACAACTTCCTTATATTTTGGTGGTTTAATTGGTCAATCTATGCGCGCCAACATTAAAATTGCAAATTCACTTTCTGCTGGCAAACTGGTTCCAATTATGTCAAATCTTCTTGATGATGCGCAAGTTTACGTGCGTGTGGGTGGCTTAATTGGCGAGGCTGGCAGGGTGGAATTAGATAGTGTAATTTCAACATCTAGCATAATTGCAGATGGCGTTCCTGGCATTGTTTATAACAAGGACACAAAAATATATGCACTTTTCGGTGAATTAAAGGAAACTCCAACATTTAATAAGGTTTACTATTCTTCCGACTATGCACTATTCCCAGAATATTATGAAGAACCAATCAATGTTCCAGCAGAAAATTTAATTACAACAAATGTGTTTGGAAACGATAATCTTGTTTGGGTTTCTACCAACACCAATCAAATCCCATATCTAGCCAACTTACGTGAAGGCTTAATTGCAACCGGTGTGTTAAGCACAAAAAGCGGAACTAAATACAACACCGCATCTTTGAATCCAAAAATAATCAGTTCTGACTGTGAATTTAAAACTAATGACCCATTTACTTATTACATTATTAGTAATGGTTTAACAAAACTACCAAAATTTAATGGCTCATTAAATGGCGTGCTGATTGGCTCGGATGTGGACTATACCGACTTTACGGGATTAAGCAGGGCTGACGTAACTGGTGCTTATGGCATAATTTCAAATGTTAACGAGCATTCTGCAGTTTCTAACATTCACTTATCTTTAAAAGATGAAATTGAGTTGACCGCTTTAAACGGAGATTTTGTAGGTTTAATTGTTGGCACAAATAATGGTGTAATGTTTAACTGCTCAGTTTCGGGCAGCAATATGGACATAGAAACCGGTAGCTCGAAATTTGGTATGATTGCTGAAACTAACAATGGTTTAGTTTCTTACTGCTACAATCAGGCAGAAGTTGTTAAACTATCTGCGGAAAGTTTTGCGGGCATTGTAAACACTAATGCCGGAACAATACTTTCATCTTATTTCACTGGCTATGTGAATAATTTAGCCGTTGATGCGGCAGGCATATTGTATAAAATTAATAATGCTAAGGGTGCAAGTTATGTTTATAATTGCTATTCTGCCGGAATAATAGAAAATCTAGGGAACGCAGCAAATAGTTTTATATACGAATCTGAAAGTGGTAACAACGCGTTTACGGGCAATGAAAACTATATTGATACATTGGCAAATTTTGATTCTAGCAATGGTATTGATGGTCTTAAAGACGAAATCGGCGTTTTGGATTTAACAAATGGATTAATGAAAAACGGCAACTGGCTAACGAGTTTTGATAAGACAGACGGCAAGGATTTTGTGAATTTGCATTCATCTATTTATGGTTACAACTATTTGTATCCAGTGCATAAAATGTTTAAACGCAGAGCAAATCCAAGCCAAGAAAGTGGTTATGAACCATACAACACAATTCATTTAACTTACACAGGTACGGGTGCAGAATATTCAGATTTTACAAATTCTAACCTAGATGCGCCAAATAAAGATGCATCAAATAAATACCTATTAGAAAACATTTCATCAAATACAGATGTTTTAAACAATAAATATATTCAAAACGTATTTAAAATTCCTCACCTAGGAGTGCTTAAAGCGGTTGAATATATTGCCAACACTTACGATAGCAACAACGAATATAATTTTGTTCATCCAAACTTGAACTATGTGTTCATTTACGATATAGATGGCACTAAGGTGGGGGACGGGCAACCAGGCGGAACATCTTGGACGGCAATTGGTGGGGAAAAGATTAATGATTATGACACTCATCAATTCAACGGCTTTGTGTTCGGCAACAAGAATTTTAACACTTCGTTTGGCTCAAAAATGGAGGACCACATTGTTACAATCAAAGGGTTATCTGGTGCGGGCTTGTTCACAAACATCAACGATGCTTACTTTAAATATTTAAAATTTGGCACAATGTATAATCTGCAAAATAGTGGTGCTTTGGGTCAAGTTGTTAGTGCAGCAGACTATAGCAAAGACATAGGCGCAGGCTTAGATAACACATATGTTTATGTTGATAACATAACCTTTGAAAAAGATACCAAATTTGATGGGAACTCAGCAGATGTTAACAACGGAGCAAGTGTTGCCGCATTGTTTGGCGAAATTTCACAATCTAATGTTCAAATTACAAATTTAACAACCAATATTAACACAGAAAACGAAGGTGTTTCATGTGTTAAGATTTCTACGGCCAAGTATGCCGGCTTAATTGCGGGCACATTTAATGGTGGAAAGATTTCGCTTGGCGAAGGAAATTCACTTTATGTAAGGTTTGATGAAAAAGTTTACCTTGCCGGCGGTTTGGTGGGGTTAATTAACGGCGATAAGGCAAGCACAATTATTGGGCAAGAGGAATCTTCGTGCAGCATTTATACCACAACCGAGGCAGGCGGAATGAATTTGGGCGGACTTGTTGGCGAGGTTAAAAACGATGCGAATATAAGCAATATTAAAATTGGTTTATCAAACGACACAGTAACGGGTGTTAATATGAGGCGAGTATTACACCTTTCATCGTTCGGTGGCTTAATTAATACAATGACTGACGGAACGGCAACGATATCAAATTGCTCAATTGAAAACGGCAGCTTAAGCCTTAACTGTGCTAGCAACCTCAATTCTGAGTTGGGCAATTACTTTGGCGTGTTTGCCGGGCGCATGCTGGCTGGCACTTTGAATGTGAACGACTTTGGATTGGATAACGAGTTAAAAATTACCATTACAAACATAGATATTACAGAAGATGTTGAAAAAATAAATAGCAATAATAGTTATTCAAATGCAACACAAGGCTTCGGCTCATTTATTGGCATACAAAATAATGGTGCGCTTAACTTTAACTTTAAAAGCGAGTTTATATTCAGCTTAAACGCAATAAACGGCATTAATGTTGGTGGCTTTGTTGGTTACTACGGTAACGGAAGTTTGGAATACACAAACATGGATAAAAAAACCACAAACATAACTCTAAATGGTGCAATAAATGTTGGTGGCATTTATGGTTATGCAAAAGGCTTTAACGAAACTGCTTATAACTTTTACAACGAAGGTGCAGTTGCATTAAACATCATAACCCCAACTGTATATTCTTGTGAAATGTATAACTGGGGCGGATTGTTTGGCGTGTATGCCGGAAGCGGTCAAGATTTAAAACTTCCTTTAACAAAAGAAAATGAAGTCACTCCAATTAGAAACAAAACATCAATTGAGTTTGGGCTTTTAACACCTAACAACGCAACAAACTATAATAGCAACATAAATGATACAGTTTTGTACAATGTTGGCGGCATCGCCGGCTATGTTAGTGGAAGTGGAGACCAAATATTTGGCGCACTAATAAATTCAAAAGAAATAAAATATATAGTGCCAGAATCTAGCGAATCAGCAAAAATTAATTTTGGCAATGATTCAATTGCACTATCCAACCTTCAATCTATTCAGTCAACCAACCACACTGCCATTAAGGCTATAAATGTGGGCGGCATTTTCGGCAAGGCAAGCGGAATAATTTTACATGATGCCACCAACGCAGCAAACATGCAAGGCTATCAAAATGTGGGAGGCTTAGTTGGCTATGCGCAAGGCTCAACCATAACAGGCTTTTATGCGGAAGACGTTTCGGGAGAAAATCTTGTGCACCATCTATTTACAGAAGAAGTTGACGATGGAGTGAAATTCTCAAAAGAAGTAGACGGCAAAGAAGAAAACTTTAAAGTTAATCCTAGTGGGAAATGCGGCATTGATGAATCGGTAATTTCAGTTGAAAATGTTGACATCAGAGGCGTTATAAATGTGGGCGGCTTAGTTGGATTGTTGAATGGCGGCGCAATTAACGAGCGTCTATCAAAGGCAAAAGTTTATGGCAACACGAACGTTGGCGGCGCGGTTGGTTTAACAATTTCGTCAGACGGCATGGGCACGCCAAGCATAACAAACACAATTGTTTCAGGCACAACGGTTAAAGGCGTGTTCTATGATTACATTATTTATATCAACGAGCAGAACGAAGAAAGCCTATTCTTCCCTGTAAGCGTTGGCAGCCTTGTGGGCAGAGCAGATGTGGGCAACATTAAATACAACTTTATTGACGGCGTTTCCGTTCTATCTTCAGATGAAGGCATAATAGATGTTCAAAAAACAAGGGAAGACGGCAACACTAACGGCAGCGTTATCTCAACAATTAAAAACTACATGGCAGCAGCCAACCTAAAAACTGCTGACTGTGAAACATATTATTCATTTAACTCAGGCAAG
Source organism: uncultured Clostridia bacterium (assembly GCA_947630405.1). Lineage (GTDB taxonomy): Bacteria > Bacillota > Clostridia > Christensenellales > UBA1242 > Onthoplasma. The sequence continues at coordinate 6,323 of CANRHL010000007.1, forward strand.
GATGAAATTGTGTTCAACGATGTTAAAACCGGCTTTGGTGGTTTCATCGGCACAACAACTTATAGCGTGGTTGGCAAAACGCAAACTGAAGGCACTGAAGGCTCTGTGTCGTTTGCAGATGGCAAGAGCATTGCTTCTAACACCTTAAACGATGTTAGTGTCTTTGCTCCGGTTGGCATAAATGTTGGCTCGTTCTATGGCTATTATCAAGGGCGACAAAACTCTTCAGAAATACCAGCCGACTCATCGCCATTCGTAACGCCATCTTTGATGAGCAACATCTCAGTTGCCGGCGCATACAATGTGGGCGGAATTATCGGTTTCTACGAAGGCTATAATTTAAACGGCTTCAATTTAAAAGATGTTAATGTAATTAGTTCCTCATCAAAACCAAACATCAATATTCAACAAGCAAAATCTAATGATGACGGAACATCTAATTCAATCACCGGCATGTATCTCGGCGGCCTGTTCGGCAAGGTAACGGCACAACAAAACATACACAACTTAATAATTGATAACAATGGTAATGTAAAAATTAACATTGACACGGGTAATTCATATTATATTGGTGGATTAATTGGCCGACTTGAAGGTAATTTGGATGGTGAGGCAATTGTGACTGAAAGTTCAACCATAAAATATAACGTTCGCGTAAACTACGATGAAAATGGAACACCGGCGGTCGGTGGACTTTCAATTATAGGAGATTCAACATCTAATTTTGGCGGCCTTGTCGGCATGCTAAAAGTTGAATTTGCTTCTAATGGTGTAGATGTAACAGTTAAAGGTGCGCATGGCTATGCGTTTACAATTAACACCATTGAAAATAGCAACTATTTTGATGGGCAAACCACTTACGATTATGATGACGAAACTAGTGGTCAACTATATTTAATTGCGCAGGCTTATTATGCAAACAAGGATAGATTCGATATTTCTGGCTCTATGAACAAAGACCTATATGACGGGATAGGCGACTATAATCCATTATTGGAAGGCACGGGAGCATGGGGTTGGTCTAAAGAATATACAGGTTTTAAAACCTTGCAACGCAACATGCCGGCAGGCACAGGAGAAGGTAAAAGCGGAACTGAAGAGTGGGATTCAATTCAACCAATTTATGATGCATTAAACGTAACCCACGTTGGCACAATGGGGGCACTAAAAGCAAAAGGCATGATAGCCGACAAAGCAGAAGTTCTATGGGAGAATGGAACGCATGCCTCTGTCGGCACAAGCCCGTTAACTGACGATTTTATATGCTTTACAATTTATGAAGATAAAGAAGGTAATCCTAAACTATATTCTCGAGTTGGTGTTGGAACAGTTTATGCATCAGACGAAGATAATACATTTACAACCCCAGAGGATGACGATGTGAGTGATTGGGATAGAGCTAAAGGAAAATCTAAAGTTTTCTATATTGATCTCAACAACGACGATAATAAAACACAAGCCCTTTCATATTTATATTGGGGTTCCTATAGTGTAGAGGGAGACAATAAAACTTATACACCAGAAAGTTATACTTCAATAGATGGACATAAAAATGAAGATACAACTTTACGAACAAATCCAACTCTTGCGGTATATCCAGTTTATAGAGTTGATACGCCATATTATAATTTATATTCTGATAGTGCAACGCAAGATAAAATATATTTTGAATTTGATATCGTTTATAGTAATGCATCTTCACCAGATGAAGCTAAAGATAGCGATTTGCCAGTAGATGGCTCAATATTTAATGTTCGTGGTGTTCAAACAACAGAACGGGAAGAAACAATGATTAAAGAAAGTGACAATCTTGGCTGGTTAAGAATTCTATTAGATGTAATTATAGTGGTTGGTTTAATCTTGCTCAGCTTTGTATCTCATTTCACTGGTGGAAGTGCAATGGCAGTATTTGTAGTCATGGTTGGACAGCTTGTGTATGGTGCTGCTGCCGTTGGAATGTTTGTGTGGCATATGCAAATAATCATAAAAGCACAAACCTTAGTCACATCTACATTTGTTGATAGAAAAGACCAAACTTATGGGGTTCTATCTCAAACATATCAGCGAAATGTTATCTATGATGGTTACGGAAATTTAATTGCACAAAATTACGACGAAATATATATTAATGGCAATAGTTATCAAAATTACTCTACTGTTCGTCCATCTGACTACTATTCGGATAAATATATGGTATTTGGTACGACTTTAAAAGATCCGGTAGGAGAAGGCAGCAACATAGATGTATTAAAAAATGGTGAAACAATACCTAGGATACCAACGAATTTAGGCAAATATGAAATTACATATTTCGATGCTTCTAGCAATGTTACAAACGATGAAACTAAATGTGTATGTTGGATTATTAGTACAACTAAATTAGCTAGCTTAAATGCAGACAAGTTGCCAGAGGAGTTCGCTCTAATAATGAAAACTTATGAATATAAAAATGGAGTATATTATAGAATTGTTGATTTTGGAGCCCTTGACTATTATCAAACACAAATGTTTAACGAAAGCCGATATTCAGATGCAGACGATTTCATAAATGAAAACGGCTATTACTTTGTTAGGGGAACTTTTAATGGTGCAGGAAATTACACCATGGACAGCGCCGATAATCTGTTAAAATATTATGATAACGGAAATCTAATAATCAATGGTAAAGGAGGCTGGACAGTTGAAGGAGATAACGCATATAAAGATACTCAATCTTCATTATTCAAATTTAGGACGCAAAAAGACTTACACCTAATCGCCGTTGCAAATAATTATGTTGATTCTAACAATGTAAAATATGGCGGACATTTAAAAGCTGTAGGAGTAGGAAGCAATAAAATTGAGCATTATGTAAGAGACTCAAAACCACCTTTTGAATACGTTTTTGAATCGACCTATAATAAAGGTTACTCCTATATGCAAAACGCTTATTATACAGTGAATGGGAACAAAATAGAGTATAGATATTTAACCGATATTGTAAAGGAAGAAAAAAGGTCTACGATAAGTCCAATAGTTGCAAAATTTGGCGGAGATGATGAACATTCTGTTACATTAAATGAAAATACAGCAAAAGAATGGGGAAGAGAAGGCATAGATTATATTGCAGTAAATGTTAGCTATGGAACAGAAGGAAAAAGCAACCTTGTATACTTTAAGTTTAATGGTAAAGCGCCTGATGTTGAAGGTACAGATTATACTAGCGGGATGCAGACTGGTGTAGTATTAAATGATAATGGAGATAAAATAAGCACATACGCAGAAATTTACATAAACACTTATCCTAGTGCGTTTACAAATCCATATAAAGATGCCGGCGACGATATGACAGATAAAAATTATTATCTAGATATATCGATGTTAAATTTAAATTTGGATGAAGTAGGAGAAGAAAAGACTATTCCTTATTCTGCAACATATTTCTACTACGAAGGCGGATATAAGAGTGTTGATGAAAAGGTATTTAGACCAATTGATAATGAATATTTCTATTCTCCATCAACATGGGGTATGTTAACTGGTGGGAATACTACCACAACCTATGAGTTAACAAATATAGACATATATGATGAAGGAGGAAATCCGTTAACGGGTTCTGGTGAAAATGGAAAATTCACAATAGCGGATATTGCAAAGGATTGGAGTGAGACATGGTCAAACAATTATTACATAGCCGATGTTTCTGGAATAGAAGAGCAATCTACTAAAGAACTTTATAAAGTTTCAAATTGGTATTATGTCCATGGGGACACTGCTGAATTTACAAAAGGCTACTATTGTGAGTTGGCTAAGGAGAGCGGAGAGCTTACTCAATATGAAATTACAGATCGCAAGCCAAATCCAAATTCTTATAAAATAGTTTATATGATAGATAATTCACTTGCTGTTAATAATGATTTATTATCAACTGTTCTAACTAGATATTATACCAGCAATGGAATAAACTACAATGCGAATAAGTATTTAGCAAACGCAGACCATCAAATTTACACTAGATATAGATTCACGGATGGAGATGTATCACCATTCTCCAATGGTATTTGGTTGATAGAGAACGAAGGTCACAATGAAGCGATACCAAAATACTATTTGTTTAATGGTACTAATGCTGTTCCAAATTCTGGGTCAACATATTTAGTGGAAAGCGTTATTGTTACATTTGCAAATAATGGCAACGTTATTTGGACCGGCGAAGGTCAGACCGAATCTGGAATAAATGGACAAATTACAATAACATAGAAAAAAATCACGGTTAATCCGTGATTTTTTTCTATGTTAAGTTTGCTTTTGCTTTATAATCTCTAATATCAAGATTTGTTACATCTGTAATTACATTGGATGAAGCGGTGAATATGCTCGGATAGCGCATATTAAATATTGAGTTGTTTGAGAAACTCCATCTCGAGCTTTCTGAGGCCATTAAATTTATATCTGCGATTTTCGATTGGCCTATGTTTTTATTTGTGCTAGATGCAGTTGCTAATTGTATATGGAACAAACAATCCTGATCCATTACTTCATAACTGAAAACATTAAAGATATTAATTTTTTGTGAATATAAAGCACTTGAAACATTGGTATTTTTATTTAATGTGGTTAATAAACCATTATAAGTATCAACATCGATTTTAAATTCGCTAATCACAGATGGTATTTTTGTATAAGATAATTCTTGAATAAAGAAATTTGCTTGTATATAATCTCCTTCAAAAAGCATTTTTAAATCTTTCAATTCGGCATCATTTAAAGAATATTTTAATAAATAGTTTGAGTAATAATCGCTTTCTGCTGTTTTTGTTTCTGCATCTGTAGATACATATAAATTATTAGGTTCATCATTTTTTATGTACAAGTGAGCGCCTGCGCTTAAATCGTTATTTTTTACGCCAGCGACATCAATGCCTTCATCTTCATAAAAACCATATGGGAGAGCCTGCACTTCATTGTGGTCTGTAACTGAAATAGAGTTACCATTCTTATACTTATTTATAACTTCGTTATAATAAGAGTTTTTGGTGGTAAGAATTGTTTTAAGGATGTCGCTATATTGGCCATACGGGTCGGTTGGATCAGTTGGATCGGTGGGGTCGGTGTAAGAGTGGTCGGGGTCTTGTGGGTTGTCGGGAGTTTGCGCTCCGCCGCAGGCAGACGCACCAATGGCGATTGTTAAGCCCATTGCAAATGCCAAAGTGCCCTTAACAATTTTGCTATGGCCAATTTTGTATGCTAAATCCTTTAATTTTTCGGTTAATGTTGTTAATAAACTCATTTTTTCTCCTTTTTTATTAAAAACGTGTTAAAATCGATAATCTTTTTAAATTATAGCATCAAATTTGAGAGTTGTCAACCCCCTAAATGAAAAATGTTTTTGTTTAGACAATTATTTTTTAAAAATTTTTAAAAAAGTGCTTGACAACGTGGTGGCGGTTGTGTATAATAGCGGTTAGTTAAATAAAAATCTTGCCAAAGACCACAAGTGCGAAAGCGTAAAACATTAGTTGCTTGTGTAGGAGAGAAAAGAATGTCGAAATATTTGAATTCCTTTTGTCTTGGCAAAAGGGATTTTATTTACAAAGCATTCATTTGCTATTCTCATTTTGTCATTCTGAGCATATCGGGGCCCCCGCAAGACAAATGTCGATGTGGGGTGATAGCCGAAGAATCTAAATAGATACATTCGACTGCGCGTTGGCGTGCCAACACTCCGCTCAGTATGACATATGGTGACAGATGTGAATGCCAGCAAAATTGCCAACATTTTGCTAAAAAGCATAAAGGAGGATTTAAAGTGTCAGCAAATTTAGAACTTAAAAAGAGTGCGGTAGAAGAAATTAAAAAGTTGATTAGCGATTCTAAATCAATTGTTTTGTTGGACTATCGTGGCATCACTGTTAGCCAAGACACCGCTTTAAGAAAAACCCTTCGTGAAAATAATGTTGTTTACAAAGTTATTAAAAACACTTTGTTTAAAAAGGCTTGTGAGCAACTTAACATCACCGGTTTTGACGAAGCCCTAAATGGCACAACCGCCTTTGCATTTGGACTTAATGACGAAACCAACGCACCAAGGCTAATTAAAGCCGCTATGAAAGATTACCAAACCTTGCAAATCAAGGCCGGTTACTACAACGGCAAAGCAATTAGCGAAAGTGAAGTTGTAACTCTTGCATCAATTCCAAGCAAAGAAGTGCTTGTTGCGAAATTACTATATGTCCTCAATGCACCAGTTTCAAGTCTTGCTCGTGCATTTAAAGCTATCGCAGACAAAAAGGCTTAATAATCTAATAGATTAAATTAAAAAGTGAATTATCTACTCGAAATAGATAGAGAACACTTAAAAAAGTAAATTATCTCGAAAATTTGGCGGGTACAATTAACCGTGTGCATTATCTCTACTCGTAAACTCGTAACGAGATAATTTACTTCAAAAATTAGTAAATTTAAAAGGAGAAAATTATGGCAAAATTAACTAATCAAGAAATTATTGACAGCGTTAAGGAAATGACAGTTGTTGAACTTAACGAACTTGTTAAAGCATTAGAAGAAGAATTTGGCGTTAGTGCTGCAGCAGCAGTTGTAGCAGGCCCAGCAGCAGCCGGCGAAGCAGCTCCAGCCGCTGAAGAAAAAACTGAATTTAACGTAATTTTGAAAGAAGTTGGCGCAAACAAAATTGCAGTTATTAAGGCAGTGCGTGAAGCTACTGGCTTAGGCTTAATGGAAGCTAAAACTTTGGTTGAAACACCTAACTCAACCATTAAAGAAAATGTGCCAGTTGCAGATGCAAAAGCATTAGAAGAAGCATTAAAAGCTGCCGGCGCAACAGTTGAACTTAAATAATTCTTTATGCTGAAAAAACACACCCGTTTGGGTGTTTTTTTTTAATCCCCGCGGCGAAACAAGTTCTTGTGGGGGCCCCGAATAACCCCATTAAAAAGCCAGTTTTTAACGGGGACCCCGAATAACCCCGCAGCGGCGTCACAAAGAGATACATTCGCTTCGCTCAGTATACAGAATGTTGTCATCCTGAACGGAGTGAAGGATCTCACCTTAATTTTAGGAAGACAAAAGAGATTCTTCGACTATGCTCAGAATGACATAAGGGTTGTTAGAATGGCATTAAAAATTTTTTTAATTTGGTGGTTTTTGCATTAAATTTGCAGATTTTTATTGAAATTTCATAAATTTTCTTAAATTTTTTGAAAATTTTTACAATTCTTGCTTAATTATTGCGTGGGCAAATGTTAAAACGTAAACCGCTTTTGCGTGTGCGGATTTTAAAATTTTTGCAATTGCGTTGGCGGTTGCACCCGTGGTGTAAATATCGTCAATAAGCAAAATGCTTTTATCTTTAATGTCCTTTTTTAAATTCTCATTAATGGCGTAAACATCCAAAACATTTTCTTGCCTTTCTTTAAAAGAAAGAGTGGTTTGGCTAGGGTTATCTTTAACCTTTAAAACGGCGTCAACATATGGCAAGTCAAATTTTTCTGCCACATTTTCCGCCAACAATTTTGCTTGGTTAAATCCGCGCTCTTTTTCCTTCTTTTTAAAAAGTGGCACGGCACAAACCATATCTACTTTAATGTCCCACTTGGCAAGATAGTCGCAAAGATAATTTGAGATTGGCTCGCTTAAAAATTTTTGATTTTTGTATTTATATTTGTGCACAACCGAAATAATTTTGTCGGTGTATTCAAACACACTGCGCGCGAGTTCAAAATCGTAATTCGTGGAGGTGCACCTTAAACAGATGCCTTCTTTATCTGCCGAAAGCGGCTCGCCACAACGCAAACAACAATTTTTTATGTAGGGCAGAGTGAGCAAACATTTTTCGCAAGTGTCGTTATAATCATTGCCGTTCAATTCCTCGCCGCAAAAAATACATTTAACATGGCGCGGAAAGAAAATATCTAAAAGATATTCCTTAAACATATTCCACTTGCCCTTTCGTCCACTCATTTAGAATTTTTTAAATTTGTAACAAAACTTCTTTTATTCTCATAATTATTCTTTATTTCTTAAATAGCCATCAATAATGCCAAAAACTCTTTCGGCATCTTTTGGCGGAAGATTTTTGATTGTGTCGATAATTTTTCTGTTCCACGGGTCAAATTTCCGTAAATCAAGCATTGGTGTATCGGCACCAACTAATTCGTCAACGCTTATTCCAAACACTTTTGCTAAATCTATAAGTGTTTTAATGTCGGGTTCTGCCAAATTGTTTTCATATCTATATATTGAAGTTTGAGAACAATTAATTTTTTTGGCAAGCTCTTGTTGAGAAATACCCATTTTATTTCTTAAATCTTTTAGTTTCATTAAGAAAAATTATATCCATCATAAAAATTTAAAACATATTGCGCATAAAAATTTTGTATCGTAACACTAAAAGCGTGTTAATATACACTGAGACAGTGTTGAATTTATGTTTTTTAAACGATTTCAGTTTAACAAATAGCGTGTGGCGCAAATAAAAAACAGCCTATTGGCTGTTAACTTTTTTTGAATTTATCCATTTTAACACTTCTTCATAATTCTTTTTGCCAGATGCAATATCAAGGCATAAGTCTATTAAATCTTTATCTTCATATTTTAATTTAATTCCATTTAATTCTAGGAACGAAAGCATAACTAATGCGCCAATTCGTTTATTCCCGTCCACAAAAGCGTGGTTAGATATTAGGTTATAGCCTAATTTTGCGCCTTTTTCTTCTTTTGTGGGGTAGAGTTCTTTTCCGTCAAAAGTTTGAAAAGCTGAATTTAGTGCAGAGTTTAACAGATTGAAATCTCTTACGCCGGCTTCTCCGCCCGAACTTTTTATTATAAGTTGTTGTAATAAAAGGACTTTATCATCATCAAAAGTTCTCATTTTGCCAACTCCTCAAAAGCCTTTTTATGCTCTAAAAGAATACGCAAAGCAACAAGTTCCAATTTTTCATCTTCATTTAAATTGAAATCTTTAACCTTTGTTAGCACATAAACAGGTTTATTGTTTTTTAATATAATAACTTTATCTTCTTTTTCCAAAATCTTAACAACTTTAGAGAAATTTTTGTTCGCATCAGTTATCGAAATCATTTCTTTTTCGTTCATATTCATATACACCCTCCATTTTTATTATAACACAATTCTAGGACAAATTCAACCTATTTTATAAAAATTTTTAAAATTTAACAAAAGATTTACGGGGTTATTGGCTGTTGAATTCTTGGAGTAAAAAGTCTTTTAGCATGGTGTAGCGTTTGGCGGTGTAGTTGTTGTGTATCATGCGAGCGAGTGTTTGTTTGCTGCCTATTAGCACAACCGCTTTTTTTGCTCGTGTTATTGCCGTGTATAATAAATTCCTTGTTATAATTATTGGTGCGCCCGGAACTAGCGGAATAACTACGCAATCAAATTCGCTACCCTGACTTTTGTGGATTGTTATAGCGTAGGCTAGCGTAATTTGGTAAAGGTCGGTGGACATATATGTGCAAATCTTGCCATCGTCAAAACGAATGGTAACTTCGTGCGTGTCCGGTTCAATGCGGGTTATGTAACCAATATCGCCATTAAACACGCCCGAGCCTTTTTGAGTTGCGCCGTTTTCCTCGTATTTTGTGTATTCCATATCATAGTTGTTTACCATTTGCATAATTTTGTCGCCAACGTGATATTTTGTGAATTCGCTTGTAAGTTCAATGCCGCTATAACTTGGGTTGATTGTCATTTGCAAGCGTTTATTAAGGTTATCTATGCCGCAAGGGCCCGCCTTCATTGGGGCAAGCACCTGAATTTCCTCCGGCTTATAGCCAAAATATTTTGGAAGCCGCGTGCTAACTAGGTCAATAATTGTTTCACTGTTCTTTATTAGGTCGTTGCCTGGCTCGTAGAAAAAGTCCTTACTGCCATTGTTGATTATAGGCATTTTGCCGCTATTAATTAAATGTGCGTTGCTAACAATTAAACTATCGTTATCCTGCCTATATATATTAATTAGTTGTGTGGTGTGTATTTTTTTGCTTTCAATTAAATCCCTTAAAACATTGCCCGCACCTACGCTTGGGAGTTGGTCCTTATCGCCAACCATAATAAGCCGCGTTGTGCTTTTTAGCGCTTTTAACAAATGATAAAACAGGCCAACATCAACCATGCTCATTTCGTCCACAATCACAACATCGGCATCAAGCGGATTATTTTCGTTGCGGTGGAAAATGCCTTCTGCGCCGTCTGGGTTAACTTCAAGTGCGCGATGTATGGTTTTGGCTTCCATGCCGCTGCTTTCGGTTAAGCGTTTACTTGCTCTGCCGGTTGGGGCGCAGAGCAGCACCTTCTTGTTTTGTTGCTTAAACATCTCTAGGATGCACCTAACAATCGTGGTTTTGCCCGTGCCTGGTCCGCCGGTTATTATGCTTGCGCCGTTGGTTAGGGCAGCAAGCACGGCATCGGTCTGCTCGCCATTTAAAACAATTTTGTGCAGACGCTGATAAAAGTTAATGTTATCTATAAAATTAAATTTATCGTCAAACTTATTGAAAGTGAGTTTATATAACTTTTTTGCCGAATATAATTCTTGAAAATAAAATTTGGTTAGCATGCAAATTTCTTCGCCGTGATAATTAAAATTTTTAACTCCGCCCTCAATTTGCAAAAAGTCGATACACTTATTCACGTTTGGCTTATCTTCTTCGCTAAAATTAAGGATTTCTATGCAATTATTAACCAAATTTTCCCTTGGCAAAAAGGTGTGACCTTCGCGCTCGCTAGCCGTTTTTAGCGTGTAAACAAGGCCGGCTTTAATTCGGTTTTCGCCATACATATCCACGCCAAGTTTAAGCGCAATTTTATCGGCAGTTGTAAAGCCAATGCCGTCCACATCCTGCACCAGTTGATAAGGGTTATTTTTAACCATTTCAATGGTTTTATCCTTATAAATATTGTAAATTTTTATTGCCATATGCGTGGTTATAAAATGACTTTGCAAAAACATTATGGCGGACTGCATGTCCTTCATTTCGTTGTAGTTATTGGAAATTTCAATGGCTTTTTGCTTGGATATGCCACGAATTTTGCTTAATTTCATCGGGCTGAATTCAAGCACTGCCAAAGTGTCCGACTTAAACTCGTCAACAATTTTTTTTGCGGTTGCTGGGCCAATGCCGTAAATTAACCCGCTGGATAGATATTTTTCAATGGCGGGCAGGCTGGTTGGCTCAACCACCTTAATATCGTCAATTTTAAATTGCTCGCCAAACTTTTTGTTTACCACAAATTCGCCCTCAATTTCAAGTGTTTGGCCCTCATAAACTTCGGGCGCGTTGCCAACAATGGTTATTTTTTTGTTGTTGTATAAAAGACTAATAACGGAATAACCATTTTCCGCATTTCTAAACACAGTATTTTCAACGCTTCCTACTATTTTCACAAAACTTATAATATAACATTTTAAAAAAAATTTCAACTTTATATTGACAACTTAATTAAAATTTAATATTCTATTGTAGTTTTTGAATATAAATATTAGAAACCAAATTGAAAATTAGCGAATATAAACTAATAATTGTCCGCAAATTGCCAAATTTTGCCCATTATGCTTTATAAAATGGCAAAATTGTATTCAATTTTGACAAATTTTCAAAAAAAATTAAAAAATTTTTAAAATGGGTATTGACAAAATTTTGCTTTTGGTTATAATATGAGTAATTAACCTTGAAAATTGGGGGAGAATATGAAGAAATTTTTAATTTTTCTAGTAGCAATTGTGGTTGTAGTTTGCGTTGGGCTTACTACATATTACTTTATGCGCAATGATGAAGTTATTAACTTCACAACAAAGGAAATTTATTGCAATGTTAACGACATAATTCCTAATAGCGAATTAGGTTTTACCGTTCGTAAACAAAGCAAGAAAACCACTTATAACTATAATGCTGCAGGCGATGAGGTTACCAACATTATAGAATATGATGCAGAAAAAGGGTATTACAAAGCCAAAGCAGGTGGCGATGTTGAAGTTGTTATTACCACATCTAATAGCAAATTCCCAGAATTTAGAATTAAAGTTCACATTGGTGATGGTAAGCCAGAAACTCCTTACAACATCTTTAACCAAGCAGATTTGAACGAAATGAAATCCGCTGGTGCTTATGGCCTTGATGGTTACTACGTTTTAAGAAAAGACATCACTCTTACTGGAGATTTCCAACCTATTGGTTATGATGAAACCGTTCGTGAAGAAAATTGGAAATTCCAAGGTAATTTTGATGGCGCTGGCCACACAATTTCTGGCCTTGACTTAACAAATGAAGAAGGTTTAAAGAACAAAAATGCAGGTTTGTTTGCAGAAATCGGCGCAGATGCAACCATTACAAACTTGGTTATTTCAAATGTAACCATTAATGGTGAATATGCAGCCGCTGGTGCTTTAACCGGTGCTTCTAATGGTAAAATTGATAGAGTTAGAGTTGTTAGCGGAGAAACTCAAAATTCAGTTGTTTCAAGTTCATTAAACGATGCTTTTGTTGGTGCTTTAATTGGTAAAGTTGAAAACAAGAGCCTTGTTCAAAAATCTTATGCAGAACACGTTGACGTTACTTCTAATGGCGTTGCAGGTGGCTTAATTGGTAGAGTTAACTCTTCAAACGTTAAAGCAGTTTACACTAGAGACGTTACAGTTAACGGTGATGCAGATAGCGTGCTTGGCGGTTTGGTTGGTAATTTTGTTATTTCAAGAGCAAAGACCACTTCAGATTTGGAAGGTTCAATCCTTCAATCTTACTCAACAACCACCAGTGAAAATGCAAACTTCTATTCATTTATTGGTAAACTTGAAGCGGCTGACAACACCGTTTATGCATTGCTAGAACCAGCACCAAGCTTACCACAGGAATCTAAATATGAAAATCCAAAACTTAAATATTTAGTTGGTAACTATGTGGGTGCACCCGATGTTACTAGTGCAAGCAAAGGCTTAGTAAACTATAGCGGAGATGAATTAAAAAATTACATTGAAGAAAAATTAACTGATGTTGAAACAAACGGAAACTTAAGTTATGACACAGAAGGTTTCTACTTAATTACAAAAATTACTGTTGGTCAATTAAAGGGCTTACAAGCAGACAGTGCAAAATATTATGGAGATGAAACTTGGGATGAAACCGTTTGGAACTTCCCTCAAGGCGAACTTCCTACATTAAAGATGACCGAAGCTGAAATAACCCCTGTTACAATTGGCTACATCAATAAATCTTTAGGCACAACAACCGTAACCGGTAAAGATGGTGTTAACGGCTTAGAAACTTTATTGAAAAATAAAATTGAAAATAAACGTTTAGATTTAGGCAATAACACTTTCGATATGAGCAATGTAACAATTAACCCAGCTACACTTACTAACTCAATTATTGAAGGTGGAGATCAAGGCGCAACAATTTCTAACTTAACCGTAAAAGTTACAGACGGAAATATTGGTGTGTTCGGCACTGTAACTAATTCTACAATTAAAAATGTTAAATTTGAAAATATTAAATTTGAAACCGCTACTGGCGTTACAATAACCAATGCCGGCGGCGTTGCTGGCGAGCTTACTGCAACCGAAGGCGGAGCAGCATCTTCAATTGAAAATGTATCTATTACATTTGCAGAAGAAATTAACTTTACCGCTAATAACTTTGGTGGTATTGCCGGTGTGATTAACAATGGTAGAATTATTAATTGTACCGTTGGCAGCGCAGTTCAACCTACTGCAGAAAAGGCAAACAATGGTGCATTAACAATTGCTGCAACCGCAAACATTTCTAATGTTGGTGGTGTGGTAGCAACAATTACTTCTGGTTCAATTAGTGGTAACACTGTTTATAGTGCAACCTTATATGCAAACAATAACGTTGCTGGCTTAGTTGCAATAAACAACGGAGCAGTTGGTGCAGGCAACTTTGCAAAAGCCGACATTAGATTCAACAAAGGTGGCTTTGCAAGTAGAATTGCTGGTTTGGTTGCTCAAAACAATGGCACAATTAACCAAAGCTCAGCAGAAGTTAGCATAACAATTTTGGCTGCTACAAGTGATGCAAGCAATGTAGAAAACAATGTTATGATTGGCGGTGTTGCGGCAATTAACAACGGCGAAATAACCCAAGTTGCAGTTAGTGGCGAAGGCGTTAAAAACGATTCAACCGTTGCAGCTACAACAATGTTTATCGGTGGTGTTGTTGCTTTAAACAATGCCAATGGAACAATAACCGATGCTCAAAATAATATGGCTCAAGTTGGTATGTTCACTGCAGATAAAAATTATGAAGTTGCCGGCATTGTTGCAATCAACTATGGCGCAATAACCAAAGCAACTGCAACATCAAGCGCAATTGAAGGTAACGTTGTTGCTGGTGTTGTTGCAGAAATGCTTTCTGGCTCAATCGACCAAGTGTTTGTTGGCTCATTAACCACAACCACTAACGATGAAGGTGCAAAATCTACCGCAATTAATAGAAACACTATTAAAGGTGATACTTATGTTGCAGGTGTTGTAGTTTCTCAAGATGCAAATACAACAATTTCTAACATTCAAGCAACAAGTGTTGTTACTGGTGCAAACAATAAGGCTAGAGTATCATTAGTTGCATTAATATTCCCAGATGGCGCAGTATTATCTAAAGCAACCATTGATAGCACCCTTGTTGGCTCAGCAGCTGCTTTCTATAGGGATACTTGGAAAGATGCAGATGCGGGTAGATTCTTGGGCGCTTATTGGCTTGATCAAGAAGATGGAATTCAAGCTCCAAAATGGGGATATAATTTGTACGCTAACGATGCTGCTTCTGGCACAATGAGAAGTGTATTTGTAAACACTGAAAATATATCTGTAAGTTATGTAGAAGCAGATGTTATATCATATTTCTACTTCGGCTATCAATATGATATGGATGGCACTGCAGACGAAAGAAAGAGTTTTGTTATAAGCACAAATGCGGCAGCATTTAGGAACAGAGCAACCTTTACTTCTCAAGTTTCCGTTGGTGGACGTTATACCTTCACTCCAGAATTCTCAATTGGCCAAACAAATAGCAATGCAAGTTGGGTAGAGAATAATGGCATTATCTTAAATTACGTTCAAAGAATAATTGACGGTTTAAATGCATAATAAAAAAAGCGGAATTTCCGCTTTTTTGTTTGCCAATTAACATAAAAACACAAGCCAACAAAATATAAGAGCAAAAACAAAATCAAAAAACTCAAAACGCCATTAAAAAACGCCCGTTTGGGCGTTTTATGGTTGCTTATTTAGAAAAGGTTATTCTTTATTAGTATTCTTTTCTTTATCGTACGCAGCCAATATTGCAGAACTTATTTGTTCACGCGTTTCGGTGTTTAGTGGGTGTGCAATATCTCTGTACTCTCCACTAGGTGCTTGCTTAGATGGCATAGCGATGAAGTTGCCATTAGGGCCTTCAATAATCTTTACATCATGAATAACAAAAACGTCATCAATGGTGAAAGAGGCAATGGCTTTTAACTTGCTATCATCTTTAGTAACCAACCTAATTCTAATGTCTGTGATTTTCAAGTCTGTTCACCTTCCCTTTTTAAGATTAACTAATTATTTAGTCAATTATATTCTAACCAAAAACAAAAAAAATAGCAAGCGTTTTAATGCTATTTTTAAAACTATTTAAAAAACATAGAATTAGCTGAAATTTAATTGCCAAAACAAAAAAATATTCATATAAAAAATTATGAAAGTTAGTTTAAATTCAGTTTTGTTTTTAGGTGTGGGCGGAATAAGCATGTATCAACTTGCGCTTGCCTATAAAAATATGGGGTATAACGTGCTTGGCTACGATGCCAAGAAAAGCAAATATACAAAGTTATTGGAAGAAAACGGAATTAAAATTTGTTACCGCTTTAATAAAGAATTTTTATATGTTAAAAAGTGCATTAAAACGGCGGCAATTAAGGACGATAACAAATATGTTGTTGCCTTAAAAAAACTTAATGTTAAAATTGTTGACCGTGCAGTTGCTTTGGGCGAGTTATGCACTAAATTTAAGTGCGTTGTTGCCGTTGCTGGCACGCACGGAAAAAGCACAACGGCAAGCCTTATTTATGAAATTTTAAAGGCAAAATTTAAAAAAGTTAGTTGCCATATTGGAGCGGACGTGTTTAACCCGCGCTTTAATCCGGGCGATGATTTTTTAGTGGTGGAAGCGTGCGAGTATAACAAGAGTTTTTTACATTTAAAACCGAACATTGCGGTGGTTACAAATGTTGAGCCTGACCATATGGATTGTTACAAAACCATGTTCAATTTGCGTTCGGCATTTCTAACGTTTGCAAAACGCGCGCAACTAAGATTTTGTGGGGACGATAAGACCACCTATTTTTTAAAAAAGTTGAATGATATGCAGGTCGTTCAGCCAACAGAACTTAACATAAAACCAAAAATTTTAGGCGAACATAATTTCAAAAACATTTCAATGGCGGTGGCGGTTGCAAAAAGTTTAAATGTCGACGAAAAAACAATTATTAACGCAATTAATTCTTTTCAGGGCATAAATAGAAGGTATGAATTTTTAGGCGAATATTTAAATCAAAAAATTTACATCGATTACGCGCATCACCCAACCGAAATTAAGGCGTTTGTTTCAACTTTTTCTAAGCAATATCCCTCTTCGCTTATAATTTTTCAGCCGCACACCTATTCACGCACAAAATATTTGTTAAATGAATTTTTAAGCGTGCTTTCAAACATAAAAAACCTTTGTATTTACAAGGAATATCCCGCGCGGGAGAAGAAAAATATGGGATTATCTGCACACGAACTTTACTTGCTTTTAAAAGAAAAAAATGAGGGCGTGAAATATCTTGCAAGCGTTAGTGCCGTTATTAAACAAGCAAAAGATTATGATGCAATTGCCTTTGTTGGTGCGGGCGATATTGATAAGGTGGCAGTAAAAATTATTAAATTTGCAAAAAACTGTTGACAAATGGTAAAAAACTATGTATAATTAGCAAGACAAATTGAAGGAGAAGTTATGAAGAAAGAAATCCAACCTAAATATGTTGAAGTTACTTTCGTGTGCGCTTGTGGTGCAGAGTTTAAAGGCAAAACTTCTAAACCTAACACCAAAGATGGCGACATTGTTAAACTAGAAGTTTGTGATAAATGCCATCCATTTTTCACCGGTCAACAAAAGTTAGTGGACACTGAAGGTAGAGTAGATAAATTTAACAAAAAACACAACAGATAGCGTTGTTTGCGCTCTCTTTTTTGCGTGGCAAAATTGGGTGCGCTTTTTTTAATTTATGAAAACAATAGAGATAAGAAAAAATTTAAAAGAAAAATTTCGCCAACAAAACATTGATGAAGTTGACGTTGATTTTATCATCGCATCGGTTTTAAACATTAGCCACACCGAACTAAATTTGGTTGATGAAATTTCAGCAGAGCAAATAGAAAAAATCAACGAAATTGCTTCAATTCGCTTAACCGGTAAGCCGCTAGATAAAATTTTAGGTTATAAATATTTTTACGGGCTAAAATTTGAAGTTAATGAATATGTTTTATCCCCAAGGCAAGAAACTGAAATTTTGGTTGAAACCGCGCTTAAATATATTAAGCAAGAAAACTATAAATCGGTTTTAGATTTATGCACGGGCAGTGGTTGTTTGGCAGTTTGCATAAAGCGAAAAACAGATGCCGAAGTTACCGCAACGGATGTGTCACTTAAAGCGTTAAATGTTGCCAAAACAAACGCCTACAAAAACAATGCAAACATAAAATTTGTTCGCAGCAATATGTTTGAAAAAATCGAAGGCAAATTTGATTTAATTGTTTCCAATCCGCCATATATCGCCAGCGACGAGTTGAAGGATTTAGACGATGAAGTTCGCCTATTTGATCCACTTTTGGCACTTGATGGCGGCGAGTTGGGGCTTAAATTTTATAACATAATCCACGACAACGCAAAAAAGCACCTTAACGATAATGGCATGCTTATAATGGAAATTGGCGATGAGCAGTTTGATTTAATTAACAATTTATTTAACGATTTTCGCCTGATAGAAACTGTGAAGGATTATCAGGGGATAAACCGATTTGTTGTGTTTAAAAAATAAGGAGAGTTTATGATTGAAAAACTTAAATTAATTAAAGAAAAGTTTGACACTCTAACTAAAGAAATTGCCGACCCTAATGTTATTGCCGACACAAAAACGTGGCAAGCAAAAGTTAAAGAACACGCCAATTTAGAGCCATTAATGGAAGAGTTTGAAAACTATCTTAAAATTACAAAGGACTATAACGACGCCGGCGAAATGTTGGCGGTTGAGTCGGATGCCGAAATGCGCGAAATGTTGAAAGACGAACAACAAACATTAAAGCAAAAAATTGACGAGAGCGAGGAAAAACTTAAACTTTTGCTTTTGCCTAAGGACGAAAACGACACTAAAAATGTTATTTTGGAAATCCGCGGCGGCGCAGGCGGGGAGGAAAGTTCGCTTTTTGCCGCTGACCTTCTTCGCATGTACAAAATGTATTGCGAAAGTCACAAATTTAAGCTGGAAATTTTGAATATTGAAGAAACCGAACTTGGCGGCGTTAAAGAAGTGCAAGCCATGATAAAAGGCAAAAATGCCTATGCAAGATTTAAGTTTGAAAGCGGCGTTCATCGCGTTCAGCGCGTGCCAGAAACCGAAAGTCAGGGTAGAGTGCATACGTCAACATCCACCGTTGCCATTTTGCCAGAAATGGAAGATGCCGAAGTGGAAATTAACGAAAAAGATATTCGTGTTGATCTATTTAGAAGTAGCGGCGCGGGCGGGCAAAAAGTTAACAAAACCGAAAGCGCAATCCGCATTACGCACTTCCCAACTGGCATTGTGGTTAGTTGCCAAGACGAGCGCAGCCAAACGCAGAATAAGGAAAAGGCTTTTGCAATGCTAAGGGCAAAGTTATATGACTATTATCAACGCCAAAAAGAAGCCGAATATAGCCAAAATAGGAAAAACCAAGTTGGAACGGGCGATAGAAGTGAGCGTATCCGCACCTATAATTTCCCACAAGGGCGCGTTACCGACCACCGCATTGGCTTAAGCATATATAATATCGATGCGTTTATGAACGGCGACCTTGATGAAATGCTTGACGCATTAACTCTTGCCGACCAGCAAGCAAAATTGAGTGCGCAAAACGAAGAATAACACCTTTTTAGGTGTTTTTTATTTTTCCATAAAATAAATTATTTAAAAAATGACAAAATTTTTAAATTTTCTTGCTAATAAAAGCCGCATGTGATATACTTACAATAGGGAGAAACTTATGGCAAAATATTTAAAACCATATTGTGAAAAGGGCTATGTAGATAATAGCGCTGAAATTGAGTATTTAAAACTTAATAATATGCGCCACACAATTTTAGGCTGCATGTTAGGGGATTTTAACGAGCAGGGCATTTACACCATTTCGCCAGACATTGTTAGCGAACTTATTTTGATGCGCAAATACATTGTTAACACCATGGATAACATTGAAATTTGTTTAAGCGAACTTAAATTGGATAAGCAACTTACATTTATGGTTACGTTTGAAGCCAATAGGGCAACGCTCTCGCTAGTTGAAAAAATTAATTTTGAAGGCAACTACAAACTAAATTCAGGCTCATATAGCAACATTAATGAATATTTGCTTGACGAAGTTGAAACCGCCGGCGAAATTAACCGCAATTTAATTTACAAAAAATGGAACATTGGAGAGTTTGGCGGCGCAGTGCTTGATGTTTCAAGTATGGACGAGCAAACTTTGGCTAAATATTTTGGCATTGTTAATAGATATAAATATTTGCTTTTGGCAAACGAAAAACTATTGGAAAGCGAGCAAGAAATTGAAGAGATTGAATCCGATTACGCATTAAACATTTTAAATGCAACTTTGGCTTACCCAAAACTGCACGAAGCGGTTATTAAAAACTTGAAAAACGCTTTGGATGAAAAAAACGGAACAATTAGGCTAGATAAACCTAACTTTGCAAAGACGGTGAACGAAGTGCTTGACGGTGCGCTGGAAGAACATATTTCGTTGTTGGACGAAAAGCAGCAACAAGAATTTGAAGTGGATAAACACAACGCCCAGTTGGAACACAATCAAAAAATTAAAGAAGTTATTGAAGTTGAAAACCAGCAAGTTGAGGGCAAACTAACCGAAAATGAATTTATTGAAGAGCCTTCTAAAACCAAACCTGTTTTGAAGGTTGAAAGATTTACAAACACTCCGCTTAACAATATAATTCACACTTTTAATGAAGCAAGGAAGGTTGTTAATAGCGCACTCGCTGCCGGCGCAGTTTCGCTTTTAAGAAAGGATGGAAAAGAGACCAACGAAGTTGAGAGAAAAGAAAAAGAGAACAATAAATCTGAGAGGAAAGAAAAAGAGAGCAAGAAATCTAAGCTTGCCGAACAACTTAAAAAAGAAGGCATAGATTTAAACAAAAATGTGGACGAAAAAACTCGCGAGCAAGCAAAAGAACCGGAAAAACAAGTTGAGCCAAAAACCACAAATCCAGAGAAAACCGTAACCAATGCACCAAAAACAAATGCTGCAGGGAAAAAGCAAGAGGTTAGTTGGAAGGGCAACACAAAGCCTACGGGCATAGGGTCAACCAAAGTTACGCCATACAAGTACACGCCAGCACCGGCATCACAAAATAAGGGCAATAGTGCACCAACTTCTGGCGGCGGCCGCCATTCGTTTATAATAGAACCAAAAAGTGATGCCGCTCAACCGCAAAAGAACGCTGAGAAAAAAGACAACAAAAGTTTGGTTGGCGAAATGGCTGCACCAAAAAGGAAAGGAAAGGCCGCATCAATAACCCCTAAAACAACCCCACCGGATTATGTTTCTTTGACCTATGTGGAAACTGGTTTGAATTCAACAACAGATTTAATTGTGCCAGGCACTTCGGTTGAAGCAGAGAGTACCAGAACCAAACCGGAGGAAACTCTAACTAATGACATATAAAAAAAACACCTTATTAAAGGTGTTTTTTAAACTCCATAAGTGTCGCCATCTTCTTTTAAATAAGCCCTTGTTAAAAGCAAGTAATTAAAGAAATTAGAAATTTTTTGTATGAATGGAGATAGCACTTCTCTATTTCCTGACACTGCAGCAGTTTCTCTTTTAAATTCTTGTAAAACGCTTTCAAAATCTTCCCAAATTTTTTCAGCATTTATTTTGTAGCCGTCAGTAATCCAATATGCGTTAACGGCATCTCTTATTGTTGAAAAGAAGTGGTTAAGATTTATCCCAGCAATAGATTTTGCCAAAGGGAACTTTGGAAGATTGGAACCAGAAGAGATTAAGTTAAGGCTTTTTTCCATTTCTGCGTCAAAACTATTTTCTTTGGAGTAAGAACCCTTAACAAAATATCTGTCAACAATTTCCTCGTTGGTTAAATTGTTAAGTTCCTGAGCAAATTTGCTATTTTCTAAACTAAATTCTTTTTTTGCTGCCATAATATTCTCCTTTTTTAATTCGCTTGTATTTTAGCACAAATTTTTATTTTTGTAAATACCTTTTTTAAAAAATTTTTAAAATTTTTGCAAATTTTTTATTTTTGCCCTATTTTATAGGTGTTTTTTTAATATTATAATGTTATTTTTATTAGATTAATGCTTGTTTTTAGCAACATAATGCTATTTAAAAGGCTAATGAGAGTTTTTATTATAATACTATTTTTTATATGATAAATAGTTGTAAGTTTTGTTCATAACCTTTAAAATTGTGGAAAAGTTATCATCCTCCGCACTCTTATTGTTGTGCGTTTTGCCACATTTAAGACAAGAGTACTTTATTATATACCCTTTTTGTTAGATTGTGATACTTCGATTGGCACAAGCAAGCCGCCGCAACCATTTTGCCTATCTCCCGGCAAAATGTCCACATGCAACGAGCATAGGCAATACGGGCAGTGGTCGCGCGAAGAGTAGTTTAGTTTGCTAACGGCTCTCTCACAATTCGCGCACACAAATCCTTCATCATTCTTCGTAAAATTTTTCATAATCTCATTATAAATAAATTAAAAATTAAAAACAACGATTTTTTAAAAGTGTATTGACAAGCCGCCATTTGTGTGTTAAATTATGGGCATAAGGAGAGATTATGAAATTTAGTGAATTTAAAAGGGCAATGTTAAGGCATAACGAACTTGTTTTGGCACTTAAACAAAATGGGGCAGAAAAAAAAGAGTGGCGTGAAGAACTTGAAAATATAAACAACTCTTTATATGAATTTTATAATCAAAACCCTGATGCCCTTTCTGTTGAAATGTATTTTTTAGCAAAAAGGTTAAAAAAGTTAATGGAGATAAATCCTGAACTTGACGTTGTTAAAATGACCTTTGAAACAGTGGACGTAGGCCGCAACCGCGCCTTTGTTGCAGACATTACCTATAAGGACTTTAATATGTTGCGTTCTAGAAGTTGTCAACTTGGCAGAATTTTTGATGCGGAAACGGGTTATAAAAAATATGCGTATTTGGCAGATAGTTTAAATTATGAAAGTGCGTTCCGCGATAAATGGACATCAGTAACGCCCGGCCTTGAAGATGCTTTATGGCAGGTTGCTGAAGAGAATTATAATCAACGCATTGAAAAACAAATTAATTTGCTAATTAAAACGCGCAAAAGAATTGAAGAAAATGTAACCGAAATTCAAAAACCTGACTATATTGCAAAACAACTTGCCGAATTAAAAGCAAAAGATGAAAGAGCCGCAGAAGAGATTGCCGCCCTTGAAGCCAAACTTGGCTAGATTTTTTAAAAAGGGTATTGACAACTTGCCTTTTGTGTGTTAAAATTAACAATGTAAGGAGAAAATTATGAAATTTAGTGAATTTAAACAATTAATGGACAAACACAATAATCTTGTTCAGGACATGAAGTGTGGTGTTGCGGATGACAAAACATGGCGTCAGGAAATGTCGGCAATAAATCATGAAATATCAAACTTTCATAGCCTTAACCCAGATTTATTTAGGGTTGACCTTGCTTATTTAAAAAGAAAATTAAATGAACATATAAAAGGTGTTGTAAAGGCAGAAGGAGTTAATGCATCTTTTAAAGTTATGGATGTGTTTGACGAGCCTGCTCTTGTTCTTGATGTTGCCGAACGCGATCTTAAAAACAAAGAAAAAGTTTATCACCGCACGTATTACGTTGGCAGAGTTGTTTCTGGCGCAAGACACAACCTTTGCGTTGACCTAACAGACATTTTGGATTACGGATACACTCATAGAGCTAGAGGTGCTTTGTTTAATCTTGAAGGCTTTGAAGATGCTTTATGGCAAGCGGTTGAAGAAAACTTTAATGAACAAGTTAAGGACCAAATTAGTTTGCTTCAAAAAACCAGAGAAAGAATTGAGCAAAGAAGAACTGCCGCTCAAGAACCAGACTTTGCTCAGAAAGAATTTGCGCAAATGGACGAAGAAGAGCAAAATGCTATAGAAATGATTGAAGCTCTCACCGCCCAAATTGACTAAAAAAAATTTAAAAAAGTTGTAAAAAAGGGTTGACAAACTCTTTTTTCTATGTTAGAATAAACTCGCTAATCGTGTGGAATTTGGTGTTCCACATACTAGAGGAAGACGCATAAGGTTGCATTTGTTAGCAACAACAAATGGGAATTTGTGCCGACTTTAGCCTGTTTAGGCGGCTGACAAAATATGGGCAAATAAGCCCAATTTATTTTGAAGATTAGCACTTAACACACGGCAAGGTGTAATGCGCGTAAGTAAGACTTGGTCTTATACTGCCGCTAACGCCCGACGAACCTAAAGCAAGAACAATGTTCAAACAGATTAGTTCGGGGTCCCCACAAGACGAATGTTGAAGTGGGGTATGCTGTTCGGGGCCCCCATAAGAACTGAGTTCGCAATGGGGTGTAAAGTTTTCAGTTTTGGTATTGCTAAAAAATTAAAAGGAGAGAAAAATGGCAACTACAAAATTAAGAATTAAACTTGCATCTTACGATACAGGTTTACTCGAAAATGTGGTATCAAGAATTTACGATACTGCAACGAAATCGGGCTGCAAAGTTTCCGGCCCAATTCCGCTTCCTACAAAAAGAGAAGTGGTTACAATCCTACGTTCCACTCATGTTAACAAGGATAGTAGGGAACAATTTGAAACTCGCACACATTATAGACTAATTGATGTTTTCGCACCTAACGCAAAGGCGGTTGACACCTTGCTTAAGATGAACGTTCCATCAGGTGTGGACATTAAGGTGGAATTATAAGGAGGATACTGTGGAAAAAGCAATTATAGGTAAAAAAGTGGGCATGACTCAAGTGTTCACAGACGATGGCAGAGTTGAACCTGTAACAGTTATTGAAGCAGGTCCTTGCTATGTAGCACAAATTAAAACAAAGGCCGTTGATGGTTACGATTCGGCAGTGCTTGCCTTTGGCGAAATTAAAGCCAAAAATGTTAACAAAGCACAGGCTGGCGCTTTCAAGAAAGCAGGCGTTGAACCAAAACGCGTTTTAAAAGAATTTAAGTACGACGATATGAGCAAGTTTGCTCTTGGTCAAGAAATTAAGGCAGATATGTTTGCTGCTGGCGATGTGGTTGATGTAACCGGCACATCTAAAGGCCATGGTTTCACCGGTGTTATCAAACGCTGGAACCAACAAAGGCTTAAAATGACACACGGTGTTGGCCCTGTTCACAGAGAAGTTGGCTCAATGGGCGCAAACTCAACTCCAAGCAGAGTGTTCAAAGGCAAGAAAATGCCGGGCGAATATGGTAACGACACTGTTACTGTTCAAAATTTAAAAGTTATACGCGTAGATGCAGATAGAAATTTGATTATGGTTAAAGGGGCAATCCCTGGCGCTAAAAAGTCCATTGTTACTATCCGCACCGCTAGTAAGGCGTAAAGGAGAAAACTATGGCAAAACTTAAAGTTTATAATATGAAAAAAGAGGCAGTTGGCACAGTTGAGTTAGCAGATGGCCTATTTGCAGTTGAATATAATGAGCCACTTATTCACCAAGTGGTTGTGGCACTAAACAACAATGCTCGTCAAGGCACAAAATCCACGCTAACCAGAAGTGAAGTCAACAAAACCAAAAAGAAATGGTATAAGCAAAAGGGCACAGGTAATGCCCGTCACGACGAAAAAAGCGCACCACAATTTGTTGGCGGCGGCGTTGTGTTTGCTCCCAAACCTAGGGATTTTAGAGTAAAAATCAACAAAAAAATGAGAGATATTGCTTTTGCAAGTGCAATTTCTCAAAAAATTAGACAAGACGAAGTGATAGTTATCGATAGCCTAACATTTGCTGATGCAAAAACTAAAGCAGCAAGCGAATTCTTAAAAACATTTGGCCTAGATAAACGCACTATCATTGTGACCGATGGTAAGGATGAAAATGTGCTTCGTGCAACCGGCAACATTCAAAAGGTTAGTTGCGTAGACGCAAACCTATTAAATGTTAAAGAAGTTGTTGAAAACAAATTCATCGTTATTACCAAAAACGCAATCAAAAAAATTGAGGAGGCATACGTATAATGAAAGCACAAGAAATTATTTTAGAGCCTATTATGACAGAAAAATCATACGCAGGCTTCCCTAACAAAATTTACACCTTTAAAGTTAACCTTAAAGCCAACAAAATTGAAATCAAAAAGGCGGTTGAAGAACTTTTTGAAGTTAAAGTTGCAAGAGTTAACACAGTTTTAGTTAAAGGTACAACCAAAACAAGAAACACAAAAAGCGGGCTAGTTGTTGGTAAAACAAGCGACTATAAGAAAGCGATTGTTTTCTTAAAAGCAGACTCCAAACCTATTGCCTTCTTTGAGAGTTTGAACTAAAAGGAGTAATTTATGGCTATAAGAAATTTAAGACCTACCACACCTTCTAACAGGTTTAAATCTTATAAGGTTAGAACAACTGACAAAACTAACGTTCCAAAATCACTTGATGGCGATGTTAAAAAGTCAGGCGGACGTAACAACCAAGGTAAATTAACTGTTAGGCACATTGGTGGCGGCAATAGAAGAAAATATAGAGTTATCGATTTCAAACGCAACAAAGATGGCGTTCCTGCTCGTGTTGATAGCATTCAATATGACCCTAACCGCACGGCAGACATTGCCTTGTTAGTTTATGCAGATGGCGAAAAACGCTTTATTCTTGCACCAAAAGGCTTAAATGTTGGCGATAGAGTTATGAGTGGTGTTGGTGCCGAAATTAAACCAGGCAACGCACTTCCATTAAGCGAAATTCCACTTGGTGCAACAATCCACAACATTGAATTGCAACCTGGCAAAGGTGGGCAATTGGTGCGTTCAGCCGGCCTTTCTGCTCAACTTATGGCAAAAGAAGGCGCTTACGCAACAATCCGTTTGCCTAGTGGCGAAATGAGAAAAGTTTTCGCAACCTGCCGCGCAACAATAGGCGTTATTGGTAACGAAGAAAACGAAATTGTATCACTTGGTAAGGCTGGCTGTGCTCGTCACATGGGCGTTCGTCCTACCGTTCGTGGTGCAGTTATGAACCCGGTTGACCACCCACACGGCGGTGGTGAGGGTAAATCTCCAGTTGGACATGCTGGTCCATTAACACCTTGGGGTAAACCTGCAATCGGTTATAAAACTAGAAAACATAATAAGGCTTCTGACAAACTTATTGTCAAGAGAGCGAATGCTAAATAGGAGAGAGTATGAGTAGAAGTTTAAAGAAAAAACCTTTCGTTGAAGAGAAATTGATGGCACGCATTCAAGAAATGAACGAAAAGAACGAAAAAAAAGCCGTTAAAACTTGGAGCCGTTCAAGCACAATCTATCCTGAATTTGTTGGCCACACAATTGCAGTTCACAATGGCAAAAAACATATACCTGTATATTGCACAGTCGATATGGTTGGGCACAAGTTGGGCGAATTTGCTCCAACAAGAACTTTTAAAGGACACAAGCAAAAAGAAGCCTCAACCCCAAATAAAGGTAAGAAATAGGAGTGAAGTATGGCAAAAAATGTTAGAGAAAAAACTTTAAAAATAGAACAAAATAAAGACACTCGCCCTTATGCTTGTGTTAGATTTGTTAGGCTTTCTCCTACCAAAGCAAAAATAGTAATAGACCAAGTTAAAGGCAAAAAATATGATGACGCAGTTGCAATTTTATCCAACATGCCACACGAAGCAGCCGCAGTGCTTTTAAAAGTTGTTAAATCTGCTGGCGCAAACGCTGAAAACAACAAGGGTATGAACACTCATGATTTATACCTTGCCGATGTTGTTTTGGGTGCAGGACCTACAAGAGTGAATAAAATTTACTTTAGGGGTCGCGGTCACGGCGGAGAAAGAATTGTAACAAGAACTAGCCACATTAAAGTTGTGCTAGATGTAAAGGAGTAGAGTATGGGACAAAAAGTTAATCCAAATGGCCTAAGAATTGGCATAAATAAACCATGGAGTTCTTTTTGGTATGCAGATAAAAAAGATATTGCTAAAAATATTAAAGAAGACGATACTTTACGTAAATACATCCTTAAAGAATACAAAAATTGCGCTATAAGCAGCGTTTTAATTGAGCGTACTGCCGATAGCCTTAATGTTACCATTTCAACTGCTAAACCAGGCGTGTTGATTGGCCAAAAAGGTGCAGGCGTGGAAGCATTAAAGAAAAATGTTGAAAAATTAAGCAGCGCAAAGAAAGTTAATGTGAACATTGTTGAAGTTAAAAACCCAGATTTAGATGCAAAACTTGTTGCAGAAAGCATTGCAAGCCAACTTGAAAAACGTGCTCAATATAAGCGCGTTATGAAGAGCGCATTGCAACGCATTATGCGTGCAGGTGCACAGGGTGCAAAAACAATGGTTTCTGGAAGATTAGATGGTGCGGAAATTGCTAGAAGCGAATTCTACCACGATGGCAATTTACCTTTACAAACCCTAAGAGCCAATATTGACTACGCTAAAGTTGAAGCACACACCACTTATGGCGTGCTTGGCGTTAAAGTGTGGATTTATAAAGGCGAAATTTTAGGTAAAGTTTCTCAAAGCACCGTAAATCATAAGAAAGGAGAGAACTAATATGTTATTACCTAAAAGAGAAAAAAGAAGAAAACAATTCCGTGGCAATATGTCTGGCCGTGCTATTCGTGGTAGCAAGGTAACATATGGCGACTACGGTTTGCAAGCAACTGAACCAAGTTGGGTAACACCAAATCAACTTGAAGCAGCCCGTGTTGCAATCAACAGATACATGAAACGTGGCGGCAAACTTTGGATAAAAGTTTTCCCACACAAACCTATAACTAAAAAACCAGCCGACACTCGTATGGGTAGCGGTAAAGGTGCACAAGTTGGGCACGTTGCAGTTGTTAAACGCGATAGAGTAATTTTGGAAGTGAGCGGACCAAGTGAAGAAATTTGCTTGGAAGCATTAAGGCTTGCTTCTCATAAACTTCCTTGTAAAACTAGGATAGTTTATAAGGAAAAAGGCGGTGAAAACGATGAAAAGTAATTACAATAGCATGAGTGTTAAAGAATTGCAAGCAGAAGAAGCAAAATTAAGAAGTGAACTTTTTAATTTAACCTTCCAAAACAAAGTAAATCAATTGCAAGATACATCTCGTATTAGAATAGTTAAAAGAAATATCGCTAGGGTTAAAACTGCCCTAAAAATAAAAGAAAATGCTGGAGCAAAGGAGTAATATTATGGAAGAAAAGAAAGTAAACCGCAAGACAATTCAAGGTGTTGTTGTTTCTGATAAAATGGACAAAACTATTACTGTTTTGGTTACCAGCAAGAAAAAACACCCAATTTACAAAAAATACACAACTTACACTAAAAAATATAAAGCACACGACGAAAAGAACGAAGCCAAAGTTGGCGATACAGTAAGAATTATTGAAACTCGCCCACTTAGTAAAGATAAATACTTTAGGCTTTTAACTATCGTTGAAAGGGCTAAGTAGGAGGAATTATGATACAACCATTATCAACACTTAATGTTGCCGATAACACCGGTGCAAAAAAGATAATGTGCATTCGTTGCCTTGGTGGTTCGGTTAGAAAGTTTGCTAACATTGGCGATATCATTGTTGCCTCTGTTAAAAAAGCCGACCCAGATGGTAAGGTTAAAAAAGGCGATGTCGTTATGGCAGTTATTGTGCGCTCTAAAAAGGGTGTTCAACGTGCCGATGGCAGTTCAATTAAGTTTGACGACAACGCTGCCGTTATTATTGATAAACAAAAAGCACCACGTGGCACACGTGTGTTTGGTCCAATAGCAAGAGAACTCCGTGCAAAAGGCTTTACTCAAATATTGTCCTTAGCACCAGAGGTATTATAGGAGGCTAAAATGAAATTAAATGTTAAAAAAGGTGATAACGTTGTTGTTTTAGCCGGAAAAGATGCTAAAAAAACAGGCGAAATTTTAGAAATTGACCGCGAAAATGCGCGCGTTAAAGTGGCTGGCGTTAACATTCAAGCACACCACAAAAAACCAAGAAATAAGGACGATAAAGGCGGCATTCTTAAAACAGAAGGCGCAATAAGCGTTTCTAATGTTATGGTTATTTGCCCAGCGTGCAAAAAGGCAACAAGAGTTGCTCACAATGTTATTGACGGCAAAAAAGTTCGCGTTTGCAAAAAATGTGGTGCAAGCCTTGATGTTAAACAAATTAAGAGCGCTAAACCCGCTAAAAAAGTAGAGAAGAAAGTTGAACCTAAGGCAGAAACTAAAGAAGTTAAACCTGTTGCAAAAGCAACCAAACCTGCAACTGCAGAAAAGGTAGCAAAACCTGCAACTAAAACGTCTGAAAAAACCACAAAAACTGCAACAAAAACAACAAAACCTGCTGAAAAGGCAGCAAAGCCAGCAGAAACTAAAAAAGTAGCAGCAAAAACCACTAAAACGGCAGAAAAACCTGCAACAAAATCCACTGCAAAAAGCAGTAAGAAAGCGTAAAAGGAGTATGACTTATGAAAGAATTAAATAGGCGTCATGCATACTACAACGATGTTGTAAAAAAGGCATTGCAAGAAAAGTTTGGCTATAAAAATGTGATGGAAATCCCTAAGATTGATAAAATCATTTTAAGCCTTAGATTAGGTAAAGAAAAAGACAATGCAAAAACATTTAACAACGCAGTTGAAGAATTAAGTTTAATTGCTGGTCAACACGCAGTTGTTACAACGGCAAAAAAATCAGTAGCAAATTTCAAACTTCGTCAAGGCCAAAAAATTGGTGCAAAGGTAACTTTGCGTGGCGAAAAAATGTACGAATTCTTTGATAGACTTATCTCTGTGGCATTGCCACGAGTTAGGGACTTTCAAGGTTTAAGCACAACATCTTTTGATGGGCGTGGCAATTATAGTTTTGGTGTTAAAGAACAAATTATCTTCCCAGAAATCATCTATGATAAAATTGATGCAGTGCGCGGTTTCGATATTATTATCGTTACCACGGCAAAATCTAATGAAGAAGCGTTCGAGTTGCTAAAACTTATGGGCGTGCCATTTAAAAAGGTTAAATAGGAGATATTATGGCAAAAAAAGCAATGATAAATAAACAACAAAAACCACAAAAGTTCAAAACGCGTGAATACACTCGTTGTTCAATTTGTGGCCGTCCACACGCAGTGTTGAAAAAGTACGGAATTTGCAGAATTTGTTTTAGAAATTTAGCCTCAAAAGGCGAAATACCTGGCGTTAAAAAGGCTAGTTGGTAAAAGGAGAGAACTATGTATATAATAGACCCAATCGCAGATATGCTTACTCGCATACGCAACGCAAATGCAAATAAGCATGAAACAGTGTTAGTTCCAGAAAGCAAAACAAAGCATGCCATAGCCGAAATTTTGAAAAATGAAGGCTATATAGTAGATTTCGCATCTACCGAGCAAGATGGCATTAAAATGATGGAAATTTCACTAAAATATGGCCCTAATGGCGAAAAAGTTATTCAAGGCCTTAAAAGAATTAGTAAACCTGGGCTTCGTATCTATGCCAACGCCGACGAACTTCCAAAAGTTTTAAACGGATTAGGTATTGCAATAGTTTCTACAAGCAAAGGTATTATTACTGATAAACAAGCAAGAAAATTAAATTTAGGCGGCGAAGTGCTTGCCTATGTATGGTAGGTGAGTTATGTCAAGAATTGGAAAATTACCTATTGCCATTTTAGATGGCGTAACAGTTGAAATTAACGACAATGTTGTTACGGTTAAAGGTCCAAAAGTTACCTTAACTCAAGAAGTTTCTAAAAATGTTACTGTTGAAGTTAAAGATAACCACGTGTATGTAACTCGTAATGACGAAACCACCGATAGCAACGCTAAACAAGGGCTTTATCGTCAACTTATTCACAACATGATAACCGGCGTTAAAGAAGGCTTTAAAAAGACCTTAACCGTTAAAGGTGTTGGTTACAAACTAAACAAGCAAGGCGAAAACAAACTTGTTATGAGTTTGGGTTTAAGCCATCCGGTTGAATTTGTTGCTGACGAGGGCGTAACTTTTGATGTGCCAGACAACAGCACAATTGTTGTAAAAGGTGCAGATAAACAACTTGTTGGTGCAGTTGCAGCAAAAATTAAGGCATTGCGTCCGGTTGAACCATATCATGGCTACGGCATCCGCTATGCTGACGAAGTTGTTATACTAAAAGCAGGTAAGGCTGCTGGTAAGAAGAAAAAGTAGGAGGTAAGTTATGATAAAAAAGGTTAATAAAAACGAAACACGCACAAAACGCCATGTAAGATTGCGTCATGACTTATCTGGCACTACTGCTCGCCCAAGGCTTTGTGTTTATAAAAGTTTAAAACACATTTATGCGCAAATAATCGATGATGAAAAGGGCGTAACTTTGGTTGCTTGCAACACCACTCAAAAAGATGTTGAAGCCAAAGTTAAAAATATGACAAATAAAGAGCAAGCACATTTTGTTGGCGAACAAATTGGCAAACTTGCTATTAAAAAGAACATTAAATCTGTCGTTTTCGATAGAGGTGGATACCTTTATACTGGCAGAGTTAAAGAATTGGCCGATGGCGCAAGAGCCGCAGGCTTGGAGTTTTAAGGAGAGATTATGGCACAACAACAAAAACGTGAATTTAAAAAACCAAGAATTGAAGAAAAAGACGAATTCGATAAGAAAATGTTATCAGTTCGCCGCGTGGCAAAGGTTGTTAAAGGTGGTCGTACCATGCGTTTCTCCGCTCTTGTGGTGGTAGGCGATAAAAAAGGCCGTGTTGGCATGGGCATTGCAAAAGCAGCCGAAGTTCCAACCGCCATTGAAAAGGCAACAAAAGCCGCTAAAAAAGCAGTTATTAATGTTCCTGTTGTAGTAGGCACAATTCCGCACGAAACAATCGGCAAATTTTCAAAAACAAACGTTAAAATGTTACCTAGTAAACCAGGTAGTGGTTTAATTGCTGGTGGTGCTGCGCGTACTGTGTTTGAATTGGCAGGTTACACTGATATTACCGCAAAAATTTATGGTTCAACTGATAAAATTAACGTGGTTAGAGCAACAATCAATGGGTTAAAACAATTAAGAACTAAAGAGCAAGTTGCAATGCTACGTGGCAAGTCAGTTGAAGAAATTTAGGAGGACTTATGGCTAAAAAACAAGAAAAAACTATTAAAGTTACCTTAATTAAAAGCCCAATAGGTTTTGATAAACGCCAAGCAAAAATTGTTGCAGCTTTAGGTTTTAAACGTTTAAACGAAACCCGAGTTCTTCCAGATAACGAAAGCATTAGAGGAAGCATCTTCAAAATTAAGCACTTGTTAAAAGTAGAGGAGGCATAATATGTATTTACATGATTTGAGAAACGCAGAAGGCGAAAAACAATCTAAAAAAAGGCTTGGCCGTGGTATCGGTTCGGGCGTAGGTAAAACTTCTGGTAAAGGTCACAAGGGTCAAAATGCCCGCTCTGGCGGTGGCGTTCGCCCAGGCTTTGAAGGTGGTCAAAACCCATTATATAGAAGAATACCTAGCAAAGGCTTTTCTAACGCAAAATTTAAAAAAGTTTATTCTGTTGTAAATGTTAGTTCACTTAACGGCTTTGAAAAGGACACCGTTGTTGACGCAGTTAAATTGCTTGAAAGTGGCATCTTATCTAAGGTTGAAAAAGATGGCATTAAAATTTTAGGCAATGGCGAACTTAGCGTTGCACTTAAAGTTGTTGCTAACAAGTTTACAAATTCAGCAAAGGAGAAAATTACCGCAGTTGGTGGAAGCGTTGAGGAGGTATAATGTTTAAAACATTAGCGGATGCGTTTAAAATTAAAGAGGTTAGAAACAAGTTACTTTTAACTCTTCTATTGCTCTTTATTTACCGCGTAGGCTGTTGGTTGCCAATTCCCGGCATCAACCGAGATGCACTTAACTTTGAATCTAATAGTTTCTTAGGGCTACTAAGCGCAGTTAGCGGTGGAGCATTATCTCAAGGCTCGTTCTTAGCACTAGGCGTTTCGCCTTATATTACCGCATCAATTATTATTCAACTGCTTTCAGCCGTAATTCCTAGTTGGCAAAGGCTAACCAAAGAAGGTGGCGATGGCAGAAAGAAAATTAGTTTATACACAAAAATTGCAGCATTAATAATTGCAATTGCACAAGCAATTGGCATTGCAGTTGGCTTTGGTGTTGCAGATAATGTGGAAATAAGCCTATTTGGTGGCAATCAATTCTTATGCTATGCGTTTATTGTAACTA